>DASWOH010000126.1:0-20654 GCA_036398815.1 Rhizobium sp. | reverse complement strand
CCCGGCAAGGGTCGTTTCCACACTTGCGTCGATGCCTACAACGCCAACAAGGCCAAGAACAGCCTCAATGGCCTGAAGTGGATCCAGAAGGGTGGCGGCTACTACAGCCTCTGCAACACCAAGCTGAAGAGCTGATCTGCCTCTTCATCAGACAATCAGCGGGCGCCCAAGTGGCGCCCGTATCTTTTGTGCGGATCGGCTCAGGTCCTGGCTTTCTCCCATTTCTTCACCAGCCGGTCGCGCTTCAATTTTGAAAGGCGCTGCAGCCAGAACAGACCGTCAAGCTGATCGACCTCATGCTGGATGCAAACCGCCAGGAAATCTTCGGCCGCAGCCTCATGGGCTTCGCCGGCAATATCCTGATAGCGGAAGCGGATGGCCTTCGGCCTGATGACCTCGTCGGTGGCGCCAGGCATGGAGACGCTGCCTTCCATATGCCGCATCGTCTCCTCGGAAAACCAGGTAATCTCGGGATTGATATAGGTGCGCACGCCGTCCTCCCGGTTGAGTTCGATCACCGTAATGCGCTGGAGCACGCCGATGTGGGCGGCAGTGATGCCGACGCCGGGAGCTGCGCGCATGGTGTCCAGGAGATCGACGGCAAGACTGCGCAAATCGTCATCGAAGACGGTGACCGGCGCGCAAGCGGTTCTCAGCAGCGGATCGGGAAAGCGGATGATGGGACGGACTGGCACGGTTCTCTCTGTTGTCGGGGCGATATGCTCACCGCCTGAGGATAGTGGCAAGGCGAGGTTGGCGCCACCGTCTTGCGAAGACGATACAAAATGTCCGCATTTCCGCCTATCCAATTGTTGACAATCAGCTTTCGGCCGTCATTCTCGATGCCGGGATCCCGAAATCCCATAGGCGGAACCGGAATGCGAGGCGGCAGATGACGATGACCGACGAAGACGCGCTCGTTCGCAAGACCTCCGCGGAAACCAATCCAGATATCTATGACGAGAATGGTGTCGTCCGCTCCGATTTCCTGAGCGAGGTCAACGACGCGCTCCAGCGGCACGACCTTCCGTTCCTGCAGCGGAATGTCGTGCGGCTGCACGATTCCGAACTCGGCGATCTTCTCGAATCGCTGCCCCCGGATGAACGCCTGGCGCTAGTGCGATTGCTCGGCAACGACTTCGACATGACCGCGCTGACGCAGGTGGACGAGGCGATCCGCATGGAGATCGTCGACCAGATGCCGAACGACCAGATCGCCGCCGGCATCGGCGAGCTCGATTCGGACGACGCCGTCTACATTCTCGAGGATCTGGACCAGGAAGACCGCGACGAGATTCTGTCGCAACTGCCGTTTACCGAGCGGGTCCGCCTGCGGCGGGCGCTCGATTATCCGGAGCGGTCGGCCGGCCGCCGCATGCAGACCGAATTCGTCGCCGTGCCGCCGTTCTGGACGGTTGGCCAGACGATCGACTACATGCGCGACGAAGAGGGGCTGCCGGAAGTCTTCACCCAGATCTTCGTCATCGACCCGACCTTCAAGCTGCTGGGCGGCATCGATCTCGACCGCATCCTCAGGGCCAAGCGGCAGACGAAGGTCGAGAGCATCATGCGCGAGACCTCGCACCCTGTCCCGGCCGAGATGGACCAGGAAGAGGCGGCGCAGCTCTTCGAGCAATACGACTTGCTGTCCGCGGCCGTCGTCGACGAGAATCAACGGCTTGTCGGCGTACTGACCATCGACGACGTGGTCGACGTCATCAACGAGGAAGCCGACGAGGACATCAAGCGCCTCGGCGGCGTCGGCGACGAAGAACTGTCGGACAATGTCGCCTCGACGGTGCGCTCGCGCTTCGTCTGGCTGGCGGTCAATCTGATCACGGCGATCCTGGCCTCCAGCATCATCGATGTCTTCGACGGTGCGATCGAGAAGATGGTGGCGCTTGCCGTGCTGATGCCGATCGTCGCGTCGATGGGCGGCAATGCCGGCACACAGACCATGACCGTCACCGTGCGCGCGCTCGCCACCGGCGACCTCGACATCTACAACGCCTTCCGCGTCATCCGCAGGGAAGCAAGCGTCGGTCTGCTCAACGGCATCCTCTTCGCCATCATCATGGGTGCCGTGGCCACATTCTGGTTCCATGATTTTCAGCTCGGCGTCGTCGTCGGAGCGGCGATGATCATCAATCTGGTCGCCGCGGCTCTTGGCGGCATCCTTCTGCCGCTGATTCTGCACCGCTTCGGCGCCGATCCGGCCATCGCCTCGTCGGCTTTCGTCACCACGGTCACGGATTGTACTGGATATTTCGCGTTCCTGGGCCTTGCGACGTGGTGGTTCGCCATTCACTAGGCTGAAATGAGCGGGGGAGTGGCGCCCTGCACAAATTGACTATTACGTAAAAGTCAATATTATGACCTCTGCAAGACAGGGGCGGATGATTGGTGGATAGATACTATAGCATAACGGAACTGACGCGGGAATTCGGGGTTTCGACCCGAACATTGCGTTTCTACGAGGATGAAGGTCTTATCCACCCCGAGCGCAGGGGCCGCACGCGTCTGTTCCGCACGGCCGACCGTCGTCTTATCATGGAAATCCTGCGCGGCCGCCGCATCGGCTTCACCATCGCCGAAATCCGCGAGATCATCCAGGTCTACAAGGAACCGCCGGGCGAGATGGGTCAGTTGAAGCTGCTGATGAAGCGCGTCGATGAGAAACGCAACGAACTGCGTCAGAAGCGCAAGGATATCGAAGACACGCTGACCGAACTCGACAATGTCGAGGAAGCCTGTCTCGGTCGCCTGGCCGAGATCGGCGTGGGGACGTAAGCTCCTCAAATCCAGCGGCGTGTATGCCTGCAATAAAACTCGAATTCGCAGCCGAAGCGGGAGAGCAGGTGCATTTCCTCGCAGCGGATGACCAGCAGCGTGGTCAGCGCCGCCGCCACGGCCGCCATGGCGACGAACCAGACATTGCCGATCATCAGGCCAAGGCTTGCCGTCAGCAGCGTATAGCCGAGATAGGTCGGGTTGCGGGTGAAGCGGAACGGGCCCTTGGTCACCAGATGCGCCGTGCAGCGCTGCGTCAGCACGGTGGTGCGGCTCTCGATCAGCGTCTTCACCGCCCAGACATTCAGCGCCACCGCGACGATGGTCAAAAGAGCGCCGATACCCCAGCAGACTGCGATCCATGGGTAGGGCAGACGCACCGGATAATCCTGGTTCAGGTACAGCGCTGTTATGACTGCAAGACTATATAATAAAGGCGGCCATGGGAAACTCAGCGACTTGGAACGATAGGCATTCATCGAATAACCCTGTCATTGCGCTTGTTCCGTGCATTGTAACGCGATTCGGCTGATCCGTTCATCGCTATCTGCCTTAATTGCTCCGGATTCCAGGGCTGAGTAAAGGTTTTGCGCCTGTAATTGATCGAGTGTGCACTTGCAGAAGCTGCGGCACATGGCTTCGCTGCCGGACCGCGTGCAGGATGCCTCGCACTGCCTGATATAGCCAAGCGTCGGGTCCGGTGCCGGAGCGGGCGCGACCAGCGACAGAAGATAGACGAGGCCAAAGAGCAGCGGCTGGTGGACGAGGTAGAAGATCAGGCTGTGGCGGCCGACGCGGGCGATCAGGTTGCGGCCGGCGCCGAGCTTTGCCAAGGGCTGGAGCCAGCCGAGCGAAATCGCCAGCTGCGCGATGCCGAGGCCGAAAAGAAACGGCGTCAGCCAAGGGAAGACCGGCACGTAATCGTTCGACCGCGGCAGGTTCTCTGACAACCCGATCCAATAGAGCCAGGGCGCGTCGAAGACGGGAGAATGCAGCGAAAAAGGTGCGATGACATTATCGACGAGGATGCCGGTCGCGAGCAACACGGCTACCAGCAATGTCGCGAAGGCCGGCAGGCGCAGGAAGAGCAGGCCGATGATGCTGGCCGCCGCGATACTGTGCAGGATGCCGAAGAAGATCCATTCGTCGCGCATGCCGATGAAGGTGACGATGGAGATCGCCACGGCGGCAGCCACGATCATGCCGAGGCGCTTGAAATAGGACCGCCAGCGGATCTCCGGCGTGCTGGCGAGCACCAGGCTGACGCCGGCGAGGAACAGGAAGGTGCTGGCAATGGCACGTGCATAGAATTTCAGCCAGCCGGTCTCTGCCGTACCCGGCGTAAGATAGCCGAAGAACTCGAAATCCCAGGTGCAATGATAGCTCGCCATCGCCAGAAGGGCGAGGCCGCGGGCCGTGTCCAGAATGCCGATGCGGGGCGTTTTCTGCGGCGCATCGATACTCTCGGCGATAACAGCCATTGGCAGGTCCTTCCAAGCATGAATCAAGTTCGTCAGAACCGGCTTGGTTACCCGCCGGCGCGGCGATGTCATGGCACATCGATATCCATGATGGCCAGACGGGCATCGGAAAAAAACTGCCGGCGGACCAGAACGACGATGATGAACATCGTGGTGACCATGAAGACGTAAGGGCTCAGGAACCAGCCGAGATAGCCGATCGACAGGAAGATGGCTCTGAGACCCGCATTGAAATTGCGCGCGGCGATGACGTTCATGCGGATGACACGCTCGGCGGCTCGTTCCGCCCGCACCGGGTCGAGCTCGGCATCCTGCCGCATCGGCAAGGCGCCGAAGAGGATGGTGCAATAGTTGAACAGGCGATAGGCCCAGCCGAATTTAAAGAAGGCGTAGCCGAACAGACAGGCGAGCCCCGCCACCTTGATCTCGAAGACGGCGCGGCCGCCGTTGAGGATGAAAGGCAGGTCGGAGAAGAAGGCGTTGACCTTGTCGGTAGCGCCAAGCAGGGCGAAGCAGCTGCCGATGGCAAAGATCGATGTCGAGGCAAAAAAGCCGGTGCCGTTCTGCAGGCCGGCCAGGATTTGCGTATCGATCATCTTCAGGTCGCGGCGCAGCGAATTGTGAATCCATTCGCGCCGGCGTTCGTTCATCGCCAGCGTCAGGCTGGTGCGATTGAAGAAGCTGGCGCTGCTGGTGATCCAGTTCAGCGCGACCCAGAGAAAAATGAAGAGGGCGAGGGCGACATAGTCGGCGGTCGTCATGAAGGCAGATTCTCCAAGTCTATCTGTTGCCGACTGTAGCGTACGCCCGTTCGGGTGCAATGGTCTTATGTTTGCGCCGCCCCACGCCTATATGTAATGTCGCAGGCATGAAATCCGATGTCGGTCGATCGCCGTGCAGGGTTGCCTTGATGGCGTAGCCTTGTCATTGCTTGATTTGCCGAGGAGGCACCAAAGGCCCATGTTTCTTTCAGTTTTCGATGTTTTCAAGATCGGCGTCGGACCGTCCAGTTCGCACACGATGGGTCCCATGTCGGCCGCGAATCGGTTCCTTGACCTCGTGCTGTCGAGCGAGTGGCCACGGTCGTCCTCGAACGTGCATGTTGCCTCTATCAAGGTGAGCCTGCACGGCTCGCTCGCCCATACCGGCATCGGCCACGGCACGGGCAGGGCGGTGATTCTCGGCCTGATGGGCGAGCGCCCGGATCAGGTCGATCCAGACCGCATGGATGCCGTTATCGACGAAGTCGAGCGCAGCGGCCGCATTACGCCGCCGGGCCACCCGGCCTATCAGTTTCAGCCAAAGACCGACCTGATCTTCGACAAGAAGGTGCCGCTGCCGGGCCATGCCAACGGTATGAGCTTTTCCGCCTACGACAAGGACGAGCGGTTGCTCGTCAGGCGCATCTATTACTCCGTCGGCGGCGGCTTCGTCGTCACCGACACCGAGCTCGAACAGATGCGCGCCGATAAGAAGCGGGGCTCCTCGGGCGAGCGCATCCCTTTCCCCTTCGCCAGCGCCAAGCAGATGCTGGATATGGCCGAACGCTCCGGTCTCTCTATCGCGCAGATGAAGCGCGCCAACGAAGAAACGCGCATGAGCAGTGACGATCTCGATGCCGGGCTGGATCGCATCTGGACGGCGATGAGCAGCTGTATCGATCGCGGCCTGAAGGTCGACGGCATCATGCCGGGCGGACTGAAGGTGCGCCGTCGGGCGCGCGCCATCCATGACAAGCTGCAGGAGGAATGGCGCAGCAACCGCATCAATCCGCTGCTCGCCAACGATTGGCTGAGCGTCTACGCCATGGCCGTCAACGAAGAGAACGCCGCCGGCGGCCGTGTCGTTACCGCGCCGACCAATGGTGCTGCCGGCGTCATCCCGGCGACGATCCGCTATTACCAGCACTTCCATGAGGACTGGGACCAGGACGGCATCCGCAATTACCTGCTGACGGCCGCAGCCGTCGGCGGCATCATTAAGCACAATGCCTCGATCTCCGGCGCCGAAGTCGGCTGTCAGGGCGAGGTGGGTTCGGCGGCCGCGATGGCGGCTGCGGGACTTGCCGCCGTCATGGGCGCCTCGCCGGAGCAGATCGAAAACGCCGCCGAAATCGCCCTGGAACACCATCTCGGCATGACCTGCGACCCCGTTGCCGGCCTCGTGCAGGTGCCCTGCATCGAGCGCAACGCACTTGGCGCCGTCAAGGCCGTCACCGCCGCCTCATTGGCACTCAAGGGCGATGGCCAGCATTTCGTGCCGCTCGACGCCTGCATCGAAACCATGCGCCAGACCGGCTACGACATGAGCGAGAAGTACAAGGAGACGTCGACCGGCGGTCTCGCGGTGAATGTTGTCGAGTGTTGAGTGTGGACGCTTGGCTCTAAAAGCTTGACGCTGCCGGTCAAAAGGATTTCAACGGCGTCATGGCTTTGCATCTGATCAAATTATGCGTGGGCGCCGACTCGCTTGAGGATTTGCGCGAATGGGTTTCCGAACGGGCGATGAGCGCGATTGCCGCCGGCCTGGAGCCGCATACGACCCATACGACGCGGATGGTGCCAAAGCGCATGGAGGAATTGCTGGACGGCGGTTCGCTCTATTGGGTGATCAAGGGACAGGTGCAGGCGAGACAGAGGCTGCTCGGCATTGAAACCTTCACCGACGTCAACGGCATTCATCGCTGCCGGCTCATCCTCGACCCGAGTGTCGTCGAAACCGCCGGCCAGCCGCGCCGGGCCTTCCAGGGTTGGCGCTACCTGCCGCAGGATGATGTGCCGCGTGACCTTGATAGTCTCGGCGGCGTAGCCGAACTGCCCGCGGATTTGAGGCGCGAGCTTTCGGAACTGGGATTGCTGTAAAGCGGGCGCTCAGCGCAGCCGCAGTTGCACCGGTGCCTGGCCGTTCGGCGAGGTGATGTGCAGTCGAATATTGGCCTCCGGCTGCGAATAGCGCCAGGCGCGAGCGCCGTGACAAAGCAGGATGCCAATCAGGTCTTTCGTCTTACTGCGCGAACGCGAACGGTTGAGGCCGAGATCGGCCAACCGCAATGCTGCTTCATGCAGCGGATGAAGGGCAAACCCCTTCGGTTTGATCTTTCCCGCGCCATCGAGCGAGAAACCTGGAAAGTTCTCGTTCATCGCCATCTCATATCCCCGCAACACATTACAAACTCAGGGCCGGCCCCATAAACATCCGGGACCGGAAAGCCGGGCGTCGCCACGCAAAACCCGGCAATCTCTCGATAATGCGGCACGAAAACATGGCCACATTCTCCTATTCCAAACTTGCCCAGCACTTCACGCCAGCCTTCTTGAGCACCTTGCAGGCGTTGACCGCCGCGTTCTGGTCCCCGAAGCCGCCGAAGCGGGCGCGATAGCCGCCATCATAGGCAACTGCATAAGCCTTGGCCGAGCGCAATGCCTTGCCGCCCTTGCCCTTGGCGGTGTCGAGCAGATCGTTGGCGCCATCCTTGCTGGAGGATACGCCGATCTGGACAACCCATCCGGTGTGGCCCTTCTCAGCCTTGCTCGCCTTTGCGAGTTTTTCAGCCTTCTGAGGCTTGATGATCTTCGTGTCGGACTTGGAGGTCGAGGCGGTCGTAAGCGTGTCGACCTCATTCTCGCTGCTCTCATCCGCTGCAGTCGGCGCGATGGAGGCGACTTCGTTGGACGCGGCGCGCTGCTTCTGCTTGGTCGCAAGCAGCGGATTGCCGGATTTCGGCGCTACGGCTGCAAAAGCAGCGGCGCTGGACGGCGGCTGATCGTCCTCTGCCTCCGCGCTCTCGGCCTTGCTCGCCTTCGCGCTGCCAGCCGCCGCCATGCGGGCGCTCGCGGCCTGGATATTCGGTGTTTCCGCCACGGTCTGGGCAACCACGTTGGAGGAAATGTGCTTTGTCGACGCCACCGGCAGATAGGCTGCGATCAGTTTGCGCATCTGGTTGTCGCGGGCAGGCGTCGAAGCGCCGCCGAGCACGACGCCGACGATCGAGCGGCCATCGACCTTCACGGAAGTCGCGAGATTGTAGCCGGCGGCGCGTGTGTAACCGGTCTTGATGCCATCGACGCCGCGAACAGAGCCGAGCAGATGGTTGTGGCCTGGGATCACTCTGTTGCCGAGACGAAAGCTCGTCGTGGAGAAGAGGCCGTAATATTGCGGAAAGTGCTCGCGCAGGGCGATACCAAGACGGGCCTGATCGCGCGCCGTCGTCATCTGCGCTGTGTTCGGCAGGCCGTTCGGGTTGCGATAGGTCGTGCGCGTCATGCCGAGCGCGCGCGCCTTGTCGTTCATCATGCGGGCGAAATTGTCTTCCGAGCCGCCGAGCATTTCGCCGAGCGCCATGGCCGCATCATTGGCCGACTTGGTGACGATGCCGAGGATCGCTTCACGAACGGTGACCGACCGACCAGTGCCGATGCCAAGCTTCGTCGGCGCCTGCATAGCCGCATTCTTTGAAAAGACCACCGGCGTATCGAGGGTGATCCGACCGGATTCGAGCGCCTCGAAGGTCAGATACACCGTCATCATCTTGGTCAGCGATGCGGGATAGTGAAGCGTGTCGGCATTCTCGCTGTAAAGGACATTGCCGGTATTCGCATCGATGACGATGCCCGCATATTTCGGACCTCCGGCTGCGTTCGATGCGTCAACGGTCATGGTGACCGTCGCCGTCGAAATCGCAAGACCAAACAGCATCTTCGCCAGAAACTTGCCGGAGTGCGATGAGGATGCGGAAAAATTTGATCTGGACACTACTTCACTCTCTGCTTGCATTTACGGTCTCGATTATCCGGCCGCCGCCTCCAGGAACGCCCGTTGGGTTCCAACGTAGGGGCTTAGCGTTACCAATCGGTTTATGATGAACAGTTGGTTTCAAATTTCGGCACCAATTTAACCGTCGCTCGCGGAAATGCCGCCGGCGTTCGGTGCGTCGATGAGGTGGGATTTGACGAAGCCTTGGACAGCCGCATCCATTGCCTGCCAGTCGCCGAGCAGGTTGGCGGAAAAACGGTAGAGGACGCTGAGATCCTTGCCGACCTTGACGTCCCTCTGGCAGTCGCCGCTGGTCGCGAGGTCGGGCGAAGCGGGCAGGATGCAACGCACGACATAATCAGGTTCGCCGGCGCGCGGCGCGGTGAGCAGCACTTCGCCGCTATAGCCGGCATCGGCGCGCAAGGGATGCACGGTCAGGCCGTCCGGGCCGGCAAAGGACTGCCCCTCCATCAGGTGCGAATAGATCGGCTCCAACCGGCCCGACATGTCGCGCGACATGGTGCTCTGGCTGAACTGAAGGAAAATCAGCGACGAGGACTGAGAAGTATCGTCGAAACGCAGCCGGTCGGCATCGCTGTAGCCCTGCATCTGCGGCCAGGTCAGATAGAGATCGATGCGTTCGGCGACGCCGTTTGCCCGTTCGCTCGGAAAGCGGATCATATTGGCGCCAAGGCGCAACGTATCCTCGCCGATCGTCACGGTGATCGGCCTGATGCTTGCCGTGTGGCCCGCGAGCGCAATCTTCTCGCCGAGCCAGCGGCCGCCGATGGTGATTGCGACGGTCAGTGCCGCGAGCACGGTTACCCCAGCCGTCAGACGGTAAACCAGGCTGCTCGATATCAACGGCTGTTCGTCGATCATGGAGGTGGACGACAGAGGAGGGGCCATGCTCTTGCCTTCGGTTCCAACCCGCATCGGACGCATCCTCGACGACGCATCCATTGCGGCAAGAGACCCCTGATGAGTCCCAATATGGAATGATTGCCGCCCCGATGGTTAACGAATGATTAAGAATACATCGGCCTGCATATTTAATGGCGGATATGTCCTTGCGAGGATCCGAACGGATTTCCGGCCGAGTACGCACTGAAACGAAAAGAGCCGTTCCCGGGACAGCGGGAACGGCTCCGAGGCGCCGGTCGGGACAGAAATCCGGGGACAGACCGGGCCTTTTGCTCACGCCGCCGACGCTAGGCCGCCGGCGGTCGCAAGGCGGAAGAATAATTACTTCAAGCTACCGACTGCGACGGCGCGGCCATCCTGTATCTTGACCCAACGGGCCGGATCGTCGGCCGACTGGCGCTTCAGGAAGGTGTATTCGGTATCCGACCAGAGCTTTACCTTGTTGCGCATATTGTCGAGCACGAAGTCGCCGCGGTCGGTACGTACCGTCAATACGGCATGGCCTTCGCCGTTCGGCTGCAGCACGACGGTCATCAGCAGATCGGAGGGGGAAAAGCCAGCTTCGATCAGGTCCTTGCGCTTCAGGAGCGCGAAATCCTCGCAGTCGCCTGCTGTGGTCGGGATAGCCCATTTCTCCTCGACGCCGTAGAGATCCATGTCGGTCATCGGCTTGATCGTCGTGTTGACCGTGTAGTTGATCTTCAGGATCGTCTTCCAGCGATCTTCGGTAAGGATGGCGGGACCGGCATCGCCGCCGGCGTAGGCGCATTCCGTCGGATTTTCCCTGCAGAACTGGTAATGGCCGATCGGCGGCGCGGCATCGCCGGTAATCGTCATATTGGCAGGCGCCGCATGGGCAAGGCCGAGACAGCCGAAGGTGAAGAGAGCTATTGCGGCATAACCGCGAAGAAAGAATGGAAAGCTCATGTCCGTGTCCCTGTTTTATTGGGACCAGAATGACATGCAGGCTTTTACCCCACGCAAAATTACGCAGTCAAATTAAGCACTTAGTTTATTCAAACACGCGTCGAATTGTCATAAAATGAGAGCAAAATTTGATTCAAATTTGAAGTAATTTCCATCGGAATGCGAAAATCTTCCGGCGTTTGCCATTGTGACTGGATTTCTCATATCCGTTTGTTTTTGAATGACTTTCTTTCTGTTTGATAAAATTAGCCGTGCCGCTTGTTCACCCGAGGCGTTAATGAAACAGGGCCAATTCCTTGTCTCGGCACATGGTGGAGACAGTCCGAATGCCGCGGATTTCCTCGTGCTGTTCCATTTTGGGACGGTGCGCGAAAAAATATTTTTGATTTTTTTACTGCCTTCAAGCGAGGGCGCGAAACACGTCCGTGGCTTCGATAATGGCTGCCGCCATCTCCGACGTCCCCGGCGAATGGGCGGCGTTGGGCACCATCACCAGACATGCCGTGGGCCAGGCCCGCGACAGTTCCCATGCCGTGACGACAGGTCCCTCCAGATCAAGGCGGCCTTGGATCATCGTACAAGGGATGTCAGCAAGCCGATGGACATTCCGCAATATCTGTCCGTCTTCCAGCCAACCGCGATGGTGGAAATAGTGGGTGATGATGCGAGCTCTTGCTATGAGATAGCTTGAATCTGCCCAACGGTCGGAAAGCGTTGCCCGCGGATCGACCAGAATATTGGCCGATTCCCATTCGTGCCAGTCCCTGGCGGCCTTGAGATGCACGGCAGGGTCTGGGTCGCGGAGCAGCTGGCAATAGGCCGCGACGAGATCACCATCGCGCTGGCTCTCCGGAACACCTGCGCGAAATCGCTCCCATTCCTCGGGAAAGAAACGAGCGAGCCCTTTGTAAAGCCAATCGATCTCGGATTGTCGGGTCATGGTCACGCCGGCGACAACAAGGGCTGCGACGCGCTCCGGGTGGGCCTGAGCGTACACCCAAGCCAGTGTACATCCCCAGGAATTGCCGTAGACCAGCCAATGCTCAATGCCGAGAAATAGCCTTAGCCGCTCGATGTCGGCGACCAGGTGCCATGTGGTGTTGGCGGAAAGATCTGCTTCCGGCTCGGATGCGTGCGGCAGGCTGCCGCCGCAGCCGCGCTGGTCGAACTGGATGATGCGATAGTGCTGCGGATCGAAGAAGCGGCGGGCGCCGGCGGAACTGCCCGATCCCGGACCGCCATGCAGGATGACGACGGGAACGCCGTTCGGGTTGCCCGATTGCATCCAATGAATGCTGTTGGCGTCGCCAACGTCGAGCATGCCCTGATCATGGGGTTCGCTTTCCGGATAAAGCGTCTTCATCGGCGACCACGCGGACAGAGGGGGATGAATCGCCCCTGTCTCTAGAATCAACGTGACGGCAGAATGACGGGATCAGAGGAATTCGCGTAAGGTCTCGCGGGACTGCAGCGAGAGAAACTCGATCGCGACACCTTCCATGAAGTGGCGCACAACGCGGCCGCGCATGTTGCCGAGGCGCACGGGCGTTCCGATCGGCGGGCGGGCCTCGACGTCGACGGCGGCGCCCGAGAGCGACAAGTCCATGATGCGGCAGACATAACGAGTGCCGTCTTCCAGGGTCAACTCGCTCGTGGTGGAGCGTGGCGTCAAGCGGTCGTGGCGGCGATCTTCGGGAAGACCAAGCTCATGCTTGTTGGCCAGCCAGGTCAGCTGGGCTGCGAGCTTCTCACGCTTGCGGTCAGTCGCGTTGATCGACATGCTGAAGCCCCGACCGTCGACGGCAACGACATTCCCCTCGACACGGCCAAGATGGTCGATATAGGCCACGACGCGCTCATTGGCGCGCGGACGTCCCAGGCAGGTGACATACATGTCGCCGGGCGACATGTCGGTGACCAGGCATTCGTACTCTTCGTAACTGGCCAGCATCAGACGGCCCTGCATATTGATCGGAACCCGCTGAAAGGTCCGCTGATCCTTGCGCGGCGCATTCACTGCCATTTGGTTTGGCCGCGTCGTCTGGGCTGGCTGGAATGAATGCATGAACTGGCTTCTTCAACCGACTATATTTATTACAATCATTAGCCGAAACTTCTTAAGGTAAGGTTGTCTTCTCTAAGAGATGACTCAGAAAAGGCTGCCGAATTTGTCTCATGATGGATCAACCGATGCATGAGCACGCATGCTCGTCTTCAAATTCAGCATCCGGCGCATCAAATCACCAAACCCGACGCCGTCCTGATGGGAGATGATACCGTCAGCTTGCGGATGCGATGGCGGTTCGATGGCGCGGGCAGGGCGGTCGTGAAGCAGGCGGCTGCGATCGGGCGCCAGGAACTCCAGACGCTCGCTGCCAAGCCATGCCGTATGTGCAGCCGGTGTCAGGCAGCCGAGCAGACGATCGCAGACATCATCCGACGAACGCATCGGCATCAGCACCATTTCAAAGGCCATATGGCGGCCGCCGATAGTGTAGCCGGTGGCATTGATCAGTGCGGGAACCACATGCGTCATCACGCCTGTCGCGATGCGCACCGGGTCGTCGATCTGGCTGCCCGCCCAAAGTGCCGCAAAACTCTCACCGCGAATCTCGCGTCCCATGAGACTGCAGATCGCCGTCCCGGCCAGCCGGAAACGCGGCGCCTGATCCGGCACTAGCTCGAGAATGAAGAGCTCCGGCAGGATATGGCGGACCGCCGAGGGCTGTATCAAATTGCGCAAGGGGGCATCCGCGCTACCGCGCAGTTGCTCCCAATAGGTAAATATCTCGGTGCTTGTCTTCAGGCGCATGACGCGTCGGTGTCCCATTTCAGTTCAAGTGCCGGGGCGTTCATCGCCCTCACGCCTTGCCCTGCTTAATTCATGCCAACGTCGAACCATTAGGGTTAACAGAGGGTATCGTTCGCCTTCTGCGGCCTCGAATGGGAGCAAGCCCCCCTCACTTCACGAGGTGACCTTCAGTACAGATTATTTCGGGCGTGGGATGCAAACCACTGCCATGCATCCCAATGAGGAGCGCCCGAACAAGCTGTCCACCTGGGGTGGACGGCTTTTTTTTTGACGATCGCTGCTGTATGTGTCGAGTCCCTTTTAAGGACCTTAGAGCAAGACATGGATGATGCAGAGCCGCCGCGCCAACAGCCAGAAGATCCGCGGCCGCCGCAGCGCGTTCCGGCTTTCAACCTGCCACCCGTCATCCTCGCAAGCCTGGCGCTGCTGGCCGTCGTCTTCGCTGTTCAGAACCTGCCCTGGTGGTCGGACGATACGCTGAACTGGCTCTATTTCACCTTCAGCTTCATTCCCGCGCGCTATGCTTTCCCGCTGTCGCAGCAGGGGCTGGAATGGTTGTGGACGCCGGTCACCTATTCGCTTCTGCACGGCGGTATCGAGCATATCGTCTTCAACGGACTGTGGCTGATGGTCTTCGCCGCGCCCGTCGCGCGCCGGATCGGGGTTGCACGCTACGTGATCTTCTGGATTCTGTCGGCCGCCGCCTCCGCCTTCCTGCACGCCGCTATCTATTGGGGCGACCAGAACCTGTTGATCGGCGCCTCCGGCGTCGTTTCAGGACTGATGGGGGCGGCCTGCCGTTTCGCTTTTCCGGCGATGGACGGCCGCCGCGTCGGCATCCGGCAAGCCCATCTTAACCCACGGCTGTCGATCCTCGACTCGCTGCGCAGCCGTACCGTCGTCGTCTATATAGTGATGTGGATCGCCGGCAACGCGCTGGTCGCTTTCGGCATCACGCTCGTCGGCGACAGTTCGCAACCGGTTGCCTGGGATGCGCATATCGGCGGCTTCCTCTTCGGCTTTCTGCTGTTTTCGCTGTTCGACCGGCAGCCGCGTGCCGAAGTCGAAAATCCCGCCGCATCAACGGAATGAAGCTGTTGCTTTCTTGGCCCCGCAGGCGCAAAATTCATGGATATCGGACGCGCATAGGAGGAGACCAACGCGGCCGATGAAGAGAGCAGCGGTCCGAAACCTTGGGGCGGTTTCGGAACAAATCCGAGGCTCGCATGTTCACTGTGCTTTCGAGATGGGAGAATCGAATGTCAGTTTCCGTAAAAGCCATACTTGATACCAAAGGCCGCGATGTCATTACCACCGGGGGTAATACGACCGTCGCGGAGGCAGCCAGAATTCTCAATGAGAATCGCATCGGCGCCATCGTTGTCGTCGGCATGGCAGGCAAGATTTCCGGCATATTCACCGAGCGCGATGTCGTCAACGCGGTGGCCAAGCATGGCCATGATTGTCTCGATCAGCCGATTGCCTCGCTGATGACGGCCAAGGTGCATCGTTGCAGGGAGGAGACTACCACCGACGAGTTGATGGAGCTGATGACCCTGCGCCGCTTCCGCCATGTCCCGGTCGAGGAAAAAGGCAAACTCTCCGGCATCATCTCGATCGGCGACGTCGTAAAATGGCGCATCCGCGAGATCGAACTCGAGGCCGAACAGATCAAGGCCTATATCGCTGGGTGAGGGGAAGGAGCGGTTCGTCGCTGCAATCGAGCCAGTGGGTCGATAGCAGCGACGAACGCGCCGAGCCTGAAGCGAAGCGCCGGATGGTGCTGCATATGCCAATCCCATCCCGCCCCTGTGAGGGAGACGGACTTGGGGTTACCTGCCTCCTTACAGATTCACATTTATTGACGCCTTACCGCGCATAGGCTTCCTGCATGCGCCGGATTTCGGTGAGCCTCGCCAATGCTTCCTCATATCCGCGCTCGATCGCTTCGCCGGCGCGATGGAATTCCGAGAGGCCGATATCGCTGAGGCGCGGATGCAGCGCCAGATCCGGCGGATCGCCGGCGAGCCGCGCGCGCGAGATCCGATCCTGAATGATGTTGAAAGCCTGCACCATCACGCCGGTCATGCCGAGCTTGGTGTAAGGCGCCTCTTCGCGGCGCTGCGGCTCGCCGCTCGGCGGGCCGGCATTATGCTTGACGACGGCCGACCGGCCGAAGAGATCGTAATTCAGGTTGACGGCGACCACGAGCGGCTGTTCGTAGGCGCGGCAGACGGAAACGGGCACGGGATTGACCAGCGCGCCGTCGACCAGCGTGCGGCTGTTGGTGCGCACCGGCTCGAAAATACCGGGCAGGGCATAGGACGCCCGCAGCGCCGTGATCAGCGAGCCATTGGCGATCCAGACCTCGTGGCCGGTGTTCAATTCCGACGCGACGGCGACGAATGTGCGATCGAGATCCTCGATCGACAGGCCTTCAAGGTGTTCCTGCATGCGCTTGGTGAGCCGCATGCCGCCGAACAGGCCGCTGCCGCCAATGGTGAGATCGAGCAGGCTGGCGATCCGGCGCATGGTCAGGGAGCGGGCAAAAGCCTCCAGCTCGTCAAGCTTGCCGGCAAGATAACAGCCGCCGACCAGAGCCCCGATGGAAGTGCCGGCGACCATGCCGACCTCGA
This sequence comes from Rhizobium sp., assembly GCA_036398815.1. Classification (GTDB taxonomy): domain Bacteria; phylum Pseudomonadota; class Alphaproteobacteria; order Rhizobiales; family Rhizobiaceae; genus Rhizobium. Next base: position 4,332 of record DASWOH010000126.1, on the reverse strand, counting down.
TGCCCGCTTCGTCCAGCGCGCGCAGCACGCCGATATGGGCCCAGCCGCGAGCAGCGCCGCCTCCGAGCGCCAGTGCGATCTTCACCTTCTTAGGGGGAGCAGGAGCAATGGGAGGAGCGAGAATGTCGCGCGAGGGTGCTGGACCCGAACCAGCCGAAGTCTGTCCGGCGCCCTGACGATTCAACCCCCAATTCAGCATGACGTATCTTCCTCCGAGGCCTGTAGTGCCCCTTGCTAAAATACTGTCCCTTTTTTGTTTCCAAATCGTATATTTGGTTAGCCTGATGGGCGGAGACTTGCCGCCCGGCTCATTGCCGGTAGATTTCGCTGGGATCGAAATGCAGGTGATCGTCGACCACGTTCAGCACCGGCTTTCCATCCTCCAGCTCGACCGTGCGGTAGAAGCAGGAACGGCGACCAGTATGGCACGTTGCGTCGTGACCGGCGACCTCAACTTTCAGCCAGATGGCATCCTGGTCGCAATCGGTGCGCATCTCCTTCACCGTTTGCAGGTTTCCGGAGGTTTCGCCCTTTTTCCAGATCTTTCCGCGCGAACGGCTGAAATAATGCGCCGTCTTGGTCTTGATGGTCAGCGCCAGAGCCTCGGCGTTCATATGCGCGACCATCAATAGTTCACCGTCATGGGCGTCGGTCACAATCGCGGTGATCAGGCCGCGATCGTCGAAACGGGGCGTGAAATCGGCCGCATCCTCAAACTCGGACTTGTCCGTGGAAGGCGCATTGAATACGAAATTCATCTCCGGCTCTTTCTTTGAAGCCCCGTCAGCGGCTCCGGACCATCGTCATGAAACGGACCTGCTCGGCCGGATCGGCCTTGAAGGCACCCGTGAAAGTCGTCGTCAGCGTCGAAGAACCCTGCTGCTGCACGCCACGCATCGCCATGCACATATGTTCGGCTTCGATCATGACGGCGACGCCGCGCGGACGCAGTGAATCGTCGATGGCGTTGGCGATCTGGGCGGTCATGGCCTCCTGCGTCTGCAGGCGGCGGCCAAAGATTTCCACGACGCGGCCGATCTTCGACAGGCCGAGGACGCGACCGTTCGGCAGATAGGCGACATGCGCCTTGCCGATGATCGGCACCATATGGTGTTCGCAATGCGAGAAAAACGGAATGTCGCGCACGAGGACTATGTCGTCGTAGCCGGAAACCTCCTCGAACGTACGACCAAGCACGTCCTCGGGATTCATATCATAGCCGGCGAAAAGCTCGCGATAAGCCTTGGCGACGCGCGCCGGCGTATCGAGCAAGCCTTCGCGCTGCGGATCGTCGCCCGCCCAGCGAAGCAGAACACGAACAGCGTCTTCGGCTTCCTTCTGCGACGGACGATCCAATACACGATCGGATTCAACGGCTTGCGGAAAATTCTTCACAATGGCGTCCATTACCTGTGGTCTCCTGATCCGCACCGCGGATCTTGTTTTGTCGGACTCGCCACTGGTATTCCCCATGACATGGGAAAATGTGCACCTTTGGCGGGCTCCGGGGCGTTCTGGCTGGCGGACAAGCCTGCCGTCCTGCACGGTTTCCCATCAAACTTACAGAAGACCATTGCAATTTTGTGGCCTTCGAACGACATACATATAGTATGGCATTGTCCCTGTGAAAGTGTCCGAACGAGACACAGTGTGTTTTTTGTTTTGAAACGCAAAACGGGTACATCGGAGCGAAATCGATGATGGACGAGATCTATAACAGCAAGATCTTGGAATTCGCCGGCAATATCGAACGCATTGGCAGCCTTTCAGACGCCGATGCAAACGCTCAGGCCCATTCCAGACTGTGCGGCTCCCGCGTCAAGATCTGGCTGAAGATGGACGGCGATGTCGTTACCGATTTTGCACACGACGTCAAGGCCTGTGCGCTCGGTCAGGCCTCTTCCTCCGTGATGGCCCGCCATGTGGTCGGTGCGACCGCCGAGGAATTGCGCAAGGCCCGCGAAGATATGCTTGCGATGCTGAAGGCGGGCGGCGAGGGGCCATCGGGCCGTTTCGAGGACATGCGTTATCTGAAGCCGGTCAAGGATTACAAGGCGCGCCACGCATCGACGATGCTGACATTCGATGCGGTGGTGGATGCGATCGGGCAGGTCGAGGCGGCGCGCGGAAATCATGCGACTGCCGCAGCCGTTTCATAAAGACGGCGAGCCATGTGCTATCTCTGTTCCATTCAAGAAGACGATGATGAGGGAAGCGCCGCTGCAGGCTCCAGCGGCTTGAGGCGCGGCGAGACAGCATCTCGCGACAATGCTAAGCCCCTGCATTCCCGCAACTATTCCGGCCCCTTCCGCAAGACACCCGATCGGCTCTTTGGCATGGGCCTTATCCGCCTCTATCAACTGACCCTTTCAGGCTTCATCGGCAATTCCTGCCGCCATATTCCGACCTGCTCGGAATATGGCTACGAATCCGTCGCCCGGCACGGCCTGTGGGCCGGCGGCTGGATGACACTGTTCCGGGTGGCACGATGCGGACCAGGCGGCACCAGCGGGCTGGATCCCGTGCCGGAGGTTCTGGAGAGCCGCTATCATTGGTGGACACCCTGGCGATATTTCGTCATTGGCCGAAAAGCAGCCTGAGCGGCATGACGACGTATGTCGCACTGCTGCACAGCATCGTTCTTACCGCCGGCCGCCGCGTGGTCATGAGCGATCTGCGGGCGATGGCGGAAGATCTCGGCTGCACCAACATCAAAACACTGGTCGCGACCGGCAATCTGGTTTTCGAGGGCGATGAACAGCCGATCGCCGAGATCGAAGCTCGGCTTGAAGCAGGTTTCGCAAAGGCTTTCGGCAAGCCCGTCGATATTATCGGCCGCGATTCGGAGACGTGGCGCAGGCTTGCCGATGGTAATCCGTTCGCGGATGGTGAGGGCAGCCAAGTGGTCGTCCGCGTCATGCGCACGCCGCTCGATCCGTCGGTGATCGAAACACTCGAAAAGCGCAGAAACGGCCCGGAGCGCCTGGCAGTGGTCAATGGCGACCTCTGGATCGATTTCGGCGGCAAGGCCAGCAAAACGCGACTGCTTTCCGCGCTCACCACCAAACGCCTCGGCGCCGGTACGTTGCGCAACTGGAATACCGTGCGCGGAGTAGTCGAGTTGATCGGTCGGTAAGCCGCTTTTCCTTTACTAAACGGCCAAATATCGCTATCAGGCGACCGCGCTCAATCAATATTGATTGAATGCTTCTGTTGACACCACCCGCATTCGTTGGCGGGACTGGACAAGGAGAATTTCGATGTCCCAATCTGTTTCCCTGACATTTCCCGATGGTTCCGTGCGCAGCTACGATGCTGGCGCAACCGGCCGGGATGTCGCCGAATCCATTTCCAAGTCGCTTGCCAAGAAGGCTGTCGCCATTGCGATCGACGGCACCGTGCGCGACCTTTCCGACCCGGTAACCGATGGCAAGATCGAGATCATCACCCGCAATGACGGCCGCGCGCTGGAGCTGATCCGGCATGACGCAGCCCATGTCATGGCGGAAGCCGTGCAGGAGCTTTGGCCCGGTACGCAGGTGACCATCGGCCCGGTCATCGAAAACGGCTTCTACTACGACTTCGCCAAGAACGAGCCCTTCACGCCCGACGACCTGCCGGTTATCGAGAAGAAGATGCGCGAGATCATCCAGCGCAATGCGCCCTTCACCAGGCAGATCTGGTCCCGCGAAAAGGCGAAGCAGGTCTTTGCCGACAAGGGCGAGCGCTACAAGGTTGAGCTTGTCGACGCCATTCCCGAGGGACAGGACCTGAAGATCTATTATCAGGGCGATTGGTTCGACCTCTGCCGCGGGCCGCACATGGCCTCGACCGGCCAGATCGGCACTGCCTTCAAGCTGATGAAGGTGGCCGGCGCCTATTGGCGCGGCGACAGTAACAATCCGATGCTGACCCGCATTTACGGCACAGCCTTTGCCGAGCAGGCCGATCTCGACAACTACCTGCATATCCTCGCCGAGGCCGAGAAGCGCGACAACCGCCGTCTCGGCCGCGAAATGGACCTGTTCCATTTCCAGGAAGAGGGTCCGGGCGTCGTCTTCTGGCATGGCAAGGGCTGGCGCATGTTCCAGACGCTGGTCTCCTATATGCGCCGCCGGCTGGAGGGCGCCTATCAGGAAGTCAATGCGCCGCAGGTGCTCGACAAGTCGCTCTGGGAAACCTCCGGTCACTGGGGCTGGTATCGCGACAACATGTTCAAGGTGACGGTCGCCGGCGATGATACCGACGACGATCGCGTCTTCGCGCTGAAGCCGATGAACTGCCCCGGCCACATCCAGATCTTCAAGCACGGCTTGAAGTCCTACCGCGAAC
>DASWOH010000125.1:0-5926 GCA_036398815.1 Rhizobium sp. | reverse complement strand
GAGCATCCTTTCGGTTCTGGTTTCCACGATCAAGGACACGACGCTCGGATACGTGATCAACGTGCCGGACCTCACCTTCGCGGCCAACCAGATCAACAATCAGCTTTTGACCCAGCCATTCCAGGTCTTCTTCATCTTGGCGGCCGTCTACTACGTGATCTGCTGGTCGTTGACCCAGGTGGCATCGGTTCTGGAGCGTCGGATCACCCGCAAGCGCGCCGGCACGGCTGCGCAGAAGCCCGAGAACGTCCTGCAACTCAAAGCTCTTACGGATCAGTCGCTATGACCCTCACCCAGTCCTCCCAGAATCCGCCCATGATCCGGCTGTCCGCGGTGCGCAAGTCCTATGGCCATTTCGAAGTCCTCAAGGGGATCGATGCCGAGGTGGCACGCGGTGAGGTGGTCGTCGTCTGCGGCCCGTCCGGCTCGGGGAAATCCACCTTGATCCGAACGGTGAACCGTCTCGAGGAAATCGCCAGCGGATCGATCACCTGCGACGGCAATGACATGCATGGCTCGGTGCCCGCCAGCGAGATGAACCGCCGACGCAGCCGCATCGGTTTCGTGTTCCAGAATTTCAACCTGTTCCCGCATCTGTCGGTTCTCGACAACATCGCGATGTCGCCGATCCGGGTGAAGGGTGTTGCGCGTGATGTCGCCCGCAACAAGGCGAAGCAGCTTCTCGACAGGGTGGGGCTGGCCGACAAGGCCGGCGCTTTTCCCGGCCAGCTTTCCGGCGGGCAACAGCAGCGGGTCGCGATTGCGCGCGCTCTGGCCATGGAGCCGCCGGTGATGCTCTTCGACGAGCCGACAAGCGCGCTGGATCCGGAAATGGTCGGCGAGGTACTCGCGGTCATGAAGAGCCTGGCAGCCGACGGCATGACGATGATGTGCGTCACCCATGAAATGGGATTTGCCCGCGATGTGGCGGATCGCGTCTGGTTCATGGATGACGGGCTGATCCTTGAGGCGGCCCCACCGAAAGAATTCTTTTCCAACCCGCAACATGCGCGCGCTCAGCGGTTTCTCGCTGATTTGCGGCATTGATTTCGTCCAACCCACAGGAGACTTTGCAATGAACTTGACGTCATGGACCCTAGGTCTCGCGCTCGCAGCAACAGCGCTGGCCGGGTCGGCGAATGCGGATCAGCTGGCCGACATCATGGCGGCGAAGGTGATCCGCTGCGGAACCTTTGCCGATGTTCCTCCCTTTGCGTCTCCGGACCCGAAAACACGCGAGATGGTCGGCTTCGACGTCGATCTCTGCGGCGCGATCGCTCACGAACTCGGCGTCAAGCCGGAGATCAAGCCGGTTTCCGTCGAGGCGCGCGTTCCCGAGGTCAAGCTCGGCCATGTCGACATCGCCGTTGCCAATCTTGCCTATACCGTCAGCCGCGCCGAGCAGATCCAGTTCAGCGACCCCTATTACCTGGCTAAGGAAATGTTGATCGTCAAGGTCGGCGATGCCGGCCAGAAGAAGGCTGATTTCGCCGGCGTTCGCCTGGCATCGACCAAGGGCTCGACCTCCGAACTCTCCATCCGCCTCAACAAGTCGCAGCCGTTGACCTTCCAGGATACGGGCTCAGCCTATCTCGCCGTCCAGCAGGGCAAGGCCCGCGGCATGGTCGCCAACACGATGACGACGACGAAGATCGTCAATGAGTCAAAGACCAAGGGCGCCAAGATGCGGATGATCGAGGAGCCGATGCTTTATCAGCCGATCGGCATCGGGATGAAAAAGGACGAGCCGGCCCTGACCGCGAAGATCAACGAGGTCCTGGTCTCGCTCGACAAGTCCGGTGAGATCAACAGGATCTGGGACAAGTGGCTCGGCCCGAACACCGAGTACAAGATGACCCGCACGGACAAGGTCGTCCCGATCACCGAACTGAAGTTCGATCCGATCCCGTAATTTTGCGAACGGGGCGTAAATGCCCCGGCGCTCATGGCGATGCGGCCGGCTTCTCGCCGCGCCGTATCACGACTGCACGACGTTTTCGGCCTGCCCGATGGAGCAGGCTTACAATCGCTAATTTGTCTGGAGGAACATGACATGGTGATACTGAAGCAAAAGATCGATCGTCCCAGCCAGGAAGAGATCGCGGCGATCGCGAAATTCTCGCCGGCGACCCTTCACGAAGCTCAAGGGCGGCGCGGCGCACTGTCTTCCCGGATTAAGCCGATCGACTACCGGATGAAGCTCTGCGGCCCCGCCTTCACCGTCAAGTGCGCGCCACGCGACAACATCATGCTCCAGGTGGCGATCAACTACGCGCAGCCCGGCGACATCATCGTCGTCTCAGCCGGCGAATACGAAGAAGCCGGCTCGTTCGGCGATGTGCTTGCCAACGCATGCCTCGCCAAGGGCATCGGCGGACTTGTAACCGATACGGGCGTGCGTGACACGCTGCAACTGCGCGATCTGGGCTTCCCGGTCTTTTCGCTAAGCGTCTGCATCAAGGGCACGGTCAAGGAAACGCTTGGCGCCACCAATGAGCCGATCCTGATCGGCGATGAGATCGTTCACCCAGGCGACATCATCGCCGGCGATGCCGACGGTCTGGTTGTCGTCCGCAAGTCGGAGGCATTCGAGGTGGCGAAACTGTCACAGGCCAGGGAAGACGCGGAAGCGGGCTACATCGCTGCATACAAGGCCGGAAAGTCGGTGGTCGAGGTCAGCAATCTCGAAGCCGTGTTGAAGGCCAAGGGCTTGGTGGTCGAAGGTTGAGAGCCAAGGCCCGCTGTCCATATGCGCGGCGGGCCCTATTCTTCTTTGATGTGATGAGATGGAGGTGTGTGGGCGCGCCAGACCTCACACGAATTAAGCGTTCGTCCCCGGCAGCCCGAAAGCCTGTTGGAAATATCGTCTGAAGGCGAGCATTTGCGGTGAGAATTCGCTGTTGGCTCGCCATGCCAGCCCGACATCCATCGGCGGCACGGGATCCTGGATATTGACGGTTTCGATGCGCCGGCCTTCCAGCGACCAGGGTCTGTGAACCATGTCGGAGAGGATGGCGACGCCGAGGCTGTTGGCGACCATCGACCGCACCGCCTCAATGGAGCTCGTTCGCAGCAGGACCTTGGGCTGATAGGCGGTGCCGCTCCAGTACTTCAGCGACGAGTGCGCCGCCTCGTCGACGGTCAGCATGATGTAGGGCTCTTCGGCGATCTCGCGAAGGCCGACGCCGTCGCGCCTCAAGAGAGCATGTTGCGCCGGCACCCAAAGGCGGCGAACGGAACTCAGCAGTGTTTCCGTGGTCAGCATCGGGTTCAGGATGTTCGAGGTCAGAAGCACGGAAATATCGTATCGGTTGGACAGGAGCCCTTCTTCGATCGTCTCGCGATTGACCTCGTAGAGCTGTATGCGCAGCCGCGGGAACAGGCGTCGCATGCGTTCGATGTGAAGAGGCAGGAAGTATCCGATGACCGTATAGGTCGCGGCCACGACCAGATCGCCTTCGATATCGCTGCTGACGAGATTGAGATGGGTGGCCTCGTCGACCTTTGCCAGTATTTCATAGGCATGGGAGAGAAATTGCCGACCTGCGGCCGTCAACTCCATTCCCTGCGGCGTCCTGTTGAACAGCGTCACGCCCACGGTCAGTTCAAGATCCTTGATCGCGGCTGTCACAGCAGACTGCGAGATCGAAAGATTCATGGCAGCATGGGAGATTTGACCGTATTCAGCGGTCGCGACGAAGTATCGAAGCTGGCGCAGGCTGAGGCTCAACGTCTTTTTCCTCTATCAATTAATCTGAAAAATTCATGGACTAAATCAGATATCGCTGTCGTAACCGTAGGCAAGTAACGATAGATTTCAGTGCAATATGCTTAACCATATGAATTAACATGAATAATTTTGACGGCTTTTTGTGCGGTGATATCAATTTATCAGATAATACAGCATTAAAAATTGTATTTTTCAAATCTTGTTTTTCCTCCTAGCGTTTGGTCGCGGCTGCGGCTGAGAACATGCATGAGGAAATACGCTTGAAAGAAGTCGTCGACATCAATTGTGATATGGGAGAGGCCTTCGGCCGGTGGCGTGTCGGCGATACGCGCGACGAACATCTCATCCCGCTCATCAGCTCCGCGAATATCGCCACCGGCTTTCATGCCGGCGATCCGAACCTCATGGACGAGACGGTGCGCCTGGCTGCCGAACACGGGATCGGCGTCGGTGCGCATCCGGGCTATAACGATCTGCAGGGCTTCGGCCGGCGAAAAATCAACGGGACCAGCAAGGAGATCGTCAACGACCTGATCTATCAGGTGGGCGCGCTTCGTGAATTCGCCCGCCGCCACGGTGTACCGGTCCAGCATGTGAAGCCGCATGGTGCGCTCTACATGGAGCTGGCGGCCAACGCCGAGTTGTCCCGGATTTTCGTCCAATATATGCGCACGGTCGCTCCGAATACGCCAGTCTTCTGCATGGCGGGTTCTGAAACGCATATTGCCGCTCTGGAGGTCGGGCAGCCGGCGGTGCGCGAGTTCTACGCGGATCGCGACTATGGCGACAACGGCTGGATTGTTTTCACCCGCGATGCGGGACGCCCCGATCCCAAGGCCATTGCGAGGAAGGTTCTGCGTGCCTGCACCGAAGGCAAGGTCCGAACGGTGACCGGAGCCGACATCGATATCGAGTTCGAATCCATCTGTTTTCACTCGGACACGCTGGGAGCGCTGGAGATCGCCCAAGAGATGCGGGCGGCCCTTGTCGCCGCGGGGCTCCGGATCGCACCCGTTTCTCAATTCCTGAACAACGACATAGCGCGGAGGCCACATGAGTAAGCTTGAGATCAAATCGCCCCTTCCGGGAACGTTCTACAGGGCCTCCTCTCCGGACACGCCGGCCTTCAAGGCAGATGGCGATGCTGTTTCGGCCGCTGATACGATCGGCCTTATCGAGGTCATGAAGACCTTCCAGCAAATTCCGGCCGGCCTCGACGGCAGGAACATCAGATTTCTCGTCGAGAACGAAGAGCCCGTCATGGCCGGGCAGGTCATCGCGGAGGTCGAGGCATGACCATCCGGTCCGTGCTCATCGCCAATCGCGGCGAAATCGCCGTGCGGATCATCAAGGCGGCAAAGGCACTCGGCATTCGCACGGTCCAGGTTCATAGCGCCGCCGACGCGGACATGCTGGCGGTCAAGCTTGCGGACGAGGCGATCGATATCGGGTCGCCGGCACCGAAGAGATCCTACCTGAACATCGAGGCGGTCATCGCCGCCGCAAAGGCGGCCGGCGTCGACGCCGTGCATCCGGGATACGGCTTTCTGTCCGAAAACGGTGATTTCGCCGATGCCGTCGAGGCGGCGGGCATGATCTTCATAGGTCCCTCCGGCGATGCGATCCGCACGCTTGGCGACAAGGTGGCGGCGCGGCAGGTGGCGGCAAAAGCCGGCGTTCCGACGGTGCCGGGAAGCGACGGGCGGGTCGCCGGTCTTGACGAGGCGAGGACGCTCGCGGCAACGATCGGCTTTCCGGTGATGATCAAGGCGGCGGCCGGCGGCGGCGGGCGTGGCATTCGCATCGTCGCCGATATCGCCGAGCTGGAGCAACAATTCCCGCTTGCCTCGGCCGAGGCGCTCGCCGCCTTCGGCGACGGCGGCCTCTATATGGAAAAGGTCATCACCCGCGCACGGCATGTCGAGGTACAGATTTTCGGTGACGGGCAGAACTTCGTGCATTTCTTCGAGCGCGAATGCTCGCTGCAGCGCCGGCGCCAGAAGGTCTGGGAAGAGGCCCCTGCTTTCCTGCTGCCCGCCGACGTACGCGAGCGGCTCTGCAAGAGTGCCGTAGCGCTCGCCCGCGAGGTCGGCTATCGCGGTGCCGGCACGGTCGAATATCTCTACGACGACGAGACGGGCGACTTCTACTTCATAGAGGTCAACACCCGCATCCAGGTGGAACATCCGGTCACCG
>DASWOH010000124.1:0-5631 GCA_036398815.1 Rhizobium sp. | reverse complement strand
TCCGGCGCCTTCTGGGGGTTGATCGCCGGCGGGTTGATGATGGCATTGTCGCATGGCGTGCAGTTGATGAAGAGATAGGCGGCAATTGCCGAAGAGATGGGCAAGGGGGGTTGCTTCTTTTTTGCCGCGCAGCTATAAGCGCGGCCATGAAGACGACTGGCGCAAAGATTTCTGAGCGGATTGCACGTGGGCGCGTTGCCCTGCGTGACAATACGCGCGCCCTCACTTCGCTTCTTCTTCTCGGCCTTACGCGCGGTTGCCGGGTCCTTTGAGGAGCGCTCGGCGGCCGTAAAGCCCGCCCGGCCATCGCTCCTCAATACATACTCCCAAAATCGACAGGATACCCCATAGCGGGTCCGCATTTGTCATCGCCAAGCCGCCTATGATCGGTTAAGACGCGGGACAAATGACGGGAAAGGAAGAGACGAAACCATGGACGCGAACAGCCATTCCCCCAAAGGCATGCCCGAAGCAGCGGTGAAATACCGCGCCTATCCGCAGATCAACATTCCCGACCGAACCTGGCCTTCGAAAACCATCACCAAGGCGCCGATCTGGTGTTCCGTCGACCTGCGCGACGGCAATCAGGCGCTGGTCGACCCCATGGGCCACGACCGCAAGGCCCGCATGTTCCGGTTGCTGCTGGACATGGGCTTCAAGGAAATCGAGATCGGTTTCCCCTCGGCCTCGCAGACCGACTTCGATTTCGCCCGCTGGTGCATCGAGCAGGGCAACGTGCCGGATGACGTGTCGCTGCAGGTTCTGGTGCAGTGCCGGCCCGAGCTGATCACCCGCACGTTCGAATCCCTGGAAGGCGCCAACAAGCCGATCGTGCATTTCTACAATTCCACCAGCGAATTGCAGCGCCGCGTGGTGTTCGCCAAGGATGTGCAGGGCATCAAGCAGATCGCCGTCGATGCGGCCAAGATGATTACCGACATGGCGGCCAAGGCCGGCGGCGGCTATCGCTTCGAATATTCGCCGGAAAGCTTTACCGGCACCGAGCTGGATGTGGCGCTGGAAATCTGCAACGCCGTCATCGAGGTGGTGAAACCGACGCCGGACAACAAGCTGATCATCAACCTGCCGTCCACCGTCGAAATGGCCACGCCAAACATCTATGCCGACCAGATCGAATGGATGTGCCGCAATCTCGACAATCGCGAAAACCTGTTGATCTCCCTGCACCCGCATAATGACCGTGGCACCGGCATCGCTGCCGCCGAACTGGCTCTGCTGGCTGGCGCCGACCGTGTCGAAGGCACGCTGTTCGGCAATGGCGAGCGCACCGGCAATGTCGATGTCGTCACCATGGCGCTGAACATGTTCACGCAAGGCGTCGATCCCGAACTGGATTGCTCCAACATCGAGCGCATGAAGGACGTCTTCGAATATTCCAACCAGATGGCGATCGGCGAGCGTCATCCTTACGTCGGCGAACTGGTCTACACCGCCTTTTCCGGCTCGCACCAGGATGCGATCAACAAGGGTATGAAGGCGGCGAAGGTCGCCAACCATCCGGTCTGGGAAGTGCCGTATCTGCCGATCGATCCACAGGACGTCGGCCGCTCCTACGAGGCGATCATCCGCATCAACTCGCAGTCGGGCAAGGGCGGCATCGCCTACATCATGCAGCAGGATTACGGCCTCAACCTGCCACGCAACCTGCAGGTGGAATATCGCGAGGAGATCCAGCGGATCACCGATGAAGAAGGCAAGGAACTGCCTGCGAAGCGGATCTACGAGCACTTCATCGAGCGCTACGTGACGCAGCCTAACGGTCGCATCCGCTTCGTCGATCACCATACCTTCGCCGATCCGGAGCATAAGGGCCAGCGCATCGTCGCCGCCGAAATCACCGACAATGGCGAGGTGAAGCGCATCGAAGGCCGTGGCAACGGCCCGATCGACGGCTTCGTCAATGCTCTCTCGATCTATCTCGGCATTCAGATGACGGTCGAGGACTATTCCGAGCATTCGCTGCAGCACGGCTCGAACGCCGCGGCGATCTCCTATGTCGAGACTTCCTATCCCGGCGGCAAGCTCTTCGGTGCCGGCATCAACACCAACATCGTCGCCGCCTCCCTGGAGGCGATCGTCTCGGCGGCGAACCGGGTGCTCGATATCCAGGCGAAGAAGGGCTGAACTTCAATATGGCGATCACCGAGGATCACAGTGTCATCGGCGCCCATGCCCATGCGAATCGTCGCGGTTGGGTGAGCATGGCGTCGATCGTCACCTTCATCGGCGTGCCGTTGTTCGCCTTCGTCATCTTTTCAGGCGAGCAAAGGGCGGCGGCGATTTCGCCCGCGCCGTCCTGCTGATCCTGTGGCAAGAGACGGGAAAGAGTAGTCCGCTCCTCCCGTCTCTCCGCGTTCAGGATTACGTCTTGGAAAGCTCGTCTCGACGCTTGATCAGGCGTTCGAGCTCTTCCTCCTGATCGGCTATGCGCTCAGATGCCCGCTCTTCGTCCGCCGCGCCGGAATAGGCTGCGGCTTGCTCGATCAATTCGCGCAGGTTCTCCCTGATTGCCGCGATGCGTTCGTCAAGCTCCGGGATAGTCAGCAGGATGTCGGACATGGTCGATCTCCAGGGGCACCCGTCGGGGATGCCTCCGGGTACGATTGATGAACGAACAGTATCCTCCTGCGGGGCCGAAGCCGCAAGCAGGACCTCGATCAACGGTCAGCCTAAATTTCGGTCGAGACCCGGTTGGCGATCTCATCGAGCATTGCGTCGGAGGAGGGGCCGACGACGGCATAGGCGGTGCCGTTACGGTGCCAGGATACGATGCTCACGTCGTCCTTGATCGTCTCGTCGAGATAGCCGTCGTCCGCGACGCCGTCTTCTTTCGTGAAACAGATGGCGATGACGTCGCCGTCGAGGTTCTTGTAGATCAACTGGCCGGCCGGCTTGCCGCCGGCGATGAACATGCGCGCGCCCTGGAAGACGAGCCCGTCGGCGGCAAGATCCGGCAGATTGAATTTCACGCCGACGGTGCCCGTCAGCCATCTGGTGATCTCGTCGGCCTCGGTCGCCTGCACTTCGACGACATGGCGCGGCTGGCGCGAATAGATGCGGTGATAGGCGGCGACGTCATCCAGCCAGCTGCGGTTCGGCCCCGGCGCGGTCGGGGCGGGGGGCGGCGCGCCCGTCGGCAGGATGCCGAGGAGATAGCCGATGCCGCCGCCGACGATGAAGAGGATGAGGGCGGCAGCGAGCGCCTGGCGGCCGGTCGGCGCAAGTTTCAGCGATGGCCGGGAAAGCCTGGGAGCGGGCTCACGCGCCTTTGGGGGCTGCGCGCTCTTGATGGAGCGCACCAAAGCCAGCGGCACCGGCTCCTTCAGCACCTCTTCGAAAGCTTTGCGGCCGACATCGGAGCCATGCCTCAACTCGTCGAAAATCCGGCGCGCTTCCGGATCGGAGGCGATGAGCCGCTCCAGTTCTTCCTTTTCCTCACGACTCGTCTCGCCGTCCATAAAGGCGGACAAGCGAGCTTCGAGCGGCATTTTCTTCATGTCCTGCAATGCTAAAACCTTCGCGGCGAGCGGCTGTGTCCCTGGGTGGCAAGGCGAAGCCGGGCGCTGGAAAGCCGCGACGACACCGTCGACAGGGGAATGCCGAGAATATCGGCCGTCTGCTTGTAGCTATGCCCTTCGACATCGACAAGCAGGAAGACACTGGCAAGCCCTTCGGGCAAAGATGTGACCATCTGGTGCGCTTCGCTTGCTTCGACCGGATTGGTATGCGTGCCTGATGTCGCCAGTTCGCCTTGTTCCAGCGCGCTGCTCTTGGCGGCGGGCCGCAGCCGATGACGCCGCGCTTCGTCGAGCCATTGGTGGCGGGCCATGGTATAGAGCCAGCTTTCCAGCCGGCCGTCATTGTTCCAGAGATGGAATTTGGCAATGCCGCGTTGGCAAACGCTCTGCACGAGCTCATCCGCCTCGCTCAGGTCGCCGGTCAACGTTACGGCGAAGCGCCGGAGCTTCGGGAGAAGGCCGACCAGATCGCGTCTGATATCGATGGCTGCTACCGGCGTCGGCATTGTCTTTCCAGGGAGACGTTGGGGTTTGTCGTGCTACGGACGCCTTGCGGCAAAAGACGTCTTTTCTCCGGGGAAAAGATGCGTGAGCCGAAAGATCGTTCTGTGTTGGTATGAACCATTTTCCTGTCGTTTCGCAAGTCTTCAAAGGCGGTTGATCACTTCGTCTTCACGGTGTCACACGATCTTGAGGAAGGCGCTGCCTGCGCTCGCCTCAATAGGTGATCCGGCCATTCAGCGATTGCTGCGGAGAGCGATAGGCCCAACTGTTTCCGCCGCTGCGATCGCGGATTTCGACGAGCTGCACCCGCGCCGCCTGGACGTTGCCCTGTTCAGGCCGTGCCTGGCCCATATAAGAGCGCGCGAGGATGTCGTTTTCGTCGTGCTGCAGGGCCGGCAACAGCTCATGCCGAGCTCCATGCGGCCGGCCTTGCGGTTGGAATAGCCGAGATAATTGAGGACGCCAAAGCCCAAGATATCCTCCCGAAATCAGATGGTTGGATTGTAGCTCCGGATAGTCGAAAACGCTACCGAAACGATAGGGCGGCTTTTACAAATACCGTCTTTTATCGCGCCAGAATGTCGACACCCTGGGCCTGCACGCCATCGCCGCGGGCATTGAGGCTGAAGCGCTCGGCCTTGATCTCCCATGCTCCGGGGTGACCGTCGATGGTGAAGAGGTTATAGGCGGCGGCCGGCTTCAACGCGCCAGGCCCCTGCGAGGCAGACGCGATGCCCACGACGGGCACCGGGCCGGTCTGGCCCTTCAGCCAGTGCAGCGTGTTGAGGTGGGTGTGACCGTGCAGGACGAGTTCGGCGCCGCCGGTCGAGACGACGGCGGCAAAGCGGCGGATGCCGATCATGCGCTTGTAGAAACTGGTCGCGCCATGGATCGGGGGGTGGTGGATCATCACCACACGAAAGAGACCGGCCTCGCCGGCGGCACGCAGCATGTTCACCGTCTCGCGCGCCTGTCGGGCGGAATAGAAGCCGCTGGCGGCAAAGGGGGGCGTGGCGACCGCCGTCGAGCAGCCGATCAGGGCGACGCGGTCGCGGATGCGCAGATAGGGGAATATGTGCCGGTCTTCCGGCCATTCCGGCGGTGCATGATCACCCTGTACATAGGGATACCAGGCACGCATGGCCTTTTCATAGGCGCCGGGCACATAGGCGTCGTGGTTGCCGGGAACGACGGAGGTGAAGGCGGGGTCGCCGACGGTCTTCAGCCATTCGGCGGCGGTACGGATCTCGATGCCGCTGGCGAGATTGACGAGATCGCCGGTCACGGCGAGATGGTCGGCCTGCTTTGCCCTGATATCGTCCAGAAGAAGATCGAGGGTGCCGCCGAAAAGATGCTTGCGCCGATTTCGGTGCCAGTTCACAAATCCGGTAATACGTTTGGAGGCGAGTTCTCTGATCGAAAGCCGGGGCAAGGGACCCAGATGAACGTCGGAAATATGCGCGAGTTTGAACATGGGTTGAGACATAGCCCAGTCCATTGTCAAAACAAATACGTCCGTTTGCTGCCGGCCGGTTGCGACGGCGGAGCCATGGCATGAACGAGGGCGCTGCTCCCGACGAATCCCGCA
>DASWOH010000123.1:0-8541 GCA_036398815.1 Rhizobium sp. | reverse complement strand
CGCACCGCCGAGGCCGACTATGTCGCCCCGCGCTCCGACACCGAACGAACCCTCTGCGCCATCTGGCAGGAGGTCCTCGGCATCGAACGCATCGGCATCACCGACAACTTCTTCGAACTCGGGGGACACTCCCTGCTGGCCATTCAGCTTGCGAGTCGGATTCAGTCGGTGTTGTCGCTGGCGATGCCCCTGGGGGTGCTCTTCTCGAATCCGACCATTGCGGGGATCGCGACTTCATTGAACCCTGCGCAGGTTGCCTTCCCGAATGTCCGCATCCTCGCCAACCCGGTGGGAAAGCTATCGTTGTTCTGCTTCCACTCCGCTTATGGGCTGACAAACGATTATCTCCACCTGAGCCGAGCGATC
Source organism: Rhizobium sp. (assembly GCA_036398815.1). Classification (GTDB taxonomy): domain Bacteria; phylum Pseudomonadota; class Alphaproteobacteria; order Rhizobiales; family Rhizobiaceae; genus Rhizobium. The sequence goes on along the minus strand of DASWOH010000123.1, from coordinate 8,175 downwards.
GCCGATCGGTATCGCGTCATCGGGGTCGAATCGCCGATCTACGCGGATCGTTCCTGGCGTTGTGAGAGCATGAGCGAACTTGCTCGGCACTACGCCGAGCAGATTTGCGTGGTGCAGCCAGAAGGTTCAATCAATCTCCTGGGCTGGTCGTTCGGGGGCTGGCTTGCGTTGGAAGTTGCGTCCGCATTGGAAGCACGGGAGCGTGAATTGGCATTCGTCGGCGTGGTCGACACGCGTCCGCATACCAGCGGCGGCCATGTCGACCTTTCTCTCGCCGCGGCCCACGCGCGCATCGATGCAGCCTTAAGCACCCCTCGCTATGCTCGATATGTAAGCCTGCCGGACCGTGAGGCATTGACCTCGCTTGCCGCCGAGATAGCGACGTTCCACCGCCAGGTAATGTCGACTTATGACAGTCGAGCTATCGTGTTGAGCACAAAGCCAATCATCTGGTGGACCGAAGCGACGATCAAGGACGATTCCACCGATCCCTGGCAGCCGCTCCTGCCATCAGGGCTTAAGTCGATGCCACCGATCGCCCAGACCCACGAGGGCGTCATCGAAGATAAAGCTCTGGCGACGTCGCTTCTCGCGCAGCTGGAACGCTTGAATTGCTAGCGTCGTAACCGCTTTAAGGTCACTCGGTTTCGCACCGGCCGAGCTTGGACTAAAAAGATGTGCTTTTTTCTCCACTTTTTTTGCGAGATCGCAAGCCTCGAAACGTCAAACAAACCGAGGCGCAGACAGAGGGCAGCATGCGCAGATTGTTAAGGGGCGATATATGGGTCGGTTGAATTCAAGTGGGTATATTCGGACGTGCAGGGCAAGCCGTTCACGGCAGAGGGCCGTCACCCTTCTTCTTGCCTCATCCATTCTTGCGGTTGGGGTTGCCGGTGGTCGAGCCTATGCACAACAGCAGGCCGCGCAGGTCCAACCGATTGCGTTCTCGATCCGGTCGCAATCTTTGGCCTCCGCTATCTCCGAGTTCATACGAACCAGCGGCTGGCAGGTAACCTATGGGGCGCAACTCGCAGCCGGGAAGAGTTCTCACGCCGTATCGGGTTCCATGGCCCCAAGCCGGGCTCTTCAGACTCTCCTCGCCGGAACCGGCATCAGCGTTCGGCTGACCGGTTCGAGGTCTGCGGCATTGATCGACAGTTTGTCTGCGCAGGGGGCCGGCGCGATCAATGACGGTTCGACGGTTCTCGCACCGATCGACGTGAAGGGGACTGCCGGCGCTTCCACGGAAGGCACGAACTCCTACACCAGCGGTCAGGTGACAGTGGCTGGAAAACTGCCGGTGGACGTGCGGGAGGTGCCGAACAGCATCTCGGTAGTGACCAGAAAGCGGATGGACGACCAAAACGTCGTGACGGTCAACGATGCTCTGAAGCAGACTGTTGGCGTTACGGCCGTCCCTTATTCCGGCATAGGTGACGGCTATTATTATGCGCGCGGCTTCAATCTCGGCATCCAGGTCGATGGTACGCCAGTATCATCGGGCTTGAATGGCCTTCCGCAATTTGACACCAGCATCTATGACCGTGTGGAGGTTTTGAAGGGGCCGTCGGGACTATTCCAGGGGGCGACGGACCTTGGAGGTGTCGTCAATCTGGTGCGAAAGCGTCCGATGGACACGTTTCATGTCAGCACCGGCACTGATTATGGCAGTTGGGACAATAAGCACGGTTTCGTCGACGTGACCGGTCCCCTGGTCGATTCCGGCGCGGTTCGAGGCCGACTGGTCGTCGCCGGTACCGATCAGGACTCGTTCATCAATGACAAATTCAATCGCAGCTGGACAGTATACGGTACCATCGAGGCCGACCTTACCCCTGACACGCTGCTGACATTGTCCGGGACCCATCAGTACGACAAGGCAATTCCCACATTCGGTTGGGGCACGTTCCCCGATGGCCGGCTGGTTCATCTCGATCGCGGCACGCTGACAAGCCCGACGTGGAGCGTCCTTGAACAGCCGATGAACGATGCCAACATCGACATCAAGCATACCTTCGACAATGACTGGGTTCTTGAGGGTTCCTACAATCATCGCGATCTACGGGCTGACGGCGTTTCATCCTATTTCTTCGGCACGATCGATCCCGATACGTACCTTACCAGCCTCTCGGCGACCTCACAGAACTCCAGGTGGGATTGGGACGGCGTTGACGTCCACATCGGTGGGCCAGTGGAATTATTCGGTCGTGAGCATCAATTGGTCTTCGGGGCCAACTATAGTCGCTATCTTGCCCACGTGGCGTCATCGAATTTCAACATCATCCCTGGTGTGAGCGTGTTTGGGCCGTTCCCAGACGAGCCTGATCTCCCGATCACGATCGGAAATGACACGCGCCTTGTGCAATACGGCATTTACGGTCAGGGGCGGTTCAAGCTGCTGGATCCACTTACGTTGGTGCTGGGTGGCCGCCTCAGCAACTACAAGGCCGATACCCGTGCTTTCCTTCCGTCCGACGGTGATTGGACAACGACTTCCAAGAAAGACGCGGAGTTTACGCCCTACGGCGGTCTCGTCTACGATCTTAACGACAATCTCTCGGTCTATGCGAGCTATTCCAATATCTTTCTGCCGCAAACGCAGACCACGGTCGCAGGCGCTGCCATCAAACCTCAACAGGGCAATCAGGTGGAAGCGGGCATCAAGGGCCAATTCTTCGATGGAGCTCTGAACGCCTCGCTCAGCGTTTTTGATATCCACGACAAGAACCGCGCTGTCCAGGATCTCTCCAATCCTAACTTTTTCGTCGCAGCCGGCGATGCTGAAAGCAGAGGCTTCGAAGTTGAGGTCAGCGGTGAGGTAACACCTGGCTGGAACGTATACGGTGGATATACCTATACGGATTATATCAAGGACCCGAAGCTGGACGGCGATGATTTCGATCCAGGACAACCGAAGCACTCGTTCAAGCTTTGGAACACCTACAACTTCCAGAACGAGCGTTTCTCGAAGTGGACGATCGGGGCCGGGATGCGCGCCGCCAGCGCGATGAGCAACGACTCGCAGGATATTAGGCAGGGCGCCTTCGCGGTGTTCGACGCCCAGGTTGCCTATGCATTCAACGACCATGTGAAAGCATCACTGACGGTCAACAACATATTCGACAAGTACTATTTTGAGCGTGTCGGAAACACATTCTTTCTCAATGATGTCGGAGCTCCGCGCAACGTCACTTTCTCACTCCGATCAACCTTCTAGGATGAACGCATGAGATCCTCGACGCATCAGCCTTCCAACCGTAAGCCCGGCAGTCGCTCTGCGTTCGGTGAGGGACATGATGGCTTTTGGACGGAGCTGCAATTGCGTCGCGGTTTCTTGTTGACGCTGATGGGGGCGGGCAGCGCTTTGCTCGTCCCTAAACGTTCCATGGCGTCCGACGATGGCAACCTGCCGAAGGAGATCCCCCGGATCATCACGCTGGATGCGGCACTGACACAAACCGCACTGGCGCTTGGGGTGACGCCTATGGCAGTTTGCAGTCGATATTTTTACGCTCCGTTCGTCATGGAGCCCACATTGCCGGGCGGCGTGCTGGAACTCGGCCAGCGGACCGAACCAAACCTCGAATTGATCGCTGAACTGCGTCCGTCCGCTATCTTCTACAGCCCAGAATTCGGGAACGTTACCGACACTCTTCGCACAATGGTTCCCGTCGTCGCGATCCCGATCTATCAGCCTGAACAGCGTTCCTTCTTCGATGGAGCAATCGCTTCGGTTCGAATGATGGCCGCACCGCTGAAACGCGAGACGATGGCGGAACAATACATTCAACACGTCGCGTCAACGATTGAAAAAGCCCGAGATGCCACGTCGGCGTATCGCGGGAAATCGTTCTGCTTGTTCAGTTTTCTCAACGATCGGCGGGCCCGGGTCTATACTGATCGCAGCCTGCTCGGAAGCACGCTCAAGGAGATTGGATTCTCCAGCGCGACAGATGAAACCGGCAACGAATGGGGCTTCTTTGATATGGGCATGGAGCGGCTGGCCGACCTGTCCGCAGATGAATTTGTCCATATCGGTGATTTACCGCCCCGAACGGAGGCAAGTCCTGTCTGGAAGGTCCTGCCATTCGTGCGTGCCGATCGGCTGTCGTCGATCCCGACGAATTGGATGTTTGGCGGTCTTCCTTCTGCGGAGCGATTTGCGCGAACTTTCGGAACGGCGATGAAGAATCATGGCGACCACGGTTGACAGCCCGGCACGGACGGCTGATCGCGTGGCAGCGGTTTATCTGCCAGCGATGGTCCTCACGACATTCGTGCTCGCCGCTGGCCTGACCATTTGTGGGGCACTCGCTCAGCTGACACCCGCCGAGATCTGGCAATCGATCGTGCAGCCCGAAGCGTCCGACATACGTCAGGTGATCTTCCATTTCAGCTATCTTCCCCGGATAGTCATGAGCGTACTCGTCGGCGCGACGCTGGCTCTCTCGGGTGCTGTGTGCCAGGAGACGCTTCGCAACCCGCTCGCGGAGCCGATGACGCTTGGAATCTCCTCAGGCGCGTCTCTGGCACTGTTGCTGGCGACAATATGGTTGCCGCGATACTCGGCAGTCTTTGGGGAATGGATATCGCTCGCGGGCGCGAGCGCGGCTCTGGTGCTAACCTTGAGCATCGCCGCCAGTCGCCGCTTCTCGCAGAATGCGACAATCCTGGCTGGCCTGCTCGTGAGCATGTTTGCCGGCGCAGCTTCCTCGATACTTACACTTTTTCATCAACAGGCTCTTGCCGGCTACTTCATCTGGGGTTCGGGCGCTCTCACGCAGAACGATTGGAGCGGCGTCGCGTTTCTGGCTCCAAGGCTTCTCGGCATTTTTATCATTCTGGTCTTGTTTCGGCGGCCAATCGAACTGTTGAGCCTTCCCGACGACAGCGCCCGCAGCCTTGGACTTTCCGTTCCCTTGGCCCGCCTTGTCGGGATGGCCATTGCCTGTTCGCTCGCTGCTTTTGCTGTCAGCGCGGTTGGGCCGATCGGCTTCGTGGGACTAGCCGCGCCGGCCCTGGTCCGGTTGGGCGGGGCGAGAACGTTGAAGGAGAAACTGGTATGGGCTCCGATTTTCGGGGCAGGTCTGCTGTGGTTGACCGACCAATTGGTGCTGCAATTGAGCACGACGTGGCTGGATATGCCGACCGGCAACTTTACGGCGCTCATTGGCGCACCGCTGATGCTTTTTATGCTGACGCACCGCCGCCATCCGGAGAATGACCCCGGTTCAATCCGAGAAGCGGCCGCCCCGCCGATGGCCAGGCCTTGGCTTCTGATCGGGTTGATGGCTGCCGCAGCGGCCCTTGCCGCCTTTGTCGCGTTGCATGCCGGTCAGAGCATGAGAGGTTGGCAGTGGAATAGCATCTCCGAGATGCACGCTTATTGGCATCTCCGCGCGCCTCGAACGACAGCAGCTTTCTCGGCAGGCGCGCTGCTCGCTATCTCCGGCTGCCTGATGCAACGCCTCACCGGTAATCCCATGGCCAGCCCCGAGATACTCGGCGTCAATGCCGGCGCATCGCTCGGTATCATTCTTGTCGTCATGTTTCTGCCGAACACGGATGCGCAATTCGCCGGCGCGATCATTGGGGCGATCGCGACGATGGCGCTCATGCTGATCACCGGCCGGAAGGGCTCATTTGCTTCTGACCGCCTGCTTCTGACTGGCATTTCCCTGACCGTCGTGTTCGGCGCCATCATGAATATCCTCACATCTCTCGGCAATCCCCGGTTTTTAACGCTGCTGACCTGGGCAGCGGGTTCAACATACCGGGTTACAGAATGGGACGCCTTCCTATCTTGCGTTGCATTGCTTGCCGCAGTCGCTGCAATTCCATTCTACCATCGCTGGCTCGCAATCCTGCCTCTGGGCGAAACGACAGCGAGGGCGGCCGGCGTCAATCTCCCGAAAACACGAGCGGTCGTCGTCGTCCTTGCGGGATCCATGGCTGCCGCGGCTACGCTTATTGTCGGACCCCTCAGTTTCGTCGGCCTGATGGCGCCCCATATCGCGCGGTCATCAGGATTTCATCGTGTGGGACCACAGTTGATCGCGTCAGCTTTTCTTGGTGCGACCATTATGATTGTCGCGGACTGGCTTGGCCGAAACCTTCTTTTTCCGTTCCAGGTCCCTGCCGGGCTGCTCGCCGCAGGAGTGGGGATTCCTTACTTCGCTTTCATCTGGAGATCGGGACGTTGAACAAGACTACATCGTCGGGAAAGCTGTTGACCGAAGCTCTGAAACTGCTTCGTCCCTACTGGCTGCTGACAGCGTTGGGTACAGCTGTGGGGATCCTTAGCGGGGTTGCGACTGCATCATTGCTCGCAACGATAAACGCGAGCCTTCACGGGAAAACGCAAATCGGCAGTGTCCAGTTGGCAGCATTCATTGGCCTTTGTCTTCTAAGCGTTGGCGGGACGGCCTGGGGCGGAGCGCTCAACAGCGCGGTCGGACAACGCTTTATCGCGGCGCTTCGAAAGGACATCGCTCTCAGGGTCCTGAGGACGCCGATCGCCGAAATTGAGCGGCAAGGACCGCACCGGTTAATGGCGATCTTGACGAACGACGTTGATACGGTCTCCGCGTTCACCTTCAATTTCTCGGGGTACGCAATCGCATTGGCGGTCACGCTTGCAAGCTTCGTCTACTTGCTGAGCCTGTCACCGTTGGTATTTGCGATCGCGTTGGCATCGCTGGCCTTTGGAATTGTCGTGAATTTCGTTGGGCAGCGCGGATGGATCCGCGACTACGAACAGGTTCGTGTCGCGCAGGATGATCTCCAGAATCAGTATAGCGCCATCATCAATGGTGCAAAGGAACTCAAGATAAGCCGACCTCGCCGTCAACGGGTCTTCGCGGCGCTTCTTTCCGAAGCCGCCGACCGCATCGCAAGCTTGAAGACGCGTGCAATGAGGCTCTTCTGGACGATCGATGCGATCGGATCCGTGGGATTCTTCGCGGCAATTGGCCTTCTAATCGTCCTGCAAAGCAGGTTAGGCCTGGACGCTAGCGTAATCAGCGGTGCGGTGATTGTCCTGCTCTACATCAAAGCGCCAATTACGCAGCTTGCGTCGGCGTTACCCGCATTCGATCAAGCAAAGATTTCTCTGATGAAGATTGCGAAACTCTCCGCGGATCTTGGCCAATCGGACCTCAAAGTGGAGATCGGCGAAGAGTCCGGAACGTCGTTGGACCGACCGAGTGCTTTCCATGCGATCGATCTGAAAGACGTGGCGTATGATTTTTCAGCTTCCGGGAGCGGTGGTTCGACCTTTGTCCTCGGGCCGTTGGATCTAAGCATCCGCGCCGGCGAACTGCTCTTCATCGTCGGAGAGAATGGCTCGGGAAAGACCACTCTCATCAAGCTACTGCTGGGACTCTATATTCCAACGCAAGGGCGGATCTTCCATGACGGCGAAGAAGTGACGACCGAGAGCCGCGACGATTACCGGCAGCTCTTTGCTACTGTCTTTTCCGACTACTATCTGTTCGAGGATCTGGCCTCGCCCGCGCTCTCCGAGGATCCGACGCCTCTTCTTTCGAGGTTGGGGATCGCGCATAAGGTTGGTATCGAGCACGGTCGGTTCACGACGCTGGCGCTCTCGACGGGCCAGCGCAAAAGACTGGCGCTCGTCCAGGCTTGGCTCGAACGCCGACCCCTGATCGTGACGGATGAATGGGCGGCTGACCAGGATCCAGAGTTTCGCCGCGTCTTTTACGAGGAGCTGCTTCCGAAACTCCGAGCAGAAGGTCGGACATTGATCATTATCAGTCATGACGATCGATATTTCCATGTTGCCGACAGAGTTGTTCGGATGGATGGGGGCATGATCGTCGCTGATGGGAACGATCATCGTCTGCCGACCGCTCACGAGAAGGGCGAAGGGTCTTCGCCAGTTGTTGCAGGCTCCAGCAGGTAATAAGGGCCCCAACGGCGAGGCGGGCTTGGAGAAAATGATTGAGACCCTGCTGCAAGGAGAAAAGTGACGATGATCCAGACGTTCCAGCAACGTTCTCGGTGAAGGCGATATGTTGGTTTCCACGCAGAACTGAGCCGGTTAGGCGCATAATTTCCATTGAGAATTGAGCCATGTGAACCTTCCCCCCAACGCGGTGAGCGACGGGGGCAACGGAGTGATCCACATGGGACTTTTAAACATTATCCGCCGGA
>DASWOH010000122.1:0-2238 GCA_036398815.1 Rhizobium sp. | reverse complement strand
GTCAGGTTGCGGAGTTCCAGGTCCGTGTTGCCATCCTGAACGGCTTCACCGCACTCGGAACGCCTATCACAGAGGTCGCGGGAGAAGTCCGTCCGGGGAAGGGAGAAGTCCCGCCTTTAGACGATTTGTGCAACAGAGTCCCGTCGAGGGGTCGAAGCCGGCGCTCGCGGATCATGCCACCGACGATCTCGTCTTTACCGACCAGATCAGGCAGATCCTGAAAGAGCTGGTCCACAGCATGTCTGGCGTCTCGAAGGCGATCATTCAGTGGTTTGCGCATTTCCTGGTCGAGCCGAAGACGGAATGGGATTTCACGACCAGGCACGCGTTTTACACCCACATGGAGGCCCAGGACCTGCGCACGCTGCAGGGCGAGAAGGTGAAGAGCTACGAAGAGCTGCAGATCGCCAACTGGCTTTATGAGAACGGCATCGACTATGAATATGAGCCCGTTTACGAGCACAAGATCCCGGCGATCGGCAGGCGCGACTATCAGCCGGATTTACGGCTGAGCGAGAGTGGCGTCTATATTGAGCACTTCGGAGTGCGTCGCCAGAGGATGGCGGATGGCCGCGAAAAGCTGATCACAGCCCCCTTCGTCGACAGCGCCGAATACCTGGCCGGCATGGCCTGGAAACGGCAGGTCCACGCCGAGTTTGAGACCACCCTGATCGAGACCTTCAGCTACGAACGGCAGGAGGGGCGGCTTTTGGCCAGCCTGGCCGAAAAGCTGGCGCCGCATGTCACCTTGAGACCTCGCCCCGCCGACGAGATCTATGACCGGATCGTCGAGTTGAAGCAGGTCGATGACTTTTCGAAGCTGCTTGGCACGTTTCTGCGAAAGTTCAAAAGCGGCGGCGACAGTCTAGGGGATTGCGAGGTCAAATCCGAACGGATGGAGCTGGGCAAGCGCGCCCGGGCGTTTCTCGAAGTGTTCGCGCCGGTTTTCGAGGCATATCAGAAGCGCCTCGGTGACCGGATCGACTTCGAGGACATGATCCTGCGCGCGGCGCGTTATGTCGAGACCGGCCGTTATATCAGCCCGTTCCGCCACATTCTGGTCGACGAGTTTCAGGATATTTCGCAAAGCCGGGCCCGGCTGGTGAAGGCGCTGAAGGCCCAGCATCCGGAGGTACGCCTCTTCGCCGTCGGCGACGACTGGCAGTCGATCTTCCGTTTCGCCGGGTCCGATATCCATCTGATGCGTCATTTCGGGCGCGAATTCGGCGGCACGTTCGACGGCGAGACCGGCGTGCACAGGGCCGTCGATCTCGGCCGCACCTTCCGTTCTGTGGATCTGATCGCCTTTGCGGCCCGGACCTTCGTTCTGCAAAATCCGGCCCAGATCGAAAAGCGGATCGTCCCGGCCGGCACGGCGACGGAGCCGGCGATCCGGATCATCTCCGTCGCGAAGGGCGAGGATGAGCAGAAACTGACGGAGGCTCTCTCCGCCTATTCCGCAGGTCTTGCCGCCGAGGCCAGGCCCATAACGGTCCTGCTTCTTGGCCGATATCGGTTTCTTGAGCCGGATATGCGGGCATTGCGGCGCAGCTTTCCGAAGCTGGCCATCAGTTTCAAGACCATCCATGCCTCGAAAGGTCTCGAAGCGGATCATGTCATCCTGCTCAACGCCGACAGCGGGCGTATGGGTTTTCCGTCGGAGATCGTTGACGATCCATTGTTGTCTCTGGTGTCCCCGGAGGAGGAGGCGTTCCAGAACGCCGAGGAACGGCGCGTCATGTATGTTGCGATGACGCGGGCCCGCCATACGCTGACCATCCTTGCCTCCAACGCCCGGCCGTCGCCCTTCGTGACCGAGCTCAGGGAAGACCCGGCCTATGGCATTGTGGCAATGGCGGGAGCGGAACCGCAAACCTACGCCTGCGGTGAATGTGGTGGCCGGCTCATTGGCGTCACCGGGCAGGACGGCCGCGTCTGGTTTCGCTGCGAACATGTTCAGCACTGCGGGAATTTGTTGCCCGCCTGCCCATCTTGTGGAATCGCCCTGCCGCACCGAAGGAATACGGTCCGGCCAAGACACTCTACAACCGGTGGGCGCGTTGGAGCCGGTTGGGAGGCTTCGCCAGGATAATGACGGGGCTGGCTTCCGAAGCCCCGGAACAGACGACGATCATGATTGATGCAACCCATCTGAAAGCTCATCGCACGGCGTCCAGCCTGCGGGCGAAAAAGGGGGGCGCGGGCGTCAGATCGGGCGAACCAAAGGTGGCATGAACA
>DASWOH010000121.1:0-3025 GCA_036398815.1 Rhizobium sp. | reverse complement strand
GGATGCAGGGCAGCCTGTTCGGCAATCCGCTCGGTCACCGGAACGAAGGCATAGGTCGCCAGTGGGGGATGTTCCACCGGAACGGAGAGCGCGATCTCCGACAGCCGCTTCTCCGCCCCGCCGTCTTCGGCGATCTGCTCCAGAACCTCCACATAGTGGCCGGCAAGTCGCTCGACCATGGCACGCTCAAGCAGATCCGTGGCATAGGCGAACGTCAGACTGAGTGTCTCTGCCGCGTCCGTGACGCTGAGCGTAAGATCGAACTGGGAGCCGCCTGCGCTGGTCGCGACGGACTTTGCCTGGAAACCGGCGAACTGCCCTGCGCCACTGTCCGCTGACTGCACGAAATTGTACATCACCTGAAAAACGGGCGAGCGAAAACCGAACCGAGCGGGCTTGAGATCGGCAATCAGTTGCGAGATCGGCAGGTCGGAAAATTCCTGACACCGGGCCAAACGATCGTGCACACGCGCGATATGCTTGGAAATCGCCTGGCGCTGATCGAGTTCGATTTTGGCAACGGTGGTATTCGCGAAGTACCCAATCGTATCGGCAATTTCGTGCCGCTGACGGCGATTGATTGGAATTCCGACGTAGAGTTCGTTCTGCGCACTATAGCGATTGAGAATTGTCGAAAAGGCCGTGAGCAAGATCGACGAGAGTGACGCCTTGCATTTCCGCGCCGCGCCGTGAAGCCGGATCCGCAGAGCAGCCGGCACATCAAGTGTAAAGCGATCTCCAGCACCGAGCGAGCGTATATTCTGCTGCCGGAACGGAAGCTCGATTGGAGGATGCAACGGATCGAGTTCCGTGCGCCAATATGCCAGCTGTTCGCCGAGGGCCTCTTCGTCAAGCCACTCTCGCTGCCAGATCGCATAATCACCGTACTGGATCGAATTCTCAGGCAACGTCGTCGCCCGATCCTCTGTATCCTCTTTTTCGGAAGCGTAAAGCGCCTCCAATTCTCTGAACGCAACGGTCAGGGAGTGAGCGTCGGCGATGATGTGGTGGCAAGTTACATGTATGATCCCGCCATCGTCGAGCGGAAGGAAATGGACCCGCAGCAACGGTCCGTTGGCAAGATCAAATGGAAGGCGGGAAACCTCATCGAGGCGCTGTTGAACTTGTGCAGGGCTCCAATCGCCTTTGGATGAGAGTGGCGTCCTGTGAATCCAGTCAAACTTTGGTTCGTCATGGATGAATTGATGAACCGTGCCGTCTTTCTCCGCAAACGTCGTTCGAAGAATCCGATGCCGGCGGACGAGACTTACAAAAGCCCGGCGCAGCTTTTCCGGATCTATTTGACCTGCGACATGCAGAGCCGAGCTAAGATTGTATTCTGTTCCTCTCGGATTTGCCTGCCATGTCAGCCACAAGCTCTCCTGCTCGGGTGCGATTAGGGCAGATCGGATGTGCTCTTCTGCTGGCATGATCGGCAGCAGACGCGATGAAATGCCATGCTCCCGCATTCGCCGCCGGAAGAGCCGCTTTTTCTCCTGCTGCAATGAACTGTATTCTCTGGAGAGCCGCAGAAGATCGGAATTATGCATGAATGTCTCCATCGGACAGCTCGTTCAACCAGCCTTGCAAGAGATCGGTCGGTCGGCGCTGGCCAGATTGCAGTTCGGGTGTCAGTTGCTCGGCGAGATCGGCGATCGTCGGTTTGCGCCAGACGGTGGCGATAGGAATATCCACACCGGATCGGTCCCGAAGCCGCTGTATAAATCGGGCAGCCAGTAGCGAATGCCCGCCAAGTTCGAAGAAGTTGTCGGTGATGCCGATGCGTTCGAGGCCGAGGACCTCCTGCCAGATGGCGCAGAGGGTTCGTTCGGTGTCGGTGCGCGGGGCGACATAGTCGGCCTCGGCGGTACGTTCCGGCTCGGGCAGCGCCCGCCGGTCGAGCTTGCCGTTGGCCGTCAGCGGCATGGCGGAAAGGAAGGTGAAGGTCGCCGGCACCATGTAGGCCGGGAGGCGGTCGGACAGATGGGCGCGCAGATCGTCGGCCGTGACGGTCTCCTGATCCGCCACGATGTAGGCCGCCAGCCGCTTGGTGCCGCCGGCCTCGTCGAGGGCGATGACGGCAGCCTCGCGGACACCGTCATGGGAAAGCAGCCCGGCCTGGATCTCCCCGAGCTCGATCCGGAAGCCACGGATCTTCACCTGGTCATCAAGCCGCCCGAGGAAGTCGACCGTCCCGTCGGTCCGTATCCGGCACAGGTCGCCCGAGCGGTAGAGCCGGCCACCGGGGATGGCCGGATCGGGAACGAAGCGTTCGGCGGTGAGCGACGGACGGTTCAGATAGCCGCGAGCGACGCCTGTTCCGCCGATCAGGAGTTCACCTAGTCCGCCACGCGGCACCTCTGCACCATCCCGCGATTTCAGGATGAAGGAATAGCCCCACAGTGGTTGCCCCAGATTTACACCATGGGCCGGGTTCACCGGTCCGCAACTTGACCAGATCGTCGTCTCGGTCGGGCCATACATGTTCCATACCTGCATGCCTCGATCCGCAAGCGCCTGTGCCGTCGCGATCGGAAGTGGCTCGCCGCCAGTCAATGCCAAGCTTCCAGGCGATAGCCACTCCTGTGCAAGTAGCGAATTCCATCCGCTTGGTGTGGTCTGCACGACAGACGAAATGGGCTGCGCCTCCAGCAATCCCGCGACCTGCTCAATCGACTGCGCAGCGAGCGACGCGATCACAACTGTGGAACCCTGTTGCAGTGGGAGAAGAAGCTCAAGGTTGGCAATGTCGAAGCAAATGGACGTGAGAGCGATCAAACGCCGTCGTGATCCCATCGGGATGACGTCTCCAACTGCGTCCAGGAGGTTCGATAACGAGCGATGGCTGATCGCCACGCCCTTTGGGGTTCCGGTGGAACCTGATGTGTAGATGACATAGGCGAGCTGGTCGGGATGGATGGGTTCTGCCCATGCCTCGCTGCTCTCGGCCTCGACGTCGGTGACCAGCACGACCCTTGTCCCGTCGAGCAGGTCGGCAAGCTCGGCCGCAGAGGCCGCGTCTGCG
>DASWOH010000120.1:0-42188 GCA_036398815.1 Rhizobium sp. | reverse complement strand
AGCCCTTCGCGCCGAACAGCCCCTGGTACGACAAGAACATCCCCGTTCCGAGCCGCGACATCGACAAGGCGAAGGCGCTGATCAAGGAAGCGGGCTACGATCGCGTGCCGGTGGAACTTGCGGTCGCCAACAATCCCGTCTCGATGCAGATGATGCAGATCATCCAGTCGATGGTGGCCGAGGCCGGCTTCGACCTGTCGCTGAAGTCGACCGAATTCGCCACGCTGCTCGACGCACAGACGGCCGGCAACTATCAGCTCAGCCGTTCCGACTGGTCGGGCCGTCCCGATCCGGACGGCAATATCCAGCAGTTCGTGACGACCGGCGCCGGGCTCAACGATTCCAAATACAGCAATCCGGAGGTCGACAAGCTCTTGCTGGAAGCCCGCCAGTCGCAGGACGATGCGGTACGCAAGCAGAAATACGATGCCGCCGAGACGATCCTCAATGAGGATCTGCCGATCATCTATCTCGGTCATCAGGCCTGGATCTGGGCCTACAACAAGAAGGTCACCGGCTTCGTCGCTTCGCCGGACGGCATGATCCGCCTCGCCGGCGTGAAGAAGGGCAGCTAGTTCGACAGCGGCCTGCGGGAGGATATCTCTGCCGCAGGTCCTCCCCGTGGTCGTGACGAGATCAGGATCCGCTCATGTACACCTACATCGGAAAAAGGCTGCTGGTCGCCATACCGACGCTGCTGATCATTTCCGTCTTCGTCTTTTCCCTGCAGAAGCTGCTGCCGGGCGACCCGATCCTTGCCATGGCCGGCGAAGAGCGCGATCCGCAGGTCATCGAATTCCTGCGCGAGAAATACCGGCTGAACGATCCCGTCATCTATCAATACGGCTATTGGCTGCAGGGTGTGCTGAAGGGCGATCTCGGCACGTCGCTACGCACCAATCAGCCGGTGCTGACGCTGGTCGCCGAAAAGCTGCCGGTGACGATCCAGCTCGCCGTGATGTCGATGATCTTCGCTTTCGCAATCGGCATCCCCATGGGCATATTGGCGGCGGTGAAGAAGAACACCATCATCGACTACCTCGCCAATGTCATTGCCCTGTGCGGATTGTCCGTGCCGAACTTCTGGCTCGGCATCATGCTGATCCTGCTGGTCTCGGTGAAGTTGCACTGGCTGCCGGCCTCCGGCTACCAGCCATTCTTCGAAGACCCCTGGCGCTCGATCCAGACCATGCTGATGCCCTCCTTCGTGCTCGGCAATGCACTCGCCGCCACCCTGATGCGTCACACCCGCTCTTCCATGCTGAGCGTGCTCAGCGCCGACTACATCCGCACGGCCCGCGCCAAGGGCCTTTCGGAAGCCGTCGTCGTCTTGCAGCACACCTTCCGCAACGCAATCCTGCCCATCGTCACCGTCAGCGCGCTGCTCTTCGGCGAATTGCTGGCCGGCGCGGTGCTCACCGAGCAGATTTTCACCATCCCCGGCTTCGGCAAGCTCATCGTCGATGCAGTCTTCAACCGCGATTATGCCGTCGTCCAGGGTGTCGTCCTCTGCACCGCCATCGGCTTCATCGGCATGAATCTCATCGCCGATATTCTCTACGTCCTCCTCAACCCACGTCTGAGGGCCGCCCTATGAACGCGATCGTGCAGACGGCTGTTACTACCGCCCCGGCCAAGCGCGCACCGAACCGCGTCTGGCGCAAATTCAAGGCCAACAAGGGCGCGCTGGTCGGCATCTCCATCATCCTGTTCTTTACCTTGGCTGCCATCCTCGCCCCAATCCTGCCGATACCCGATCCGATCGCCACAAGCTGGTCGGCGATCCGCAAGGCTCCCTCGGCGGCTCATTGGTTCGGCACCGACGATATTGGCCGCGACGTTCTCTCGCGTATGATCTGGGGCGCGCGCGCGTCCCTGATGGCCGGCATCTTTTCCGTCGCCATCGCCGTGGCGATCGGCGTCCCTCTCGGCCTCATCTCCGGCTATTACGGTGGCTGGATCGACCAGATCATCTCGCGCGTCACCGAGGCATTCCTGGCGATGCCCTTTCTCATTACCGCGATCGCGCTTGCCGCCTTTCTCGGGCCGAGCCTCATCAATGCGATGATCGCCATCGGGCTTTCGGCGACGCCGGTCTTCGTCCGCCTGACGCGGGGACAGGTGCTGGCGGTGAAGACGGAAGACTATGTCGAGGGTGCCCGCTCGATCGGCCTTCGCCATCTAAGCATCATCATCCGCTACATCCTGCCGAACGTCTTCGCGCCGATCCTGGTGCAGGGAACCCTGACCATCGCGACGGCGATCATCGCCGAGGCCAGCCTCTCCTTCCTCGGGCTCGGCCAGCAGCCACCCGCACCGAGTTGGGGCTCGATGCTCAATGTCGCCAAGAACTATCTGGAACAGGCGCCCTGGATGGCCATGTGGCCGGGCGCTGCGATCTTTCTCGTCGTCATCGGTTTCAATCTCCTCGGCGACGGCCTGCGCGATGCGCTCGACCCGCGCGAAGCATGAATCATCTGAAAGGACATCCGCAATGACCGCATTCACGACACGCCCGGAAATCCTCGGCACCTTCGGCGTCGTCACCTCCACACACTGGATCGCTTCGGCGGTCGGCATGAGCATTCTCGAAAAAGGCGGCAACGCCTTCGACGCCGCCGTTGCGACCGGCTTCGTCCTGCAGATCGTCGAACCGCATCTCTGTGGCCCCGGCGGCGACATGCCGGCGATCATCTATTCGAAGAAGAAGGACAAGGTCGAAGTCATCTGCGCCCAAGGCCCCGCCCCCGCCGGCGCGACCATCGAACACTATACGAACGAGGGCCTGTCGCTGATCCCCGGCGACGGCCTGCTCGCGACCGTCATCCCCGGCGCCTTCGACGGCTGGATGCTGATGCTGCGCGACTACGGCAAGCTCACCGTCCGCGACATTCTCGAACCGGCGATCCATTATGCCGAACATGGCCATCCCGTCCTGCCCCGCGTCGCCGCAACCATTGCCGGCCTTGCCGATTTCTACCGCAAGGAATGGCCGACCTCTTACGAGACCTGGCTACCCGGTGGTTCTGCCCCAGAACCGTGGTCGAACTTCAAGAACCCGGTCCTTGCCGAAACCTGGAAGCGGGTGGTCTCGGAAGCAGAGGCGAAGAGCGGCCGCGAGGCGCAGATTGAAGCGGCGCGCGACGCCTACTATCGCGGCTTCGTCGCCGAGGCGATCGACGCCTACGCCCGCAAAACCGAAGTCATGGATGCCAGCGGCAGCAAGCACAAGGGCGTACTGACCGCCGATGACATGGCGGGCTGGTCGGCAACGATCGAGGCGCCGCTGACCTATGATTATCACGGCTGGACCGTCGCCAAGATCGGCCCCTGGGGCCAGGGACCGGCCTTCCTGCAGACGCTGTCGCTGCTGAAGGGCTTCGACATCGCGGCCATGGACCCGGCCGGCGCGGATTTCGTCCATACCGTCACCGAGGCGATGAAACTCGCTTTCGCCGACCGCGAGGTCTATTACGGCGATCCGAAATTCTCGGAAGTGCCGCTCGATATCCTGCTCTCCGACGCGTATGCCACCGAGCGCCGCAAGCTGATCTCTTCTGAAGCCTCCTTCGACCTGCGCCCCGGCAAGATCGCCGGCTTCGAAAGCCAGTTCGATCTCACCATGAATATGCTGGAAGCGCCGGAAGCGAAGACCGGAGCTGTCTATGAACCGACCATGTCGCACCTGACCGAGAAGCGCGGCGACACCGTGCATATCGACGTCATCGACCGTGAAGGCAACATGGTGTCAGTGACGCCATCCGGCGGCTGGCTGCAATCTTCGCCGATCATTCCCGGCCTCGGCTTCTGCCTCAATTCGCGCGCCCAAATGTTCTGGCTGAAGCCCGGCCTGCCCTCGTCGCTCGCTCCCGGCAAGCGGCCGCGCACGACGCTGACGCCTACGCTCGCTCTCCACGAAGGCCGTCCGACCCTCGCCTTTGGCACGCCTGGCGGCGACCAGCAGGAGCAATGGCAGCTCGCCTTCTTCCTGCGCTATGTCCACCACGGCCTGAACCTGCAGGAGGCAATCGACCGGCCGCTGTTTCACAGCACGCATTTCCCAAGCTCCTTCTACCCCCGCACGCGCGAGCCGGGCGGCCTTACGGCAGAGGCGAATTTCAGCCCCGAAGTGCTCGATGCGCTGCGCCGGAAGGGCCACAAGCTGACGGTTGCTCCGGAATGGACGGTCGGACGGTTGACCGCCGCACGACGAGACGCCAGCGGCCTATTGCGCGCGGCCGCCACTCCGCGATTGATGCAAGCCTACGCAATCGGGAGATAAGCCAATGACCTGGTCGATCGTTGCCCGCGAGCCTGAAACCGGCCATCTCGCCATCGCCGTCGCCACCCGCTTCTTTGCGGTCGGCAGCCTGGTGCCGCATATTCGAGGCGGCATCGGCGCGGTCGCAACACAGGCTTTCGTCAGTCCGCTCTATGGCATTGACGGGGTCGCAATGCTCGCCGCCGGTCATGCACCGGAAGAGATCGTCGAAGTATTGACCGCCCGCGACGAAGGCCGCGAGCAGCGCCAGCTCCACCTGATCGATGCCAAGGGCAACAACGTCGCCTTCACCGGCGCCAAATGCATCGACTGGGCTGGGCATCTCATCGACGAGAATGTTTCGGTTGCCGGCAATATGCTGGCCGGACCGCAGGTGATTGCCGAGACGCTTTCGACCTTCAAGAAGACCAGGGGCAAGCCGCTCGCCGAGCGACTGCTCGAAGCAATGCGTGCCGGCGAGGATGCGGGCGGCGACAAGCGCGGCAAGCAATCGGCCGCGCTGGTGATCCATCGCGACCAGGATTATGCCTGGCTGAACATCCGGGTCGACGACAGCGCCGATCCGCTGACCGAGCTCGAACGGCTCTACGCGGTCGCGCAGGAGCGCTATCTTTATGTCGCCGAGACCATGGCGACGCGGCAGAACCCTGATGGGATGATCGACCGCCGAGAGATCGACGACAAGATCGCGGCGCTGGAAGCTATCCGGCATGCCGAGGGCCGGCCTTCGGCCTCCTTCGCCACATCGCCGAAACCATCTTGAGCGGCAGCGGATGCCTGATACGATGCGCAAAACCAAAAAGGGGAACTCATGACGACCACAGCCGCGCAGCAGACGAATCCCGGCGCAAAACCTGTCCTCTCCGTCTCCAACCTGACGACGTCCTTCCTCGCCGATGGCGAATGGCGGACGGTGGTGAAGAACATTTCCTTCGACGTCATGCCGGGCGAGACGGTGGCGATCGTCGGTGAATCCGGCTCCGGCAAGAGCGTCACCTCGCTGTCGATCATGCGTCTGCTCGCCAAGGGCAGCAGCCGCATCGAAGGCTCGGTCAAGCTCAATGGCCGCGAGATCCTGTCGCTGCCGGATAATGAGATGCGCAAGGTACGCGGCAAGGATATCGCCATGATCTTCCAGGAGCCGATGACCAGCCTCAATCCGATCTTCACCATCGGCCGGCAGATCTCCGAGGCGCTCACCTGCCACGGCGACATCTCCAAGGCGGAAGCAAAGGCCGAGACGATCCGGTTGCTGGAAAAGGTACGCATCCCCAACGCCGCCTCGCGCTTCGACGAATATCCGCATCAGTTTTCCGGCGGCATGCGCCAGCGCGTGATGATCGCCATGGCGCTGGCCTCGCGTCCGAAGCTGCTGATCGCCGACGAGCCGACGACCGCGCTCGATGTGACGATCCAGGGCCAGATCCTCGATCTCATCAAGGTGCTGCAGGAGGAGGAAGGCATGTCCGTCCTCTTCATCACCCACGACATGGGCGTTGTCGCCGAGATTTCCGACCGCACCATCGTCATGTATCGCGGCGAGGCGGTGGAGACCGGGAAAACCGACGATATCTTCCATCGCGGCCAGCATCCCTACACCCGCGCCCTGCTTTCGGCCGTGCCGCGCCTCGGCTCGATGAAGGATCAGGCATGGCCGCTGCGCTTCCCGATCGTCGATATCAGAACCGGCGAGCGCAGCGAACCGGTCGCCCTTGCCGACACGGTCGACCGCCGCAAGACGCCGATCCTCGAAGTGAAGAACCTCGTAACCCGCTTCAACCTGCGTGGCGGGCTGCTTGGCCGCACGACCGGCGCCATCCATGCCGTCGAGAACGTTTCCTTCGATCTCGCTCAGGGCGAGACGCTGTCGCTGGTCGGCGAATCCGGCTGCGGCAAATCGACGACCGGCCGCTCGATCATGCGCCTCATCAATCCCAATGCCGGCGAAGTCCGCCTCGACGGCTATGACGTGATGAAGCTCGGCGCGCTCGACCTGCGCCGCATGCGCCGCAGCATCCAGATGATTTTCCAGGACCCCTTTGCCAGCCTCAACCCGCGGATGACGATCGGCGCGGCCGTAGCCGAGCCTTTCATCGAGCATAGCCTCGGCACTCGCGCTCAGGCTCGCGAGAAGGCAGCCGACCTTCTGGAGCGCGTCGGGCTGAAGGCGGATATGATGTCGCGTTACCCGCATGAATTCTCCGGCGGTCAGCGCCAGCGCATCTGCATCGCCCGCGCGCTTGCCCTCGACCCGAAAGTCATCGTCGCCGATGAAAGCGTTTCGGCTCTCGACGTTTCGATCAAGGCACAGGTCTGCAATCTCCTGATGGACCTGCAACAGAACCTCAATCTCGCCTATCTCTTCATCTCGCACGACATGGCCGTCGTCGAACGCGTCAGCCACCGCGTCGCGGTAATGTATCTCGGCGAAATCGTTGAGATCGGCCCCCGCGCTTCGGTATTCGAGAACCCGCAGCATCCCTATACGAAGAAGCTGATGGCGGCCGTCCCCGTTCCCGATCCGGCTCGGCGCGGCATCAAGCGCAATCTTGCCGTCGAGGAGCTGAAGAGCCCGGTGCGGCCGGTCGGCTACATCACGCCGATGCGTCAGTATCGCGAAGTCACGAATGGTCACCTCGTCAGGATGGACGAGGCCGCTTAAGCCGGATCGTGACCTTGACTTCATTAGAAGCAGGGGATGATATCCACCCCTGTTTTCAAGATGATTTGGAGTGATTGCGATGACCGACAGCGTACTCGATATTCCGGTAAAGAGGATCGACGGCAGCGAGACGACGCTTGCCGATTATCGCGGCAAGGTCATCATGGTCGTCAACGTCGCCTCCAAATGCGGGCTGACGGTGCAATATGAAGGGCTGGAAAAGCTCTATGAGGACAAGCGCGACGACGGCCTCGTCATCGCCGGCTTCCCGGCCAATGACTTCAAGGGCCAGGAACCGGGCACGGATGAAGACATCCTGAATTTCTGCACCCTGACCTATGACGTGCAGTTCCCGATGTTTTCCAAGATCGCGGTGACGGGGAAAGAGCGGCATCCGCTCTACAACAGCCTGATCGCCTCCGGCGTCGAGACGATCGGCGACGGCCCGATGCGCGAGCGCCTGGCAAAGAACGGCCTAGAGACCGGCCAGGATGGTGGCGTCGTCTGGAACTTCGAAAAATTCCTGATCGGCCGTGACGGCAAGGTTGCCGCCCGCTTCGCGCCTGACGTCACGGCGGACGATCCCCGCCTGCTCTCCACTCTGGAAAAAGAGCTGGTCCGCGTCGGCTGACAAACCATATCGTTTTTGGCAGATAAGGCTATTGATTCAATAGTTTAAGTCTCGCCTTGATCGGCGATGCGAAGAGCGTGTCGCTCTGCCGCGTCATTGCTTACCCTCTCGGCCAGGAGTATCCTCACGGTTCCGAATATTCGGACAGAACGCTGCATCAATTCTGGGAGGAGGATGTCATGCGTGAACCCAATATACAGAAACTCGATGCCCTGGTCGGGCGCTTGGTCGGCGATCTCGGCGCAGCGGTCTCCGGTGTGCTGGTGACACTCGGAGACCATCTGGGCCTGTTCAAGGCCATGGCGGACGGAACACCGATGACGTCAGCGGAATTGGCCGACAAGATCGGCGTGAAAGAGCGCTACGTACGCGAATGGCTGTCGGCACAGGCTGCGGCCGATTACGTCAGCTACGACGACAAGACCGAACGCTTCTATCTGACGCCCGAACAGGCGATGGTGTTTGCGGAGGAAAACAGTCCCGCCTTCTTCACCGGTGCCTTCGATGTCGTTCAATCCATGTGGCTCGACGAACCGAAAATTGCCAATGCTTTCAAGACCGGCAGCGGTCTCGGTTGGCATGAGCACAGCGCTTGCCTGTTCCGCGGCACGGAGCGTTTCTTCCGGCCGGGTTATAACAGCCATCTCGTCTCGGAATGGATACCGGCGCTAAACGGCATGCATGAAAAGCTTCAGGCCGGCGCCACCGTCGCCGATGTCGGCTGTGGCCATGGCGCCTCGACCATCCTGATGGCACAAGCCTATCCGCACTCGACATTTTTCGGCTTTGACTATCATCTTCCCTCCATCGAGCGAGCGAAAGCGGCGGCGAAAGAGGCAGGAGTCGACGGCCGCATCACCTTCGAGCAGGCGACAGCAAAGGATTTTCCGGCCGCCGACTACGATTTGGTCGCGATGTTCGATTGCCTGCACGACATGGGCGATCCCGTCGGCGCCGGCAAACATGTCAAGGAAAGCCTTGCCGACGACGGCACCTGGATGATCGTCGAACCCTTTGCGCATGATTGCCTGAAGGACAACCTCAACCCGGTCGGCCGCATCTTTTACGGCGCATCGACGATGATCTGCACGCCAGCCTCGCTGTCGCAGGAAGTCGGGCTAGGTTTGGGCGCACAGGCTGGTGAGCTGAAGCTGCGCAAGGTCGCCATGAATGCGGGCTATTCGCATTTCCGCAAGGCGACCGAAACGCCGTTCAACATGGTTTTCGAAGTCAGGGTCTGAACGCGCGAGATGCAGGCTGGTCTTCGCAGATGCGGACCACCTTTGCCGCACAGGGACGTGAGCGCCGGCTGGAATAGACCGGCGGCTCAGGCTACTTCGATTGGGCGACGATGACCGCCGTCGAACGAGACCAAGCACAACTCTTACACTGTGTAGAGCACGGGGGCGAGATCAATGATCTTCCGCAACGTTGAGGCAATCATGTACGTTTCCGGGTATTGACTTACTTAAAATCAACCTTAAAGTGTATTTATTGCATCCATCTGCCGAGGAATATTATGGATAGATACACAAAGACCATTTTGACCGTCATCGCGGTGGCGCTCGTCGTCATCGCCGCTCAGAACACCATCACCCCGGCAAAAGCGCGCGGTGACAATTGCGGCTCCTATATGGAGCCATGCTTCGTCAAAGTGCTGAACTGAGCCGATCGGCACACCAAGCGCTTCAAAGCCAGGACCGGCGGCTACAATGCGGAGCCCCGGTCCCGGCAAGCCATCAGGATGCGGCGAGTTTGCGCGCGGCGGCAATGGCGGAGCGCGCTCCGGTGCGAAGCTGTGCCGTTTCGGCGCCGGCGATGACCAGATCGAGACCGAGCTTCAAATATTGTCCGGCGCGTTCACCGTCGCCGCCGAAGGCGCAGATCAACTTGCCATGGGCGCGGCAGCGAGCAAGCGCATGGCCCATCGCCTGATCGATCGCGGCACTGTCGGGGGCAAGCCGCGCGCCGTTGGATAGCGCGATGGAGAGGTCGGACGGCCCGACGAAAATGCCGTCGATACCATCAACCGTGAGAATCTCGTCGATGGCGTCGAGCGCCGTGCGGGTCTCGACCATAGCAATCGCAACGGTCAGGCTGTTGGCACGTTGCAGGTAATCTTCGGCGCCAATGCCAAAATGGTTGAGGGCGAGCGAAGGACCCCAGCTCCGTTCGCCGAGCGGCGGATATTTCGCCGCCTTGACGAGGGCGCGGGCGTCATCGGCGGAATTGATCATCGGAGCGATGATGCCGGAAGCGCCGGCATCCAGAAGCCGCGAGGCGGTGGCGAAGTCGCCGACGGGGATGCGCCCGATCGCCGGCTTTCCGGCCAGCCGTACCTGAGCGATGCCATTGGCGGCGGACGCCATGTCCCACATGCCATGCTGCATATCGAGCACGACGGCATCGAAATCTTCCTGCGACAGATGGTTGACGAGCATCGGGTCGGGTATGCCGACCCAGGCAGAGATCATACCGCCATTTTCCCGGCGCTTCAGACGCCCGGCGAAACCGTCAATATCAGTCGTCATCGTCATTTTCCTCTGTTACCAAGCCCGTAGCGGGCGAGATACTTCCCTCCAAGACCTTGTTCGGCAGTGCAAACAAGACGCTCATCCATGGCGACAATACTCAATTCCAGCGTCCGGGCCACCCCGAAAAGCACAACCAGCACCACATGCAAGGAAATGAAGGCGATGAGCCGACCATGCCAAATGCCACCTCGCTCGTCGCCATCGCTGCCGTGGTCGATCCGGAAAGGTTGATCTTCGGCGGCAGCGTCGGAGCCCGGCCCGAGCTGGTCGAGCGGATTGCCTTCTATCTTTCGCGCTGCGTGCCGGTGCCGTTGTCCTGCACCATCAGCGCGCTTGGCAGCAAGGCTGGCCTGATCGGCGCCATTGCCGCCGCACTTGACCGGTTTCGTACGGCATTCTTCGAAATTCCCGGACGCGGCGAGTCAGGTAAAGCTTCCATGACGGGAAAAACACCTTAAAACGATAGTAAGGCCGCGAGCGTTCGCGGAGGCGAGACAGACACACAGAGGACGTTGAGGGACATGCAGCAGCGGGATTTTTTCAAGCCGGGCCGTTCGGTCGCCGTTTCCGACAAGGGCATGGCGGCGACCTCGCACCCGCTGGCAACGCTTGCCGCAGTCGACATCCTGCGGGCGGGCGGCAGCGCTGTCGATGCGGCGGTCGCCGCAGTTGCGCTGCAATCGGTCATCGACCCTCATATGACCGGCATCGGCGGCGACTGTTTCGCCCTCTATAGCGCAGCCGGGGGCACGCCGGTGGCGCTCAACGGATCCGGCCGCGCGCCGCAAAAGGCAAGCCTCGACTATTTCCTCGAAAAGGGCTTCACCGCCATCCCCGACGACAGCCCGCATGCGGTCACCATCCCCGGCGCCATCGACGCCTGGTGCCGGCTGATCGGCGCCTACGGCCGGTTCGACATGGGCCGCGTGCTCGCGCCGGCGATCGCCGCGGCCGAAGAGGGCTATTGCATCACGCCGCGCGTCGAGCTCGACTGGCGCCGCTATAGCGACCGTGTCGCCAAACACCCCGCCTCCGCCGCTTATTTCCTCCCGCATGGACGCGCGCCACAGACCGGCGAACGCATGACCAATCCGGCGCTGGCCGCCACATTGAAGGCCGTCGCCAGGGACGGCCGTGACGCCTTCTATCGCGGTGAGGTGGCCGAGGAGATCACCCAGGTTCTGCAATCGCTCGGCGGCCTGCATGAGGAAAGCGATTTCGCCGATTACAAGGCTTTCGAGACCACGCCGATCTCCGGAAAATTTCGCGGTCGCGACCTCGTTGAATGCCCTCCGAACGGCCAGGGCCTTGCGGCGCTGCTGATCACCCGCATCCTCGACGGCTTCGATCTGCGCGACCCCAAGCTCTCGGAGGCCGACCGCATCCATCTGCACGCCGAAGCCACCAAGGCCGGTTACGCCATGCGCGACCAGTTGATCAGCGACCCGGACTATCTGACCTTCGACATAAACGAGTTGCTGTCGGATCGCTCGATTGCCGCCATGCGCGCAAGGATCAGCCTCGAACGCGCCGCTGATGCCTCCGTCTGGGATGGGCCGACGCACAGAGATACCGTCTATGTTTCCGTCGTCGACCGCGACGGCAATGCGATTTCGCTGATCAATTCGGTCTTCTTCCCCTTCGGCAGCGGTATCTACGCGCCGCGCTCCGGCGTGCTGCTGCAGAACCGCGGCGCGGGCTTTGTCGTCAAACAGGGGCATCCGAACGCCATCGGCCCCGGCAAGCTGCCCTTCCACACCATCATACCGGCGATGCTCATGGAAGATGGCAAGGTACGCATGAGCTTCGGCGTCATGGGCGGGCAATATCAGGCGGCCGGCCATGCCCATATGCTGACCCAGATCCTCGACCGCGATCTCGATCCGCAGCAGGCAAGCGACCAGCCGCGCAGCTTCTGCTTCGGCGGCAAGCTGTCGCTGGAACCGACAATCTCGGAAGAGACCAAGCGGGATCTCGAACGTCGCGGCCATGTTACCGAATGGGCCGACGGACCGATCGGCGGCGCGCAGGCGATCATGATCGATCACGAGCGCGGCGTCCTGCTCGGCGCTTCCGACCACCGCAAGGACGGGATCGCGCTTGGCTATTGAGCACGGATTCTGACGAAATATGATGCCATCGAATTTGGCGGCAATAGTTCGCCGGACAGGTAGGCACAGGAGAGAAATTCAGCATCGAAGATGCGCAGCGACACTTTCCGACATGATTGACGATGCTCTCGGCAGCAATGCTTCTGTCATCGTCCACCGCGGCACACAAGCTGCCGTTCTGATCTCCTATGAGGAGTATCGGAAGCTCGAGTCTCGGCTGACAGCTTACCAATGCTCCGCTTGAAGAAAATGGTCTGCCGGTGCGCAAGCCAGGCCGAATACTGCACTCCGATGATTTCTGATCGCTCTTAAGCTGAAGCACTTCCGGCTGATGGACGTCTGATCGCTCGACCCTTTCGCCAATCCACCGGAACTATAGGCTCCTCAGATGATCCCGCCGCTACCGCCAACGGAAGCCGGACGCTCGCTCGCGACCTTTTTCCGATAGCCGCTTGCCCGATAGGCAGCGACCGGATCGATGGCGCCGCCGGTGCGGCGGCGGGCTTCGGCGAGGATCGGCTCGACATCGGCGCGATAGGCGCGCTTCAGCGTTTCCGATGCCATCAGCGCATCATTGGCATCCTGATAGTCCGTCAATGCCTTGCGGTCGACGATCAGTGCCTGCGCGTAGGCACGGCGGATTTCGTTGGCGCTGGAGATCAGGCTTTCGATCGGGTCGGTGACGTTGTGCGACTGGTCGATCATATGCGCCGGATGGAAGCCTTTCACGCCGCGATGCTCGGCGTCGACCAGTTCGTTGAAGACGAGGAACAGCCGGTAAGGTTCGATGGCGCCGGCGTCGAGATCGTCGTCGCCATATTTGGAATCGTTGAAGTGGAAACCGCCGAGCTTGCCGAACTGGATGAGGCGGGCGACGATCATCTCGATATTGGTGTTCGGCGCGTGGTGGCCGAGGTCAACAAGGCAATGCGCCTTTGGTCCAAGCGTCTGCGCAATCAGGTAATTAGTGCCCCAGTCCTGAACGACCGTCGAATAGAAAGCCGGCTCGTACATCTTGTGCTCGGAGAACAGCCGCCAGTCGTCCGGCAGCGCCTTGTAGATATCAGCCATGGCGGCGAGATAGCGCTCGAATGCCCTGGTGAAATTGCTCTGGCCGGGGAAATTCGAGCCGTCGCCGACCCAGACGGTCAGCGCTTTGGAGCCGATCGCCTTCCCGATCTCGATGCATTCGAGATTGTGCTCGACGGCCTGGGCGCGGGTTGCCGCGTCGACATGGCTGAGCGAGCCATATTTGTAGGAATGCGCCTGGCCGGTGGCGTCGGAAAAGGTGTTGGAGTTCATGGCATCGAAGCCGAGGCCGAGCGCATCGCCCTTCGCCCTCAGTTCCGTGGCATCCGCCTTGTCCCAGGGGATATGTAGCGACACATTCGGGGTCGCACGCGTCAACTGGTTGATGACGGCGCAATCGTCGAGTTTATCGAAGATACCGCGCGGCTCGCCGGTGCCGGGAAAGCGGGCAAATCGCGTGCCGCCGGTGCCGACGCCCCAGGAGGGAACGGCGACGAAAAATTCGGAGACCTTCTTGGTCACCGCTTCGATATCGACGCCGCGACGGGCAAGCGTCGCGCCCAATGCCTCATAATCAGATGTCAGCGCGGTGGCGCGCTTATCATTTTCAGCAGCAACCAGATCCGGCGCAATTCTAAACTCAGCCATTCTTTCCTCCCAAAAATCGAAGGCTCGCGCCGGCATTTGTCCCGGCCGGCGCAAGCCGAATGATATCAGCGCGTGAAGCTCTGCGCGTTGCCGGCGTCGACATTGATGATATTGCCGGTCGACTTGGCGGAAAGGTCGGAGGCCAAGAAATAGATCGCCTCGGCGATATCCTCCGGAAAGACATTGAGCTTCAGCATCGAGCGCTTGCGGTAATGCTCCTCCAGATCGTCCACCTCGATCTTCGAAGAGGCCGCACGCTGCTCGCGCCATTCACCGTTCCAGATCTTCGAGCCGCGCAGGACGGCATCGGGATTGACGGTGTTGACGCGAATGCCAGCATCCGCGCCTTCGAGCGCCAGGCAACGTGCCAGATGGATCTCGGCGGCCTTGGCCGTGCAATACGCGGCGGCGTTCGGGGATGAAGCCAGACCGTTCTTCGACGCAACGAAGACGACGTTACCGCCGATATTCTGGCGGCGGAAGAGCCGGAAGGCTTCGCGCGAGACGAGGAAATAGCCGGTGGCGAGAATGTCGATATTGCGGTTCCACATCGAAAGCTCGGTGCTTTCGATCGGCGCGGAGGAGGCAATGCCGGCATTGGAGACGAGGATATCGATGCCCCCGAACTCGACGCAGGCGTCCGCGAAGGAGGAGATAACCCCCTCTTCCTTGGTCACGTCAAGCCTGACGCTGCGCACCGCGTCGGCGCCGTATTTCTTGGCAAAATCCGCCTGCGTGCTCTCAAGCGCCGCCTGGTCGATATCCGCCAGCACGACGCAGGCGCCCTCATCCACCAGACGCGCCGCCGTGGCGCGGCCGATGCCGCCGGCGCCGCCGGTGACGAAGGCAACGCGGCCGGCAAGGCTCTTCGGCTTCGGCATGCGCTGCAGCTTCGCCTCTTCCAGCAGCCAATATTCGATATCGAAGGCTTCCTGCTCCGGCAGACCCTGATATTCGGATACGGTGGAAGCGCCGCGCATGACGTTGATGGCGTTGACGTAGAACTCGCCGGCGATGCGGGCCGTCGCCTTGTCGCGGGCAAAGGACAGCAGGCCGACGCTCGGCACCAGGAAAATCACCGGATTGGGATCGCGCATGGCAGGCGAATTGTCGTGCTTGCAGTCGTTATAGTAACGCGCGTAATCGGCGCGATAGTCTTCCAGCGCCTTGTCAAGACCAGCGATAATGGCATCGACATCCGGCCTGGTCGGATCGAAATCAACGATCAGCGGGCGAATCTTGGTGCGCAGGAAATGGTCCGGGCAGCTGGTGCCGAGTGCGCCGAGCGGGCGCAAATTCTTGGAATTGACGAATTCGAGTACAGCATCCTGATCGTCGAAATGACCGAGCTTGCGTTCGGCCTTGCCGATGCGGCCGCGGATTTCCGGCATCAGCCGGGCGGCAATCGCCCGGCGTTCCGCTTCCGGCAGGCTCTGAACCACCGCTCCACCGAAGATGGTCTTGCCTTCGGTCTTTGCAGCAAACCATTGAATGGCCTTGTTGATGATCGCGAGCGTAAGCTCGTAGCAATCCTTGGCGTCGTTTGCCCAGGTGAAGAGGCCATGACTTTCGAGCACGACGCCCTTGGCGTTCGGGTGCGCCTTAACGAAAGCTTCGAGATCGAGGCCGAGCTGGAAGCCGGGGCGACGCCAGGGCAGCCAGCCGATATCGTCCCCGAAGATTTCGCGGGTCAACTCGCGAGAGTTTTTCGAGGCGGCAATGGCGATGATCGCGTCGGGATGCATATGGTCGACATGGGCGAAGGGCACGAAACCATGCAGCGGCGTATCGATGGAAGCGGCGCGGGCATTGAGGTTGTAGGTGCAATGCGGCAGGAAGCCGACCATGCGGTCCTCGTCGGCAACACCCTTATAGATGCCCTTGAGGCTGTCGAGCTTATCCTGATAGAGCGTGGCGAAGCCGTCGAGCTTGATAGTGCCAACGTCGCCGCCGGAGCCCTTGACCCAGAGGATCTTGACCTTCTCGCCGGTCAGCGGATCGGTTTCCATGACCTTGGCCGATGTGTTGCCGCCACCGTAATTGGTGATACGCTTGTCGGCGCCCAGCAGATTGGAGCGGTAGAGCAACTTGCCCGGCTCGTCGAGCCTGGCCGCATAGGCGTCATCCCAACGATTGTCCAGAAGTCGAACCTCAGCCGTCATGTCATCCTCCCATGGAATCATCATTTGCGAGCGCACCAAAACCACGGCAGCGCCCCGTTACGATCAGGATATCGCTCACGTAGAGTCCTTTTGTCAATCGAAAACGATCATATTTGATAATGTTGCGATGCAATATGAAAGTTTATGATCGTTTATGATTGACACCCTGCCATATTTGCGAAATAACCCCCAACAAGGAGGAACCGATGCACGAACGCGAACGCCATCGCATCATTTTGAGCGCCGTACAGGAAAAACCTGTCGTGACGATTCAGGATATTTCTGAATTGACCGAGGCCTCTGAAGCGACGATCCGCCGCGATATCGCGGCCCTGCATGTGCAGGGAAAGATCCGGCGCGTGCGCGGCGGCGCCGAATCCATTCATCCCCCGCAGCTCGGCAATCTGGCCGGCCGCCCCTTTCGCGTTTCGGAAGGCGTCAATATCGATAAGAAACGCGCAATTGCGCGCAAGGCCGCCGAATTGTGCAATCCGGGCGACGCCATCATCATCAATGGCGGCACGACGACATTCCAGCTCGTGCACTATATCTCGGCCTTCCGGCTGCAGGTGATGACCAATTCGTTCGCAATCGCCGAACATCTGGTCAAGCACTCGAAAAATACGGTGACGGTTCCGGGCGGTGCGATCTACCGCGAGCAAAGCCTGATCCTGTCGCCCTTCGACAACGACACGACGCGGAATTTCTACGCCCGGCGCATGTTCATCGGCGCGCAGGGCGTCGGCCCGCTCGGCATCATGGAGGCGGACGCTCTGCTGATCCAGAGCGAGCAGAAGCTGATGCGCCAGGCCGACGAGATGGTCGTCATGGTCGATTCCAGCAAATTCAAGCAGCGCTCCAGCCTGATCCTGTGCCCGCTCGAACAGGTGACGACCATCATCACCGACGACGGCATTTCGGCGGAGACCGTAAGAATGATCGAGGATGCGGGCGTGTCCCTGATCATAACAAGCGTTTCGGCTCAGGCCGAAGAGGAGGATTCCCCATCGGTCGCGTGAGGTACGCGTCTATGGCGGAGTGAGCATAGACTATCAACTTGGGAGGAAGAGACATGAATATTGCAAAGAAACTGGCGATCGGCGTCGCGCTGGCCGCGGCACTCATGGCCGGCACGGCAAGTGCCAAGGACATCAAGATTGGCCTCGTGGTGAAGTCGCTCGGCAACGGCTTCTTCGAAGCGGCCAACAAGGGCGCCCAGGAAGCCGCCAAGGAACTCGGCGGCGTTCAGGTGATCTACACCGGCCCGACCTCGACGACGGCCGAAGGCCAGATCGAAGTGATCAACTCGCTGATCGCGCAGGGCGTCGACGCCATCGCCATCTCCGCCAACGATCCGGATGCTGTCGTCCCTGCCCTCAAGAAGGCAACGCAGCGCGGCATCAAGGTTATTTCCTGGGACTCCGGCGTGGCCCCAGCCGGCCGCATCCTGCAGCTGAACCCATCCTCGAACGCGCTGATCGGCAAGATGTGCCTGACGCTCGCCAAGGATCATCTTGACGGCGGCAAGGGCGATTTCGCCATCCTGTCGGCCACCACCACCTCGACCAACCAGAACATCTGGATCGGCGAGATGAAGAAGCAGCTGAAGGACTTCCCGGGCCTCAATCTCGTTACCACCGTCTATGGCGACGATCTCTCGGACAAGAGCTACCGCGAAGCCCAGGGCCTCCTGACCTCGCATCCGGAAGTCAAGGTCATCGTCGCTCCGACGACCGTCGGCGTGCTCGCCGCCTCGCAGGCCGTCAAGGATGCCGGCAAGATCGGCCAGGTCTACGTGACCGGTCTCGGCCTGCCCTCCGAAATGGCCGGCGCCATCAAGTCGGGCGCGACGAAGGAATTCGCGATCTGGAACCCGATCGACCTCGGCTATTCGGCAACGCAGATCGCCTATCGCCTCGTCAAGGGTGAGACCACCGGCAAGCCGGGCAGCGAGATCAATGCCGGCCGCATGGGCAAGATCAAGGTCGGTGAAAACAGCGAAGCCGCCATGGCCGACCCCTTCGTCTACAACGCGTCGAATATCGATCAGTTCTCCAAGGTTTTCTGATCGAAGCCTTGTTCACAATGCTCCGGCGGCCTCGGCCGCCGGACTTGGTTTCACCCTATCCGGTACATTGCTGATGACCACAGTCCTTCAACGACCCGCCACAGACACGCCAATGATGGACAATACGGCCATTCTGGAAATGCGCGGCATTTCGCAGATCTTCCCCGGCGTGAAGGCGCTCGACGGCGTCAGCATCTCGCTTTATCCCGGCAAGGTCACCGCCCTGATCGGCGAAAACGGCGCCGGCAAATCGACGCTCGTCAAGATCCTCACCGGCATCTACCGCCCGAACGAAGGCGAAGTCCTCGTCGACGGCAAGCCGACGACGTTTCACAACGCCCAGGCCGCCATCGACGCCGGCGTCACCGCCATTCACCAGGAAACCGTGCTCTTCGACGAGCTGACGGTTGCCGAAAACATCTTTCTCGGCCACGCGCCGCGCACGAAATTCCGTACCATCGACTGGAAGACGATGAACGGTCGGGCGAGGCAGCTGCTGGAATCGCTGGAAAGCACCATCGATCCGTCGATCCGACTGAAAGACCTCTCCATCGCGCAACGCCATCTCGTGGCGATCGCCCGCGCGCTGTCGATCGAGGCTCGCATCGTCATCATGGACGAGCCGACCGCGGCCCTCTCCCGCAAGGAGATCGACGATCTCTTCCGCATCGTCGGCAACCTGAAGGCCCAGGGCAAGGCCATCCTCTTCATCAGCCACAAGTTCGATGAGGTTTATGAAATTGCAGACAACTTCGTCGTCTTCCGTGACGGCCGTGCTGTCGGCCATGGCCGGCTGAAGGAAACGCCGCAGGACGAGATCGTCCGCATGATGGTCGGCCGCGACGTCAAGGATGCCTTCCCGAAAGTGCCAGTTGCCATCGGCGATACCGTGCTCGAAGTCGCGAATTATTGCCACCGAACCGAATTTCGCGACATCTCCTTCAAACTCCGCCGCGGCGAAATCCTCGGCATCTACGGCCTGATCGGCGCCGGCCGCTCCGAACTTTGTCAGTCGCTGTTCGGCATCACCAGACCGCTTTCCGGCCAGCTGACGCTGAATGGCGAGGACATCCGCATCCATTCGCCGCAGGACGCCATCCGTGCCGGCATCGTCTACGTGCCGGAGGAGCGCGGCCGCCATGGGCTGGCGCTGCCGATGCCGATCTACCAGAACATGTCGCTGCCCTCGCTCGGGCGCACCTCGCGCAAGGGCTTCCTGAAAGCGGCAGACGAATTCGCGCTCGCCCGTAAATATGCCGAGCGGCTGGACCTTCGTGCCGCAGCCCTATCGGTGCCGGTCGGCACGCTCTCGGGCGGCAACCAGCAGAAGGTGGTCATCGGCAAATGGCTGGCGACACAGCCAAAGATCATCATCCTCGACGAGCCGACCAAGGGTATCGATATCGGCTCCAAGGCCGCCGTTCACGGCTTCATCAGCGAACTGGCGGCCGAAGGCCTCAGCATCATCATGATCTCCTCCGAGCTTCCCGAGATTCTCGGCATGTCGGACCGGGTGCTGGTGATGAAGGAGGGGCTATCGGCCGGACTGTTCGACCGCGACGGGCTGACGCCGGAAACGCTGGTGCGCGCCGCCACGGGAAATGCATAGGGAGGGTTGGATGCCACGCATCCTCAAAAGACGCGAAACACTGCTCTTCGCCATCATCATCGTGATGATCGCCGGTTTCGCGACGCGCGCGGCCGGCTTTGCCGAGCCTAGCAATCTCGCCAACATCTTCAACGACACATCGATCCTGATCATCCTCGCCTTGGCTCAGATGACCGTGATCCTGACGAAATCGATCGACCTGTCTGTCGCCGCCAATCTCGCCCTTACCGGTATGGCCGTCGCCATGCTGAATGCCGCCTATCCCGATCTGCCGCTGATCGTTCTCGTGATCACGGCCATCGTCATGGGGGCAGCACTCGGCGCCATCAACGGCTATCTCGTCTGGGCGCTGGAAATCCCGCCGATCGTCGTGACACTCGGCACGCTCACCATCTATCGCGGCATGGCCTTCGTGCTGTCCGGTGGCGCCTGGGTCAACGCGCATCAGTTTACCCCGAACTTCCTCAGCGTACCGCGCACGCCGCTGCTCGGCCTGCCGGTGCTTGCCTGGATCGGCATCGCCATCGTGCTGACGATGTATTTCGTGCTGCGTTACACGCGCTTCGGCCGCTCGGCCTATGCCAGCGGCGGCAATCCGGTCGCCGCCGTCTATGCCGGCATCGATGTCGGCTGGACGCGCTTCCTCGCCTTCGTGCTCTCGGGAGCGCTGGCCGGCCTTTGCGGCTATCTCTGGGTGTCGCGCTATGCCGTCGCCTATGTCGACATTGCCAACGGCTTCGAACTCGACAGCGTCGCGGCCTGCGTCATCGGCGGCATCTCTATTGCCGGCGGCGTCGGGTCGGTCGCCGGCACCGTGCTCGGCGCGCTCTTCCTCGGCGTCATCAAGAACGCGCTTCCCGTCATCGGCATCTCGCCGTTCACGCAGATGGCCATCTCCGGCACCGTCATCATCCTCGCCGTCGTCTTCAACGCCCGGCGCGAACGCAATCGCGGCCGCATCATCCTTCGGGATCAGGCGGCGAAGGAAGCCTCGATCAAGGAGGTCGCCGCATGAGCATCGTTTCAGAAGCAACCACGGAAAAGCGCAGCATTCCCGACCGTCTCGGCACACCGTTCAAGCGGATCCTGGCAAGCTGGGAAGTCCTGCTGCTCGGCGTCGCCATCGCAATCTTCATCTTCAATTCGCTGGCGTCACCCTACTTCCTCGACCCCTATAACCTCTCGGATGCGACCTTCAATTTCACCGAGAAGGCAATGATCGCCTTTGCCATGGCGCTGCTGGTCATTGCCGGCGAAATCGACCTTTCGGTAGCCGCCATCATCGCGCTTGCCTCGACCGCCATGGGCGCTGCCGCACAGGCCGGTGTCGACACGGTCGGCCTCGTTGCGATCGGCCTTGGGGTCGGACTGCTCTGCGGTCTCTTCAACGGCTTCCTCGTCTCCGGGCTGAAACTGCCCTCGATCGTCGTCACCATCGGCACGATGAGCCTGTTTCGCGGCATCTCCTATATCGTGCTGGGCGATCAGGCTTACGGCAACTACCCCGACAGCTTCGCCTATTTCGGACAGGGCTACGTCGTCTGGGTGTTCTCCTTCGAATTCGTTCTCTTCATCGTGCTGGCGATCGTCTTCGCGATCCTGCTGCATGCCACCAATTTCGGCCGGCAGGTCTACACGATCGGCAACAATGATTTTGCCGCGCGCTTTTCCGGCATCCCGGTCGAGCGGGTCAAGTTCATCCTCTTCCTGCTGACCGGTCTCATGAGCGGTATCGCCGCCGTGTGCCTGACCTCGCGCCTCGGCTCGACGCGACCGTCGATCGCGCTCGGCTGGGAGCTGGAAGTCGTGACCATGGTCGTGCTCGGCGGGGTGTCGATCCTCGGCGGCTCCGGCACGATCGGCGGCGTCGTTATCGCCGCCTTTGTCATGGGCCTGGTGACCTTCGGCCTCGGCCTGCTCAACGTGCCCGGCATCGTCATGTCGATCTTCATCGGCCTGCTCCTGATCATCACCATCGCGCTGCCGATCGTGGCAAAGCGCGTCAAGGCCATGAGTTCCAAATGACCGCATCTCTCGAACGCCACGCCTTCAAGATGAGGCTCAATCCCGGCATGGAAGCCGAATACAGGAAGCGTCATGATGAGATCTGGCCGGAACTGGTCGAACTGCTGCACCAGGCCGGCGCCAGCGACTACTCCATCCATCTCGACCGCGAGACCAACACGCTGTTTGGCGTTCTGACGCGGCCTAGAGATCACACGATGGCGAGCCTGCCCGATCATCCCGTCATGAAAAAGTGGTGGGCGCATATGGCCGATATCATGGCCACCAATCCCGACAATTCGCCCGTTCAGAGCGATCTCGTGACGGTCTTCCATCTACCATGACCGCTCGCCCAAACTATCGCCGCATCGCCGTTCTCGACATCGGCAAGACCAACGCCAAGGTGGTGGTGCTCGACGCGCAAAGCGGCGCCGAGATCGCTACTGTGCGAACGACCAACGCGGTGCTGAAGACCGGTCCCTATCCGCACTACGACATCGAGCGGCTGTGGGATTTCGTCATCGGGGCACTGAAGGACTTTGCCGCGGCACCCGGCTTCGACGCGATATCGATCACCACCCACGGCGCCTCGGCCGTGCTTCTTGCAGCTGACGGCAGTCTTGCCTTGCCGGTGCTCGACTACGAGCACACCTATCCGGACAGCGTGCACGACGCTTATGAACGCCTGCGGCCACCCTTCAGCGAAACCTTTTCTCCGAAGCTTCCGGGTGGCCTCAATGTCGGCGCGCAAATTCACTATCAGAAGAGCCAGTTCCCCGACGAATTTTCTCGCGTCCGCGCCATCCTCACCTATCCGCAATATTGGGCCTTCCGCCTGACCGGCGTTGCTGCCAACGAAGTAACCTCGCTCGGTTGCCATACCGATCTTTGGAATCCGACGACCGGAGCCTATTCCTCGCTCGTCGATACGCTCGGCATCCGTCCCTTGATGGCGCCGATTCGCTCCGCCTTCGACGCTCTCGGACCAATCCTGCCCAAGATCGCCGTGGAGATCGGTGTCGATGCACCTGTGCCGGTCTATTGCGGCATCCACGATTCCAACGCGTCGCTGCTGCCGCATCTGGTGGAGAACGAGGCGCCCTTCGCCGTCGTGTCGACCGGCACCTGGGTGATCAGCTTCGCCGTCGGCGGCGATCTCGAGCATCTCGATCCGACCCGTGATACGCTCGCCAATGTCGATGCCTATGGTCGCACCGTCCCCTCGTCCCGTTTCATGGGCGGGCGGGAGTTCGAGATTCTCGCAGGCGAGATCGGACAGGTACCGCCCGACGCCGTCGACGAGGTGCTCGAAACCGTGATCGACAAAGGTCTGATGCTGCTGCCGAACGTGGTTGAAGGCTCCGGCCCCTTCCCCGGCAAGACGATGCGCTGGATCGGTGAGGCATCGGCAAGCCCGGCGGAACGCCTTGCCGCCGCCAGCCTTTATCTGGCGCTGATGACGCAAGCATGCCTCGGCTTGATCGGCGCCAAGGGTCCGATTTTCGTCGAAGGACCCTTCGCGCTCAACCGGGCCTATCTTGCCGCGCTTTCCGCACTGACGGCATCCGATGTCGTTGCGCTGCCCGGCTCGACCGGCACCAGCCAGGGCGCGGCGCTGTTGGCCGGCATCAGGCCGGCAGCCACGATGGAGAGCCAGCCTGTCCGTGCTGAGCTGCGGGGCCTGCGAGACTACTGGCAGGCCTGGCATAAAGCGCTGGCCAGCGGCTGGTAGCCCAGCGACAGAACTGATGATGATCGAAAACGACTCCAACCCACGAAATTCCAGGGACGGGCTCTCCATGGGAATTCTCGAAAAGCCGCCAAAATTGTCTTCATGACGGTTATTTTCTTGCGAAATCGCGCTAATATTCCTACAAAAACTACCCTTATGAGCGCTTTTGAGGTCAAAAATGTCCGAAAGCGCTCATCAGCCCCGATGTCACTTCCTGTCTTCGTTTCAGGACGCCTTACGGTAGTTCGCGCACCGTGACAGGTCATTGCGGTGGGTTCAAAGGGCGCTGCCGCGCCCATCCAAGGAGAGAGAAAATGAGTCTGAAGACATTGACGGCTGCGACCTTCGTCGCCTCGCTGGCCTTTGCGCCGCTCGCGCATGCGGCGGATATCGTCATCGGCCTGATCGCGCCGCTGACCGGCCCCGTCGCCGCCTATGGCGATCAGGTCAAGAATGGCGCAGAGACCGCCATCGACGAGATCAACAAGAGCGGCGGCGTTCTCGGCCAGAAGCTCGTCCTGAAGCTCGGTGACGACGCCGGCGATCCGAAGCAGGGCGTCTCCGTCGCCAACGGCTTCGTCGGCGACAGCGTTCATTTCGTCGTCGGTCCGGTGACTTCGGGCGTCGCCATTCCGGTTTCGGATGCGCTTGCCGAAAACGGCATCCTGATGGTGACGCCGACCGCGACCGCGCCTGATCTGACCAAGCGCGGCCTGACCAACGTCCTGCGCACCTGCGGTCGCGACGACCAACAGGCGACCGTCGCTGCGGATTACGTGCTGAAGAACTTCAAGGACAAGAAGATCGCCATCCTCAACGACAAGGGTGCCTATGGCAAGGGCCTGGCCGATGCCTTCAAGGCGACGCTCAATGCCGGCGGCGTGACCGAAGTGGTCAACGACTCGCTGACCCCCAATGAAAAGGACTACAGCGCTCTGACGACGAAGCTGAAGGCTGCCGGCGTCGACCTGATCTATTTCGGCGGCTATCACCCGGAAGCCGGCCTGCTCGCTCGCCAGCTGAAGGATATTTCCGTCAATGCGCAGATCATCGGCGGCGACGGCCTTTCGAACAGCGAATATTGGGCGATCGGCAATGAAGCAGCCGCCGGCACGATCTTCACCAATGCCTCCGACGCGTTGAAGAACCCGGATTCCCAGGCCGCCGCGAAGGCGCTGAAGGATCGTAACATCCCGGCCGAAGCCTTCACGCTGAATGCCTACGCCGCTGTGCAGGTATTGAAGGCCGGCATCGAAAAGGCCGGCAGCGCCGACGACGCGGAAGCCGTCGGCACCGCGTTGAAGGCCGGCGAGCCGATCGACACCGCCATCGGCAAGGTCACCTACGGCGAAACCGGCGACCTTACCTCGCAGAGCTTCTCGCTCTACAAGTGGGAAGCCGGCAAGATCGTTCCGGCCGAATAAGCCGTCTCAATCAAGCTTTCAATATTTGCCGGGCCACACATGGCCCGGCATTTTTATGAGTATTGGGTATCTGCGGCCCTCGTCAGCAGACGGTGCGGAAACGATCGACACAGGTGGAGAGGACTTCCTTCCCCGGCCGTTTCCACCAGTTCGCTTCCGAGAAGATTTCCACTTCCTGTGCGCCGGCATAACCCGCCTTCTCGATGGCGGCGCGGATGCGCTTCAGGTCGATGACGCCGTCGCCCATCATGCCGCGATCGAGCAAGAGATCCGTGGTCGGCACCAGCCAGTCGCAGATGTGGTGCGCCAGGATCTGGCCATTTGCACCGGCGCGGGCGATCTGCTCGTAAAGCTTCGGATCCCACCAGACATGGTAGACATCGATGGCAACGCCGACGCCCTCGCCCAAGAGGTCGCAAATATCGAGCGCCTGTTCCAGCGTGTTCACGCAGGCACGGTCGGCGGCATACATCGGATGCAGCGGCTCGATCGCCAGCGGAATGCCGGCGCTGCGGGCATGCGGCAGGATTGTCGCGATGCCATCCGCCACCATTTCGCGGGCATGCACGATATCCTTCGAGCCCTTGGGCAGCCCGCCGACGACAAGCACGAGGCAATCGGCATTCAGCGCCGCCGCCTCGTCGATCGCCCGCCTGTTGTCATCGATTGCCGCCTTCAGGCCCTCGGCATCGGCCGCAGGAAACATGCCGCCACGGCAAAGGCCGGTCACCTGGAGCCTGTTGTCGGCAACGATCCTCGCGGCCTCCGCAAGACCGATCGCATGCACCTGATCCCGCCAGGGCGCGATCGCGACGATATCCTGTTTCAGGCAGGCCTCGACCGCCTGGCGCATGTCATATTGCTGGCGCACGGTCGCAAGATTGATGGACAGGCCCTTTATAGCCATTCTGATGATCCTCCCAGATCCTATCCTAGATTAGGCGACGCCGACCGTTGCAAGGACCGTCTTCATCCGCTGCACGGCAAGATCGGGGTCCCTCAGGACACGCGCTATATCTGCCAGGCGGAAGAGTTCCGCCAGATGCACGATGGAGCGCGTGCTCTGCTGGCCACCCAGCATCTGGAAATGATCCTGGAAACCGTTGAGATAGGCGAGGAAGACGACGCCGGTCTTGTAAAAGCGCGTCGGCGCCTTGAAGATATGGCGCGACAGCGGAACGGTCGGCGCCAGTATCTGATGAAAGGCATCGAGATCGTTCTGGGCGAGCTTGGACAGGGCAGCACTCGCCGCCGGCGCAATGGCGTCGAAGATGCCGAGCAGCGCGTGCGAATAGCCCTGGCTGTCGCCGGCGATCAAGTCTGCATAGTTGAAATCGTCGCCGGTATACATCTTGACTGAGGGATCGAGACGGCGGCGCATGACGATCTCTTTTTCGGCCGAGAGCAGCGAGATCTTGACGCCATCGACCTTGGCGGCATTGTCGTTGATGATCGCGACCGCCGTGTCCATGGCGCGCAGATCGTCCGACGAGCCCCAATAGCCCGCCAACGCCGGATCGAACATCGAGCCGAGCCAGTGGATCATCACCGGCTGCTTCACTTGCCCGAGAATGCGGTTGTAGACGCGGATATAATCGTCCGGCCCCTTGGCGGCGGCGGCAAGGGCGCGGCTCGCCATCAGGATGATGCGCCCGCCCTGCCCCTCGACGAAGGCGACCTGCTCCTCATAAGCGCGGATGACGTCATCTATGGTGACGTCAGGACCGGGCACCAGATGATCGGTCCCAGCGCCATAGGCGATCAGCGCGTCCGAGCGGTTGCGGGCGGCGGCCTGTGCGTGGGTGATCAGCTCCTTGGCGCCGGTCCAGTCGAGGCCCATGCCGCGCTGCGCCGTGTCCATCGCTTCCGCCACACCGAGACCGAGATCCCAGAGATATTCGCGGTAAGCGATCGTCCGCTCCCAATCGATGTTGCGGTCGAGCCAGGGATCGTTATCGACGAGCGGATCGACGACAACATGGGCGGCCGCATAGGCAACGCGGTTGAAGCGATGACCGCCAGCCGGGCGTTCCGGTGGCTGAAGCGGCGTGTTGGCGACGGTGAAATCGGCAAGCTTGCCATCAGCCGTGGGCAAACGAAGTGTCTTCGTCATGATCTCGACCTCCTAGCGGGCGGCAAGTGCGGGAACATCGACCCAGCGGCGCTCCGACCAGCTCTTTTGAGCGAGCTCGGCAAGCTGGACGCCCTTGGCGCCTTCACGAAGCGTGAATTTCCACGGCGCATCCTCGGCGACATGGCGCAGGAAACCCTCCCACTGCGCCTTGAACCCGTTGTCGAAGATCTGCGTGTCCGGCACCTCGTCCCAGGTGTCGAAGAAATCGATCGTCTGCGGCTGGTCCGGGTTCCAGACCGGCTTCGGCGTGTTGACGCGATGCTGCGTCCAGCAACGCATCAGGCCGCAGACCGCCGAGCCATGCGTGCCGTCCACCTGGAAGGTAACGAGATCGTCGCGGCGGACGCGTACGGCCCAGGAGGAATTGATGTGGGCGACGATGCCGCCTTCAAGTTCGAAGGTGGCATAGGCCGCATCGTCGGCATCGGCGACATAGGGACGGCCGTTTTCATCGACGCGGCTTGGAATATGAGTCGCGCCGTAGCAGCTTACGGCTTTGACCTCGCCGAAGAGATTGTCGAGCACATAGCGCCAATGCGGCAGCATATCGAGGATCATGCCGCCGCCCTCGGCCTTACGGTAGTTCCAGGAGGGCCGCTGCGCCTTAACGCCCCAATCGCCCTCGAAGACCCAATAGCCGAACTCGCCGCGCACCGAGAGTATCTTGCCGAAGAAGCCACTGTCGCGCAGCATGGCGATCTTGCGAAGGCCCGGCAGGAAGAGCTTGTCCTGCACGACGCCATTCTTGACGCCGCGCCGCTCCGCCGAGGCGGCAACCGATAGCGCCTCGTCCAGCGTCTCGGAAATCGGCTTTTCGCAATAGACATGCTTGCCGGCGGCAATCGCCCGCTCCAGCAGGGAGACGCGCATCTGCGTCGAGCCGGCGTCGAAGAAGATCGTATTGTTCGGATCGCAAAGAGCCGCGTCGAGATCGGTGGTCGCCTTGGCGACGCCGTGTTTGCGGGCGATCTCGGCGATCTTCTCGGCATTGCGGCCGACAAGGATCGGCTCCGGCATCAACCTGTCGCCATTGGCAAGCAGCACGCCACCCTGATCGCGGATCGCAAGGATCGAGCGCACCAGATGCTGATTGTACCCCATGCGGCCGGTGATGCCGTGCATGATGATGCCGATCGGCTTCGTCGCCATAAGTCATTCCTCCCGTAAATAACTATATGGTTACATGACTGACACGACAAAGCACGGCTGTCAACGACCGTCGTCAACGGTCGCTGCGGCAGTCATGCTGATTGGCTCAAATCGGGCGGCTTGCGCCCTCAGGGACGCAAATAGGCGAAGATGACCTCGATGATATGCTCACCCCAGGCATCGATTTCCGACTTTTCGGAGAGGTTTCGCTGGAAAATCGTCGACAGCGTCCAGCGGTTCGTCAGGAAGAACGAGCCAAGCGCCGCGATGCTCATATAGATCTTGACGGGATCGCAGCCAGGACGGAAATCGCCGGCGGCAACGCCACGATCGAGCAGGCCGGAAATCTCCGCGACCAGCGGCGAATGCAGCTCGAAAATCCGGGCAGACCGCTTCAGGAAGCGGGCCTTCTGCATGTTCTCCGTGCTGAGAATGCCGAGGAATTCCGGATGATCCAGGAAGTACTTCCATGTAAAAATAACCAGTTCCCGCATGCCCTCGGTGGGACTGCGATGCGAGAGATCAAGCCTTGATTCCGCCGAACGGATGGCGACGTAGCTGCCCTCGAGGACAGCAACATAGAGCGCATCTTTGCCGCCGAAATAGTGATAGAGCATGCGCTTGTTGATCTTGGCGCGCTCGGCGATGGCATCGACACGGGCGCCGCCATAACCACGCTCGGCAAACTCCTTGGTCGCCGCCGCCAGGATCGCCTTGCTCGTGCGCTCCGCATCCCGAAGCCTGGGCCGCTCGGCAGGCGCGCTCGACACCGCTTGATCGGCAATCTCGATCTCTGCGTTCTTCGATCGGCTCTTTGCGGTTTTGGCTTCAGACATCAAGGTTCCCGGCTGTATTAGGCAAGGCCGATGCGGCCTTCTCGCCACCGACAAGTACCCGATCATCGCGCAAGTTGACAGTCTCTCAAGAAGCGGAGGATTGAGTAACTACATAGTTATATAAATTTCTGCTTTCGCGAAAGCGACACAGCTCATCGGTCGTCCCCTATCCAGGCCTACCCATCAGCCCCACGGACAAGCAATGCCGAATAGCCGAAACCACCTTGCTTTCGACGGCCACTCAGCCCAAGAGAACAAAAACGAACCAGCGCCGGGCGGCTCCATGACAGAAAAACAGATCGCGATCATCGGGGGCGGGCCGGCCGGCCTGATGGCGGCCGAAGTGCTGTCACTTTCCGGCCATCGGGTTACCGTCTACGACAGCATGCCAACGGTCGCGCGCAAATTCCTGCTGGCGGGGAAATCCGGTCTCAACATCACCCACTCCGAGGATTTTGCCCGCTTCGCCGATCGTTTCGGCCCCGCTTCCGAACGGCTTCGCCCGGCCCTTGAGGCCTTTACACCCGACGATATCGTAGCCTGGGCGGCGGGGCTCGGCACACAGACATTCACCGGCACCTCGGGCCGCGTCTTTCCAAAGGCCATGAAAGCTTCGCCGCTGCTGCGCGCCTGGCTTGGCAGGCTGGAAGCACAGGGCGTCCGTGTTTTGACGCGGCATCGCTGGTCGGGCTTCGCCGAAGACGGCTTAGCCTTCGAGACGCCGGAGGGACGAAAAATCGTCGGATGCGACGCGGCGCTGCTGGCGCTCGGCGGCGCGAGCTATCCCCGGCTCGGCTCAGATGCCGGCTGGACCGGCTGGCTTCGCGACAAAGGCGTCGATATCGGCGACTTCCAGCCCGCCAATTGCGGCTTCGATGTCGCCTGGAGCGCGATCTTCAAGGAGCGCTTCGCCGGTGCGCCGCTGAAGGCGGTCACGGCGACCTCCGATGCCGGAACCTTTCCCGGCGAATTTGTCATTTCCCAACACGGTATCGAAGGCAGCCTCGTCTACGCTCACGCGGCCCGCCTGCGCGACCGGCTGGCGAGCAACGGCCAAGCCGCACTATTGGTCGACCTCGCACCCGGCAGAACGGTGGAGCGGCTGTCGCGCGATCTGGCGCGGCAGGGCGCAAAAGCCAGCCTCTCCAATCGCCTGCGCAAAGGCGCGGGGATCGAGGGCGTCAAGACGGCGCTGCTGCGGGAACTCGCCACTCCCGCCGCTCTTGCCGATGCGGAACAGCTCTCGCGGCTGATCAAAGCCCTGCCGATCCCGCTTCTGAGGCCGCGTCCCATCGCCGAGGCCATCTCTTCAGCCGTCGGCATTCGCTGGGGCGGTGTCGACGACGAATATATGCTGAAAGCTCTTCCCGGCATCTTCGCCGCCGGAGA
Organism: Rhizobium sp.; assembly: GCA_036398815.1. GTDB lineage: Bacteria > Pseudomonadota > Alphaproteobacteria > Rhizobiales > Rhizobiaceae > Rhizobium. Next base: position 11,784 of record DASWOH010000120.1, on the reverse strand, counting down.
AATGCTCGACTGGGAAGCACCGACCGGCGGCTATCTTCTCACCGCCTGCTTCGCCACGGGACGCGCGGCGGCAAGAGGAATGGAAGCCTGGCTACGGCCGTAAGCGACGTCTGACGCAAACGCCGTCAACCGAGCCGCCCATTCGCCATCAGCCACGCCACCGACTCCTGCACGGCCTGCAACGAGGTATAGCGCGGCGCATAACCAAGCAGGCGTTCGGCCTTGGCGATCGAGCAGTTCGGGCTGCGGGCGATATGTTCCCAAGTCGCGGTCGCGTCCTCCGGCGCCTGACCTTCCGCCCATGTGTCATAGGGCAGGAATTCCAGCTTCGGCTCATGGCCGAACCAGCGCGACATCGCTTCGGCATAGCCCCTAAGCGTCAGCGCGCCGCTCGAGACCGCATGAAAGCTCTCGCCGGTCGAGGCCCGCCAATTGGCGATCGCGCCCATGAACATCTGGGCGACATCGTCGGCATGGACATGGTGGACCGTTTCCAGACCGAAATTCGGCAGCACAAGCGTCTCGCCGCGCGCCAGTGTCGAAAAGGCCGACAGATTGAAATGACCGGCCGGGTTGAGCGGCACCCAGCCGGGGCCGACAATATGGCCGGGGTGGATCAGCGTCGCCGGAAAGCCCTTGTTGCGCGCCTCCCCCAGCAGATAGGTCTCGATGGCGGCTTTCTGGATTCCGTATTCGCCGAAGGGCTTTTTCGGCGTCTCCTCAAGCGTCGGCACGACGGTGGAATAGCCGTGCGTCCAGATCGTGCCCGTATGCAGGAAGTGGCCGACATGGCCTGAGAGCGCTTCCGTCAGATGCCGGGCGCTGTCCAATGTGAAGCAGATCATGTCGATGACGATATCGGCTTTCAGCGCGCGGATCGCCTGCCCGAAACTGCCGTCCTTCTCCATCGCGCCGCGATCCATGGTCACTTGCGCGACATCATCCCATGCCCGGTTCGGCGCATAAGGTTTCGCCTGGCCACGGCTGATCGCCACCACCTCATATCCTGCCTCCGCCAGTCGCGGCACGAGATAAGTGCCGACATGGCCGGTTGCGCCGATGACCACTGCACGCGTCATGATGTCCTCCCAGGGATATTTTCAGAACTGGATGATACTGGAATCCGGAATGAAGAAAATGATTGCTTCTAGAGAATAGGAGCATGTTCCGCCTTGTCATCCCCGAACGGAAAAAACGGTTTTTTCTTACGACCGGGCACCCGCGCGCAGCCTGAGCGATCCGCTTTCGCCGTCCTCATCCTCGGAGCGGATATAGACCTGCAGCGTATAGCCGATATGCTCGGTCATCAGCGCCTTTGCGCGCTCGATATCGCGGTCGAGCGCCGCCTCCATCAGCGCCGTATGGTGCTCTATCGCCATGGCGTCGCGCAAGGCGGCGACCGCCTTTTCGTAACCGCTCGTCAGGCCGGCGGCGGCGCGCTGGGTCGGCGCCAGGCCGAGAAAGCGGTGATGACGGCGGAGCTGGTCGGAAATCGTGCTTTGAAAACGCTGAAGCCAATTCGACGATGCCGCGCTGATGAGCGCGGCATGGAAAGCCGTGTGTTTCTCATCCCATTCGTCGGCCACCTCCTCGGAAGCGGCATCGGGGACGATCTTGCAGCGAGACAGGCGGTAATGGGCGGTGACGACGGCAGATTCCCAGTCCGATCCACCCTTCTCGATCGATTCCAGCAGCAGCGGCAGTTCGACGACCATGCGCGCGCGCATTAGGTCTTCCAGTTCCGCGCGCGACACCGGGGCGACGGCAAAGCCGCGATTGGTGATGGCGGTGACAAGCTTCTCGGCTTCCAGCCGTGACAGCGCCTCCCGCAAGGGCGTCCAGCCGACGCCATAGGCATCCCGCAAGGCGCTGAGCTTCAACGATGCGCCGGGCCTGAGCTTCGTGTTGAGAATATCCCGCCGCAGCAGCCAATAGGCCGCTTCCGTCTTGGTCAACGAGTCCTTGTCCTGCATGGCGTTCGTCCCGGTCGTCGCAGTCTTGAAATTATATATAAAACGGCTTCTGAGTAGAAATATATATCAAAGGCTCTGATGGTGCATATCATATATCGCAAATTGACAGGGACGCCGCGACCGCTATGATCCCCTGCAACAAGGCCGATCAACGACGGCCTCTTACAAAATCCGGGAGGGAAATCATGCGCAAAACCACGTCCAAATGGCTGTCCGGGCTCGTTCTCGCCAGCGCTTTCATGGCAAGCGTCGCAACTGCGGCCGCCGAGCCGATCAAGATCGCCATTGCCAATTTCGGCGAACATCCGCAGCTCAACGCCTCGATCGCCGGCTTCAAGAAGGCGCTGGCCGATAATGGCTTCGTCGAAGGCAAGGACGTCGTCTATACCGAGAGCAACACCAGCTTCGACGCTTCGCTGGTGCCGCAGATGATCGCCAAGCTGCAGTCCGACCATCCGAAGCTGATGTATACCGTCACCACGCCGGTCTCGCAGATCGCCAAGAAGGCGCTGGCAGGCTCCGGCATCCCGATCGTGTTCTCGGCCGTGACCGACCCGGTCGCCGCCAAGCTGGTTCCTTCCTGGGATGCCGGCGACGAGGGCATCACCGGCGCATCCGACCTGCAGGACATCGCCGCCATCATGACCTTCACCAAGAAGCTGCTGCCGAACGCCAAGCGCTTCGGTCTGCCCTATAATCCGGGCGAGGCCAACGACGTCGCCCTGCTTGAGAAGGTCAAGGAAGCCGCTCCGGCCGCTGGCTTCGAAGTCGTTCCCGTCGGCGTCGACAGCGTCAACGACATCCAGCAGCGCATCGCCTCCCTCGCCGGCAAGGCCGACGTGATCTACACGCCCGCCTCCAACCTGCTGCAGCCGGCAATCACCGCCGTTTCGGCCGCTGCCCGCCAGGCCCAGATCCCGATCGTCAACTCGGATGATGCCGCCGTCCGCAGCGGTGTCGTACCGGCAAGCTTCGCCGTCAACTACGAACAGGTCGGCGAAAATGCCGGCAAGATCGCCGCACAGATCCTGAAGGGCGCCGATCCGAAGACCATCAAGCCGTCGCGCCCCGCCTATGAGGACCATGCGCCGCTGATCAACAAGACGGTTCTGAAGGCCTTCGGCGCCGAAGTGCCGGCCGGACTTGCCGATTGCAATTGCTTCGTCAACTGACAAGCGGCATCTTCGACAGACAATTCAGCAGACATGGCGGCGTGGCCAACGCCGCCATTTTTTCAAGGAGGCACGGATGCTGGACATCAAATCCGCGCGCAAGGTTTTCTATAAAGGGCTGCCGGACGAGAAAATTGCACTCGACGGCCTCACCCTGTCGCTCAAGTCAGGCGAATTCGGCGTCGTCATCGGTTCGAACGGCGCCGGCAAGAGCAGCATGCTCAACGCCATTTCCGGCGCGCTCACCCTCGATTCCGGCAAGATCATCATCAATGGCGCCGACGTCACAGGCATGCCGGTGCACAAGCGCGCGGCGCGGCTCGCCCGCGTCTTCCAGGACCCGATGAAGGGCACCGCCGCCAGCATGACGGTTGCGGAAAACATGCTGCTTGCGGAACTGCGCGGCAAGAAGCGCGCCCTGCGCCCCGGTCTCAACGCATCTAGGCTTGCCACCTACAGAGAACGGCTGTCGGTCCTCGGTCTCGGCCTGGAGAACCGGCTGGATACGAAGGTGGAGCTGCTGTCCGGCGGCCAGCGGCAATCGCTGTCGCTGATCATGGCCGTCGGCGGTTCGCCGGATGTCCTGCTGCTCGACGAACATACGGCAGCGCTCGATCCGCGCACCGCCGATATCGTCATGCAGGCGACGGTGCGTACCGTCGAGGCGCTGAAGCTGACGACCCTGATGGTGACGCACAACATGCAGCACGCCGTCGATTTCGGCGACAGCATCATCATGCTCGACGCCGGCCGCGTTCATCTCGAAATCACCGGCGAGGGAAAACGTCGGATCACCGTGCCCGAGCTGATCGGTCATTTCGCCGTCAAGACCGACCGCATGCTGTTGGTGAGCTGATATCATGGATTTCATTCAGACAACCGTTTCGAGTTTCGTCTCGCTGATCCCGGTCACGCTGGCGCAGAGCTTCATCCTGAGCTTCGTCGTGCTCGGCATCATGATCCCCTTCCGCATGCTGAGCTTTCCGGATCTGACCAGCGAAGGCGCCTTTCCGCTTGGCGGCTGCATCTGCGGCATCCTGCTCGCCGCCGGCGTGACGCCGCCGCTGGCGATCGTCGCCGCCTTCGCCGTCGGGCTTGCGGCCGGCTGCTGCACGGCCTTCATCCATCTGCGCTTCCGCATCCATACGCTGCTGGCCGGCATCCTGATGTCGACCATGCTCTACAGCATCAATCTCGGCATCATGGGCAAGTCGAACCTCTCCGTCTTCGGCTCGCCAACCGTGTTCGACTGGGTGCCGTTGACGCAGCCGGGCTTTCCGGCGAGCAAGATCATCGTCGCCGGCATCATTGCCCTCATCGTCCTCGTCGCCCTCAACCTCTATTTCAAGACGGAGAAGGGCACGGCGATGCGTGCCGTCGGCGCCAATCCTGATATGGCCGAGGCGCAGGGCATCAATGTTTGGGCCGCGACCATCGGCGGCGTCGGTGTCGCCAGCGCCTTCTCCGCCGCCAGCGGTGCACTGATGGTGCAGTCGCAGGGCTTTGCCGACGTCAACATGGGCATCGGCATCCTCATCAACGGCCTGGCCGCGCTGATGATCGGCGAGGCCTTCACCGGCAAGCAGTCCGTGTTGCGGCAGTTGCTCGCGCCCTTTGTCGGCTCGATCATCTATTACCAACTCGTGTCGCTCTGCCTTGCCGCCGGTCTGCCGCCGTCAAACCTGAAGCTCGCTACCGGCCTGTTCGTGCTCATCATGCTGGCGCTGCCGAGCATTCGCCGCAGCCGTGGCGCTGCGCCCTCCAGGGAAACCATTCGCGAATAAAGAGGCCGATACCATGGACAGCCTTCCCGATCTCGCCGCCATCGAGGCCATGGACGAGGCCGACCCGCTGCGCATCTTCCGCAGCCGCTTCGCCCTGCCCCACGGCGTCATCTATCTCGACGGCAACTCTCTCGGCGCCGCCTCGCATGACGTCTTCACGGAACTCAAGCAGGCGATGATGGAGGAATGGGGCAACGGCCTCATTCGCAGCTGGAATAGCGCCGGCTGGTTCCAGCTGCCGCTCGAGCTTGGCGACCGCATCGGCCGGCTAATCGGCGCGGCACCCGGCCAGACCGTGGTCACCGACTCCACCTCGATCAACATCTACAAGGCCCTGCATGCCGCCCTGGCGATGCGCCCCGATCGCAGCGTCATCGTCGCCGAGGGCGAGAGCTTTCCGACCGACCTCTATATCGCGGAAGGCGTCGCCTCGACGCGGCCGGGCACCACGCTTCGCCTCGAAGGCCGGGATGCCGACGACATCGAAGGCCTGATCGACGATCAGACCGCTGTCGTGCTGGTCAACCACGTCAACTACAAGACCGGCGCGCTACGCGACATGGCGGCGCTGACGCGCAGGGTTCACGAGGCCGGCGCGCTGGTCGTCTGGGATCTCTGCCACAGCGCCGGCGCATTGCCCGTCGATCTCGATGGCGCAAATGCCGATTTCGCCGTCGGCTGCACCTATAAATATCTGAACGGCGGTCCGGGCGCGCCGGCCTTCATCTATGCCGCGCACCGCCATCATGCCTCGATCGTCCAGCCGCTCAGCGGCTGGTGGAGCCATGCCCGGCCTTTCGCCTTCGAGCAGGGCTTCGCCGAAGGCGACGGCATCAAGCGCTTCCTTTGCGGCACGCCGCCGGTCCTGTCGCTCAGGGCGCTGAAGGGCGCGCTTAGCATCTGGGATGAGGTCGATCTGGATATGTTGCGCAAGAAGAGCATGGCGCTTAGCGATCTCTTCATCCGCTTGGTCGAAGCCAAATGCGGCCAATATGGCGTTGTGCTGGGCACCACGCGCGATAGCGAAAAGCGTGGCAGCCAGGTCTCCTTCACCCACAGCAACGGTTATGAGGTGATGCAGGCGCTGATCGAGCGCGGCGTCATCGGCGATTTCCGCGCGCCCGCCACCCTGCGCTTCGGCTTCACGCCGCTTTACGTCAGCTACCGCGATGTCTGGCAGGCCGCCGGGGTGCTGGAAGATATTCTGAGCAGCGGATCATGGAAGGAAGCCCGCTTTGCGGTGCGCTCCGCCGTGACCTGACATCGAATAGGCGCTCACAGGAGCCGGGAGATCGGGCAATGAGCTATTTCAGGATTACCGATTGGGACGCCGCCTATACCAATGGCGCCTATATTGTCGACGGCGATCGCTGGCCAGCCGCCTGGGTGGAACCCGCGCAAGCCTTCCGTAACAGCCTCGCGGCGATCGGATGTGCGAAGCTCGATCTTGCCTACGGACCCGGCGCGCGCAATCGCTTCGATCTCTTTCTGCCCCCGGAACAGCCGAAGGGGCTGATCGTCTTCGTCCATGGCGGCTACTGGCTGGTGCTCGACAAGAGCTATTGGTCGCATCTGGCGGCCGGCCCAATTGCACACGGCTACGCCGTCGCCTTTCCCTCCTACACGCTTTGCCCCGATATACGCATCAGCGGCATCACGAAGGAAATTGCGGCAGCAATCGGCGCTGCCGCCGAGATGGTCGATGGTCCGTTGATACTGACGGGGCATTCGGCCGGCGGCCAGCTCGCCGCCCGCATGGTCACGACCACATCGCCGCTTCCCGCGCCGGTCCGCGCTCGCATCCGCCATGTGCTTTCCATCTCCGGCCTGCACGATCTACGCCCTATCATGAAGCGGGCCATGAACGCGCAGTTACAGATCGATGTCGCAGAAGCCATGGCCGAGAGCCCGGCGCTGCTGGAGCCAATGGACAATATTCGCCTGACTTGCTGGGTTGGCGGCACGGAACGGTCCGAATTCATCCGCCAGAATGCGCTTCTCGCCAATATCTGGACCGGTCTCGGCGCGGCGACGTCCGTCGTCGTCGAGCCGGACCGGCATCATTACACGATACTGAATGGTCTTGCCGATCCAACGCATTCGCTGACGCAGACCCTGGTCTCCGAGTGATAGAAGAGACGGGTCTCAGCTCTTGACGGGCGCATTCACCGCCCAGCTAACACCGAAGGGGTCGCGAAGCTGACCCCAGCGATCGCCCCAGAACATGACCTGCGGGGCCATGATCACCTCTGCTCCGGCCTCGACGGCGCGTTTCCACCAGGGATCGAGGTCGTCGACAAGCAGTTGCAGCGAGAAAGCCTGCGGCTTTTCCACTCCAAAGCCATGTTCGGGATAGAAATCGCCAAGCATCAGCGAGCTGCCATTGACATAGAGATGGATATGCATCGTCCGGCCCTGCTCATCGGCCGGATACATGAAGGCACGCTCGGCGCCAAAGGCGCGTTCATAGAATTCGGCGGCCTTCACGGCGCCATCCACCATCACATAGGTCACCAGGCCACCCTTGGCCGGGATATTGGGCTGGGATGGTTGTTCTGCATCGGTCATGATCGTCTCCTCGGAACAGGTTTGAACATTGCGCCCGTCGACGGGCTGCCCAAGGACGATGGCCGATCACGTTTCCCGACAGGCGAAGCCAAATATTTTCCATTTGATCATTTCATGGCAAAACACTTTGCATCCCAATGAAAGGCGAGAAGCATATGGACCGACGGCGAACAGTGTTGCTCTGCCTATGCCTGCTGGCCACGACGACCCAGATTTGTTCGGCATCCGAAACCGTCTATTGAGGACGACAGGTCGAACGGCGTGAAGCACGGGCTGTTCGAAATCAGGGAAGAGGTGAGACAATTCATCGCCACGGAAAATCTGTCTCGTGGCACCCATTGGAAGGTGCTTGACCCAAACCTGAAGATTCAGGTGCCGCGATGTGCCGTTCCCTTGACGGTCAAGTGGGTTCCCAAGACCTATGGCCTGTCCGTACCGAATGTCGCGGTGAGCTGCGGCAGGACGGTCCACGACAGTTGGGAGAAACACTGGAACGTCTTCGTTCCCGTCACCTCAAAGTGATGAAACCCGCTTCACGGGGCGCTTTTCGCCGAAAATCAGCGCCTCCGCATCCTGTCGCGGCATGGGCCGGCCGAGCAGGAAACCTTGCACTTCGCTGTAGCCCTCGGCCCGCAATTTCCCTAGCTGCTCTTCCGTCTCGATGCCCTCGGCCAACGTCATCGCGTTGAAGCCGGAGGCGATGCCGACGACGGCGCGGACGATGGCGAGATTGCCGGGATCGGTCTCGATGCCGGCGACGAAGCTGCGGTCGAGCTTGATCTTGTCGAAGGCGAAGGAGCGCAGATAGCTCAGCGACGAATAGCCGGTGCCGAAATCGTCGATGGCGATGCGGATGCCGAGCTCCTTCAAGGCGCGCAGCAAATGCAGGCTCTGTTCAACCTCGGAGAGCAGGACAGATTCGGTGATTTCGATCTCTAGCCGTTCGGGACGCAGTCCTGTCTCGTCCAGCACCGAGACGACGGTGGCGAGCAGGCCTGCATGCCGGAATTGATAGACGGACAGATTGACGGCGATCTTCAGGTGGCTCGGCCATCGTGCAGCAGTGCGGCATGCCTCCCGCAGCACCCATTCGCCGATCGGCACGATCATGCCGGTCTCCTCGGCAACGGGGATGAACTCCATCGGCGCGATCAGCCCACGCTCCGGGTGCCGCCAGCGGATCAGCGCCTCGAAGCCGGACAGGCCGTCATTGTCCAGCCGAATGATCGGCTGATAATAAAGCTCGAATTCGCCGTTCTGCAGCGCCTCGCGAAGCTCGAGCGTAAGCTGATGACGCCGCTCCGCCTCAAGCCGCATCTCGGTCTGATAAAAGCGATAGGTCGACCGGCCGCTCCCCTTTGCCGCATAAAGCGCCAGATCCGCGTCGCGCATCAGGACATCGGCGTCGTCCGCATGCTCCGGCGCCATCGCGATACCGATGCTGCAAGTGACGTGTTCGCGAACGCCATCGAGATCGAAGGGGACCGCAAGGGACAACAACAGCAGATCGGCAAAGCGCTGGGCTCGACCGGCATCGGTCATTTTCAGAACCAGCGCGAATTCGTCACCGCCAAGGCGGGCGACAAGGTCGTTCTTCTCGGCGAGCCGTTGAAGCCGTTGAGCGACCTGGCGCAGAAGCGTGTCGCCGGCGGCATGCCCCTTGCTGTCGTTGATGTGCTTGAAATGATCGATATCGATGTAAAGCAGCGCGATCGGCGTTTCCGGAGTAGCGGCCGCCACCTGCCGGACAATGCTTTCGGAGAAGAAGGCCCGGTTCGGAAGACCCGTCAGGGAATCGTGCATGGCAAGATGCGCAAGCTTCGCCTCGATGCCGCGTTCTTCGGTGACATCCTGGGAAATGCCGAGAAGGTAGCGAGGCGCTTCGCCCTTCGGCGCAGGCAGAGCCCGCTTCGCCGTCCTCAGGATACGTGAAACACCGTCCGTGCCCCTGATCGTTTCTTCAAAAATGATGGTCGACGCCGTTTCGAAGGCGCGCTCGTCCTGCTGACGAAAGACGGCAATTTGCTTCTCGTGGAAGACCGCCTGGTCGTTCTTGCCGATAACATCTTTCGCAGGGCGGCCGATGGCCGCCGAGCAGGCCTCATTGAACAAGATATAGCAACCGTCCTCCGCCATATCCTTGACGAAAACACCGACGGGCAGATTATCGACGATGCTGTCGAGCAGCGACCGCGTGTCAGTGACCTGCCGCCGCGCGGCATTGACCTCGGTACGATCCTGGACGATCGCCAAGATGGCCTCCTTGCCGTCAAAACGAATTTCGCGTCCGTAGGTCAGGACTTCAAGCGTCTGGCCGTTGGCCTTGAGATGGGTCCAGCGCTCCGCCCTCTCCACATCCGTTCGACGCCGAATGGCATTCAGCATACGCTCGCGCTCTTCCGGCGGACGGATATCGAGAACCGTCATGCCAGCATAATCGTCATGGCTATAACCATAGAGATCGCACGCAGCATCGTTGGCGATCAGGAATTTCAGCGTCTCGGGATCGTAGACCCACATCGGCGAGGGATGCGTCTCGAACAACGACCGAAAATCATCGTTCGGAGCGATGGGCCAAACGGAGTTCATGTACGGAGCGTACCTAGCCAATTTGCGTTGAAATGATACAGAGCCCGATAGTCATAATAAAAAAAGCTAAACAAAATCAAAATAGTAGCCAGCCTAAACTTTAAGCAAAAGCCCATCAAATATGCAACCATACGCTTTGTTTTATCGACTATTTACTGCCCATCAAATCGCGATTGCCTTTCTGATGCCTAAAAGAGGGACATGGTCGGGCGCATCGGGATCAGGTGATCTGCCCGGTCCTCGGCCCGGCGCCGGGAAGTCCGGCGATGATATTGTTGGCCAACATAAGGCCGGATCCACGGTCGCCCATTCGATTTCTATCCTTGCTTCGCTTGACATCGCTTATTGACCAACAATATCCATCTTCCAGATGGAGGACGCATGGCAACGCAAACCGCAGGGGTCGAGGATAAGGCATCGGCGGTGGACCAGGTGGTCGATGCGATCCGGCGGCTGATGCGCGAGCGCAATCTCGGCCTCGGCGACGCCCTGCCCTCGGAAATCGAGCTGGCGGCGATGTTCAACACCAGCCGCAACACTGTGCGCGAAGCGATCCGCATGCTGAAGGCATACGGCATCGTCGAAAGCAGGCAGAAGGTCGGGGCCGTCATCACGGACCGGCGTCAGCAAGCGCTGATGGAGCAGTTCTCCTTCGCACTCGATATTTCCGCCGAAAGCTTCCTCGACATCCAGGGTTTTCGCCGGCTGATCGAGGTCAATCTCTCCGATCTTCTGTTCGAAAATATCGACGATGCCGGCCTTGCGCGGCTGAAAGCGGTCAATGATACCATGAAGCTGGCGACGGAGCTTTCGCATGTCGCCGAACTCGACTTCAAATTCCACGCCACACTGATCGACCTTGCCGGCAATCAGACCCTGTCACAAGTCTATGGCATTCTGCAGCCATTGTTGCAGCGGCTGATGGAAGCGGGAAAACGCTCCCGCGCCGCTGTCGACGGCGCTTATGACGACCATCGCGACATCATCGCCGCGTTGAAGCAGCGCGACCGCATTGCCTACGCCTATCACATGAACCGTCATCTTCATGCCGGATTGCAGTTCATCCAGCCATCCAAACAGCCGCGGCAGATTTGACACAATCCATTTTATGACGGACCGACAAGCATGAAGACACTGGCACTCGAAACCGGCTGGACCCTCTCCCGCCTTCGCGCACCATCCACCGCCCCCTCCCTGCCCGCGACGATCCCGGCGACCGTGCCGGGCAATGTGCATGTCGATCTCCTGTCCGCCCGGCTGATCACCGACCCCTATCTCGATGTCAATGAGATCTCCCAGGACTGGATCGGCCGCTCGGCCTGGCGCTACCGGCTGGCCTTCGACTGGAATAGCGATGAGGCGGATCGGGTCGACCTTTCCTGCCTTGGCCTCGATACGGCCGCCCGCCTGGAGTTGAACGGCGCATTGCTCGGCGAGACGCGCAACATGCATCGCAGCTACCGTTTCGATATTCGAGAGAAACTCAAGGACGGCCGCAACGAACTGATCATCGACTTCGAGTCCTCCTATGCCCACGGCGAGGCCGTGCGCGCCGCACTCGGCACCGCCGCCGACATCCCGGCCAACTATCCAGGTCCAAGCCATCTTATCCGCAAAATGGCCTGCAATTTCGGCTGGGACTGGGGTCCGACCGTCGTCACCGCGGGCATATGGAAGCCGGTTGCGATCGAGAGCTGG
>DASWOH010000119.1:0-12686 GCA_036398815.1 Rhizobium sp. | reverse complement strand
CGAAGCCTGCTTCTGCTGACCGTCGGAGATCTCGACGGTTGCCGTCAGGCCGGCAATCAGCTTGGTGCCGTCTGGCACCTTGTCGAGCGCGATGCGCACGGGCACGCGCTGCGCCAGGCGAACCCAGCTAAAGGTCGGCGTGATATTGGCAAGCAGGCTGCCGGAGGTGCGCTCGCGATCCTCTATGCCGTTGGCAATGCTCTCGACATGACCGGACAGCTTTGCCGTCTGGCCCATCAGATGGATGGAGACCTCGTCACCGACATGAATGCGCGGCAGTTTGGTTTCCTCGAAATAGCCCTCTACGCGCAAAGAATCGCTGTCGATCAGCGCCACTTCCGCGCTGCCGGCCGTCACGTAGTCGCCCGGACGCAGGCTGAGGTTCGATATCCTGCCGTTGACGGTGGCGCGCACCTCGGAGCGATCGAGGTTGAGCTGGGCGAGATCGCGATTGGCGTCTGCCTGGCGGAAAGCCGCGTCGGCCTGCTGCTCGGCGGTCTGCGCCTGCTCCTTCTGTTGCACGGAGGCCGCGTCGCCAAGGCGTGCCTGCCGCTGGTTTTCGCGGCGGGCCTGGTCGAGCGCCGCTTTGCTGCTTTCAAGCGCAGCATCCGCCTGCGCCAGCGCAATGGCGAAGCGCTCACGGTCGACGCGGAAGAGGACATCGCCCTTGTTGACGGTCTGGTTGTCCTTCACCAGAACCTCGCTGACGAGGCCGGCGACATCCGGCGCGATGCCGACGACATCGGCGCGCAAACGCGCGTCGCGTGTCCACGGCTCATCCATATAATGGCCCCAGAGCCCGCGGCCGACGAAAACGGCTCCGACGACAAAGACGAGGGTAACGAAAAGGCGGCCGATCATTTTGAACGTGTTCATGTGAAGTACCAACGGGAGAGTGAAGAAACGGCGCCAAGCAGCAAGATGTAGAGCGCGAGATCGAAGAGACCGCGATGCCAGACCAGGGCGTAAGCCCCGACCCTTGCGAGAAGGCGGCGAAGGGGAATGACGGCGAGCAGCGTCACGAGCATGAGGACGAGAAGGCGTGGAATATAGACGCCATAAAGATCGAATTCTGCGGGCATGATACTACTCGGCGGCAATGGGAAAGGGTGAGGATGTGTCCGACACGGGCGGGCGCCAGCTTTCCGGCGGCTCGGCATGGGGAAAGAGCGCCCGGCGCAGGCCGACCAGGGCATCGAGGCTAGAACGGCCGGCCGCCCCCTCCTTGAGCGCAACCGTTTCCAGGCTCTGGTCGATCGATTGGCGCAAGCCCTCCGGCGGATCGATGGCACGCCCAGCATTTACCCGCGCGCGATAGAAATCCGCGACACCGGAAAGAACCGCGCCAACGGACGAGGCTCCGGCGCCATGCAGATGCGCACGCTCCTGCTGAAGCATCAGCACGTTGAAGCCCAGGCGAACGTCGGCATAGCCGTCGACCTTTTTGAGCTCACGGTCCTCGACGGCGGCAAGGCGGGGAACAAGCTGGCCGAGGCGATCCAGGATGCGGCCGGACAGGCGGGCGTGATCGGCACGCCGCTCGCCGGCGGCGGTTTCGGCAAGATCGATCCAGCCGGCCCGCACCAGTCGCCGGGCTGCAAGCTCTGAGCCGAACGGCCGGGTGAGCTGCGTCCAGACCAGCGCAAAGCCGATGCCGACCAAGGCGGCGATCGCTCCATTGACGAAGGTCGTGAAATCGGCCGTATAGCGATCCTGCAGCGCGATGAAGGTGGCGCCGTTCACCATCAGCAGCATGGCGAGCATGGTGGATTGTGGTCGCGGCAACAAAATGCCGATCAGCAGAAAGGGCGGCGCGAAGACCAGCACGAGCATTTCGTAGCTGTTGATGGCCGGCAATATGCCAAAGATATAGACGAAGGCGATCACCAGGCTGACCGCGCTCCAGACGAACATGGAGGTGATGAACGGTGCCGGGCGGTCAAGTGCTGCGAAGAACGAACAGGCGACGGCCGCCATCGTTACGAAGCCGGAGCCGTCTTCCCAGCCGGTGAATATCCAGAGGAGGCAGGCGACGATGATGCCGACGACAACCGAGCCGGCGGAAAATGCCAGCAGGGCGTAGTCGTAGTGTCTGCTGTGCCCGACGACGTCGCGATGACGGAAGGCCGGGCGCCATGCGCCGGCATGTTGACCGGCGACGATCTGATCGCGCAATGTCAGGCAGTCGTGCCACAGATTGACGATCTCCTTGAGCCGTGCAAGCGCGCTTGACAGGACGAGATCGTCCCAGCTCAGATCGGGATCGGCGCGTTCCAATGTCTCGATCTTTTCGCAGAGTGCGGCGGTCGCCTTACCGGCCTCGCTGTTGCCGCCCCGGCGCAACCAATCGGCCACCTCATTGAGGACGGAGGTCAGTTCCGGCGGCAATCCTCGCTCGCCCGCCTTCAGGGCATGGAGACGGTCCGCAAGCGATGAGAACAGCGGCAACAACATCAGGAGGCGGCCACGTAGCTCACGGGAGTGGCGGACGATATCCCGGCTACCGGCATCATAGCCGAGCTGGCTGATGATGAGATCGAGCCCGGCAACATCGGCGGCAAGCTTCTGCCGCTTCAACGGTGTGGCGGGCGATGCACCCTCCCCGCGCAGGATCTCGTCCGCCCAGCTGCCCGCGTCATCAAGCCATGTCGTGATACGCCGACCGAGAGCCGTGCTGACGCTGGCCGGAAAGATGGTCGCGCTGACAATGCTGGCGCAGGTGATGCCGATGATGATCTCTTCGGAGCGGGCAAGCGCGACGTCGAAGATCGTTTCCGGAGAACCGAGGGTCGGCAAGGCGATCAGCGGCAGTGAATAGCCGGCAAGCATGAAAACGTAGCTGCGCGACGTCCGATCGAGCATCGACATGAAAAGCAGCGTTCCCGTCCATAGCGCGATGACAATGGAGAGGAGTTCAGGCGCATCGACGAAGAGCGGAACGAAGATGACTGAAGCCACCGCCCCTATGATGGTGCCGAGAGCACGATAGAGCGCTTTCGAACTCGTCGCTCCCGCAAGCGGATTGGCAACGACATAAACGGCGGCCATCGCCCAATAGGGACGCGGGAGATCCAGCGACAATGCGATGAAGAGCGCGAGCATGGCGGCCAGAAAGGCCTTGGCTGAAAACAGCCAGTCACGCCAGGACGGGAGGCTCATAGTGCTTCCTCGCGCTGCTGACTGGCCCCGGACGCCTTCGGCGCCTCGAAATCCTCGAAGGCCTGCAAGACTCGGATCGCGGCCTGGATATCGGCCTTGTCGACATTGGTGAGGATCCTGCCCCGCAATTCATCAAGTGTGTCCTCCATGCGGGCGGCAAGCACCTCGCCTTCGGCGGTCAGCCACAAGCCTTTTGCCCGGCGATCCGTTGGATCGTCCTTGCGCACGACAAGCCCGAGACCTTCCAGCTGATCGAGCAATCTCACCAGCGATGGACCTTCGATGCCGACATAATTGGCGAGAACCACCTGCCGCACCCCGCCGCCGAGTCGGCCGATCCACAACAATGGTGCGGCAGACGCCTCCGAAATTCCATGGGAACTCAGCGCAAGGTCGACAACCCGCCGCCATTGGCGGCCGGTCGACAGAAGGTTGGCCGTGAAGATACGTTGCAGGGCGTTAAAAGATTTCATGACTATCTATTAGCATTAAATTAGTTAGGCTTCAAACGATCTTGAGAAAATGAGCCTGCCAAAACGGAAATGCAGCTATGCAATCAAGAATGAGCGCCGAAGTGGATTTTCATGCGGCGGGATTCTGCCTAGCTCCCCTTCCCGCCGAAAGAGCAGCATCAAGCGCCAGAGCTGCGGCTATTCCTGCGGCATAGGCCAGCATACAATCCTGGACCTATCCGGACGACGCCTACACCAAGCTCTTCGGCGTCCCGCTATTTTCCGGCTTCATGTATGCTGCCATCGGCAGCTACATCATCCAGGCGTGGCGCCTGCTCGATCTTCGCATCAAGCATCATCCGCCCTATTGGATGGCGGGGCTAATGGCGGTCGCCATCTACGCCAATTTCTTCATGCATCATTATATCGGTGATTATCGCTGGTATATCGTCGCTTGCACGCTGGGGCTCTACTCTCGCTCCACAGTCATCTTCCGCGCCTACGACCGCGACCGTTGCATGCCGCTGCTGCTATCCTTCATACTGATCGGCTTCTTCATCTGGTTGGCGGAGAACATCAGCACCTTCTTCGGTATCTGGAGATACCCAAATCAGCTCGGTGCCTGGTCCGCAGTCCACATCGGAAAATGGAGCTCCTGGTCCCTTCTCGTCATCATGATCTTCACCATCGTCGCCAATCTGAAGCACATCAAGAAACACGTTCATATTCCCCAATAGTGCTGCAGCACGGAAACAGCATGTCTGGGCACAAGGAACAGAAAAAGGCCGGATGATCGCTCATCCGGCCTTTTGATTGTCTATTCGAAGCGAGCCTTAAGCGGCTGCGGCTTCTTCCTCGGCGGCAACGCGAGCCTTGTCGGCTGCGCCCTTGGCAGAGGTGTCGCGATCGACGAATTCGACGACTGCGAGAGCGGCATTGTCGCCCTGGCGGAAGCCGGCCTTCATGATGCGCAGGTAGCCGCCATTGCGGGTGGCGTAGCGCGTTGCGATCGCGTCGAACAGCTTGGCGACGACAACAACGTCGCGGATCTGCGAGATGGCCTGACGACGAGCGTGCAGGTCGCCGCGCTTGCCGAGGGTAACCAGCTTCTCGACGATCGGACGAATTTCCTTCGCCTTCGGCAGGGTGGTGACGATCTGCTCATGGGTGATGAGCGAAGCCGCCATGTTGGCAAACATCGCCTTACGGTGGCTAGCGGTTCTATTCAGCTTGCGGCCGGCTTTACCGTGGCGCATGGCTATTCTCCTTCACTTGCAGGCATCATCCACCTGCAGTTTGTTGGTTAGTATTGGTCTTCGTATCGCTTGGCGAGATCTTCGATGTTCTCAGGCGGCCATGCCGGCACTTCCATGCCGAGGTGCAGACCCATGGAAGCGAGAACTTCCTTGATTTCGTTCAGCGACTTGCGACCAAAATTCGGCGTGCGGAGCATTTCTGCTTCGGTCTTCTGAATGAGGTCGCCGATATAGACGATGTTGTCGTTCTTCAGGCAATTTGCCGAGCGAACAGACAGTTCCAGTTCGTCCACCTTCTTGAGGAGCGCCGGGTTGAAGGCAAGTTCGGTAACTGCTTCTTCTTCGGCTTCCTTCTGCGGCTCGTCGAAGTTGACGAACACGCCAAGCTGATCCTGGAGGATGCGAGCCGCGAAAGCGACGGCATCTTCACCGGTGATCGAACCATCGGTTTCGATCGACATGCTCAGCTTGTCGTAGTCGAGAACCTGTCCTTCACGGGTATTTTCAACCTTGTAGGACACCTTCTTGACCGGCGAATAAAGGCTGTCGACCGGGATAAGACCGATCGGAGCATCTTCCGCACGATTACGCTCGGCAGGAACATAACCCTTGCCGTTGTTGACGGTGAATTCCATGCGGATTTCGGCACCCTCGTCGAGCGTGCAGATCACATGCTCGGGGTTGAGGATTTCGATATCGCCCACCGTCTGGATGTCGCCAGCCGTTACGACGCCGGGGCCCTGCTTGCGGACCACCATGCGCTTGGCATCATCGCCATCCATCTTGATGGCGATTTCCTTGATGTTCAGCACGATGTCCGTCACGTCTTCCCGGACGCCCGGGATAGAGGAGAACTCATGCAGCACGCCGTCGATCTGCACGGCCGTCACAGCGGCACCACGCAGAGAGGACAGCAGAACGCGGCGCAGCGCGTTGCCGAGGGTGAGGCCGAAGCCACGCTCCAGCGGTTCGGCCACGAGCGTTGCCTTGGTACGGCCGCTCGAGGTGAACTCGACCTTATTCGGCTTGATCAGTTCCTGCCAGTTTTTCTGAATCATGTTCTTGCCTTCCGTTCGTTGCCACCATCCAATCGTGACAACCTAGCTTGAAAAGCACCGAGCCGGACACATGTGCGCCGGCCGGTGTCGTGAGTGGCGATGATCAGACGCGGCGCTTCTTGCGCGGGCGGCAACCATTGTGCGGGATCGGCGTCACGTCGCGGATGGACGTGATCATGAAACCGGCAGCCTGGAGCGCGCGCAGAGCGGATTCACGACCGGAACCCGGACCGCAAACTTCGACTTCCAGCGACTTCATGCCATGTTCCTGGGCCTTCTTGGCGCAGTCTTCAGCAGCGATCTGGGCAGCGAACGGGGTCGACTTGCGCGAACCCTTGAAGCCCTTGGCACCGGCCGACGACCAGGCAATGGCCTTGCCCTGCGCGTCGGTTATGGTGATCATCGTATTGTTGAAGGTCGAATTGACGTGCGCAACGCCCGACGAAATATTCTTGCGCTCCCGACGGCGAACGCGGACGGCTTCCTTGGCCATGGTAGTCCTTTCTTGGATCTCTGCACCGCCGTAATACCAGCGGCTACACCGGAACGGCGCCCTTGCAGCCCCGCTCCAAACTCAAAAGAGGCCAGCGCAGACCGCCAGCCTCCCAAATCCGGTTTCCCGGAAATTACTTCTTCTTACCAGCGATAGCCTTTGCCGGACCCTTGCGGGTGCGGGCATTGGTGTGGGTGCGCTGGCCGCGAACCGGAAGGCCGCGACGATGACGCAGGCCACGGTAGCTGCCGAGGTCCATCAGACGCTTGATGTTCATCGAGGTTTCACGACGAAGGTCGCCTTCGACCTGATAATCCCGGTCGATGGTTTCGCGGATCTGCAAAACTTCGGCATCCGTCAACTGGTTGACGCGACGCTCGGCCGGAATACCGACCTTCTCGCAGATTTCCTGTGCAAACTTCGGTCCGATCCCGTGAATGTAGCGAAGCGCAATAACTACGCGCTTTGCGGTCGGGATGTTGACGCCAGCGATACGAGCCACGCCTGTTCTCCTTGCATTCCTTTTGCCTGAGCAAAGGGCTTTGTTATGCAGCCCTGGAGCTGCTTGTTCGATTGGGTCCGCAACACGTCAAAACGACCGTGCCCGGACTTCCCGATGGAAATCCGCGCCGATCGCTTGGTATGTCGCGAGTTGGCGCGGTGTTTAGCGGAATCAGCGTAAAAAAGCAACCGCCTCCGGCAAGTTTATTTTAAGCTATCTAAAGCTTAGAGAGGATGGCCTCGATATCGGTCGTCACATGCTCGATATCGGCCATGCCGTCGACCGACTGAAGCTTGCCCTTGGCATAGTAGTAGCCAATGAGCGGTGAGGTTTCCTTGTAGTAGACCTGCAGGCGCTCGACGACCGTTTCCCTGTTGTCGTCGGCCCGACGCTTGAAATGCGTGGAACCGCAACGATCGCACACACCCTCCACCTTCGGCTTGAGGTTTTCGTCGTGATAGCCGGCGCCGCAGTTGGCGCAGGTATAACGGCCCGAAATACGATCGGCGAGCACGGCATCATCTACCTTGATCTCGATCACAGCGGAGAGTTCAAGCCCCTTCGCCTTCAACATCGCCTCCGTCGCATCGGCCTGAACGAGCGTGCGCGGAAAACCATCAAGGATGAAACCCCTGACGCAATCCGGTTGATCGATTCGCTCGGACACGATGGCATTGACGATGTCGTCTGAAACAAGCTTGCCTGCGTCCATGACGGCTTTGGCGCGCTTGCCTACTTCAGTCCCGGCCGCCACGGCGGCCCTCAGCATATCCCCCGTGGAAAGCTGCGGAATGCCATGCTTTTCCACGATACGCTGGGCCTGGGTTCCCTTACCTGCACCCGGCGGCCCTAAAAGTATCAATCTCATCGCCCCCTCTTTCCTCCACGCAACTTCGATTTCTTGATCAGGCCTTCGTACTGCTGTGCGATCAGGTGACCCTGAATCTGCGCCACCGTATCCAGCGTTACGCTAACCAC
This sequence comes from Rhizobium sp., assembly GCA_036398815.1. Classification (GTDB taxonomy): domain Bacteria; phylum Pseudomonadota; class Alphaproteobacteria; order Rhizobiales; family Rhizobiaceae; genus Rhizobium. The sequence goes on along the minus strand of DASWOH010000119.1, from coordinate 4,788 downwards.
GATCAGAAGCGAAGTGCCACCCAGGGCCAACGGAATACCGGTCTGGGACACGAGAATTTCGGGCAGGATGCAGACGAAGACGAGATAGAGCGCGCCGATCACCGTGATTCGGGTCAGCACATAGTCGATATATTCAGCGGTGCGATCGCCCGGACGGATGCCCGGAATGAAGCCGCCATGCTTCTTCAGATTGTCGGCCGTATCCTTCGGATTGAAGACCAGCGCGGTATAGAAGAAGGCGAAGAAGGCGATCAGGGCGGCGTAGAGCACCATGTAGAGAGGCTGACCGTGACCGAGGGCGGCAACGATCGAGGTGACCCAGGTCGGCAGAGCCGTGTTGTTGCCGAGACCGGCGACGGTCGCCGGCAGCAACAGCAGCGACGAGGCGAAGATCGCCGGGATAACGCCCGAGGTGTTGAGCTTCAGCGGCAGGTGCGAGGTGTCGCCCTGGAACATGCGGGTACCGACCTGGCGCTTCGGATACTGGATCAGCAGGCGGCGCTGGGCGCGCTCCACGAAGACGATCAGCGCGATGACCAGAATAGCCACGACGAGCACGAGGAGAATCAGGCCGGTCGACAGAGCGCCGGTGCGGCCGAGTTCGAGCGTACCGGCAAGCGCTGTCGGCAGACCGGCGGCGATGCCCGCGAAGATGATCAGCGAAATGCCGTTGCCGATGCCGCGCGAGGTGACCTGCTCGCCGAGCCACATCAGGAACATCGTGCCGCCGAGCAACGTGATGACCGTCGAAATACGGAAGAACCAGCCGGGATCGAGGACGACGCCACTGCCATGCTCAAGGCCGATTGCAATGCCATAGGCCTGCAATGCGCCGAGCAACACCGTTCCGTAGCGGGTGTACTGGTTGATGATCTTGCGGCCCTGTTCGCCTTCCTTCTTCAGGTTCTCGAGCGCCGGCACGACCGAGGTCATGAGCTGCACGATGATCGAAGCGGAGATATAGGGCATGATGCCGAGCGCGAAAATCGCCATGCGCTGCACGGCGCCGCCGGAAAACATGTTGAAAAGGCCGAGAATGCCACCGGACTGATTCTGGAAGGCCTGGGCATAGGCCGCCGGATTGAGGCCCGGAAGCGGGATATGGGTCCCCAGTCGGTAAACGAGGAGAGCACCGAGCGTGAACCACAAGCGCTTCTTGAGATCCTCGGCTTTGGCAAAGGTCGAGAAATTGAGATTAGACGCCAATTGTTCCGCTGCAGAAGCCATGCAAATCTCCGCACTACCAATTCCGGCATAATCGGCCGGGTCCGGAATCAGTTTTCAAATTGTTCAAAAGCCGGGCTTCGGACGGATTGCACTGCAATCGGATGCCTCACCCTGGGTCCCGTTATTCACCGGAAAGACACAGCTGCATCATTCAGGTTCGTGAGGCTCACATATGGGAGCAAAATCGCCCGGTGTGAAGCACCCCGGGCGACTTATTGATAAGATTATTCCGCGGCAGAAGCGAGCAGCTTGATGGAACCGCCAGCCTTTTCGATCTTTTCGACCGCCGGCTTGGAGGCGCCTGCAACTTCCAGCGAAATCTTCGCCTTCAGTTCACCGTCCGAGAGAACCCGAACGCCGTCCTTGACGCGGCGAATCACGCCGGCAGCCTTGAGAGCGGCGGCATCGACGGTCTTCTTGGCATCGAGCTTGCCGGCGTCAACCGCGGCCTGGATGCGCGCCAGCGATACGACGACGTAATCGGCGGCGAAGATATTGTTGAATCCGCGCTTCGGCAGACGACGGTAGATGGGCATCTGACCGCCTTCAAAGCCGTTGATGGCAACGCCCGAACGGGACTTCTGACCCTTCACACCACGGCCGCCGGTCTTGCCGGAGCCGGAGCCGATGCCGCGGCCGAGGCGCTTGCGGCTATGGGTCGAGCCTTCGTTATCCTTGATCTCATTCAATTTCATAGCGAATACCTCCGGCTCACTTCTCGTCGACAACGCGAACGAGATGCTGGACAGCACGGATCATGCCACGAACAGCCGGAGTATCTTCCAGCGTGCGGCGACGGTGCATCTTGTTCAGTCCGAGACCGATCAGCGTCTTCTGCTGAACATCCGGACGGCGGATCGGGCTGCCAATCTGCTCGACCGTAACGGTCGCCTTGGCTTCAGCCTTCTTGGTCGTCTTGGCCATAGGTCAAACTCCCTTATTCTTCGGAGGCGTTGCCCGAAGCGCCACGACGAGCCTGCAGAGTGGCATACTTGATGCCGCGCTGAGCTGCGATGTCCTTCGGGTGAACCTGGTGCTTCAGGGCGTCGAACGTGGCGCGAACCATGTTGTACGGGTTCGACGAACCGGTCGACTTGGCAACGACGTCATGAACGCCGAGCGTTTCGAAAACGGCGCGCATCGGGCCGCCGGCGATGATACCGGTACCGACCTTGGCCGAGCGCAGCAGAACCTTGCCGGCGCCATGACGGCCATGAACGTCGTGATGCAGCGTACGGCCGTCGCGCAGCGGTACGAAGATCAGGTCGCGCTTGGCGCTTTCGGTAGCCTTGCGGATGGCTTCCGGCACTTCGCGTGCCTTGCCATGACCGAAGCCTACACGGCCCTTCTGGTCACCGACGACGACGAGAGCGGCGAAACCGAAACGGCGGCCACCCTTTACGACCTTGGCGACGCGGTTGATCGCGACCAGCTTGTCGACGAATTCGCTATCGCGCTCTTCACGGCTCTGACGGTCATCCCGGGAGCCCCTCTTTTCCTGTGCCATTGTCCTCTTCCTTTTTCTTTTCCGGGTGCAATCGGCAAACAACAAAGACCGCATGCCCTCCCCTTACGGGGAAACGTGCGGTCCGGTGAATATCCGGCCGGCGCTTAAAGCTACCGGCCGGAAACTTGATCAGAAGGTCAGACCGCCTTCGCGAGCTGCTTCAGCCAGGGCCTTGATACGGCCGTGGTAGATGAAGGCGCCGCGATCGAACACGACTTCCTTGACACCGGCCTTGGAGGCGCGCTCGGCTACGAGCTTGCCAACGAGGGCGGCGGCTGCGGTGTCGGCACCGGTCTTCAGAGAACCGCGCAGATCCTTATCGAGGGTGGAGGCAGACGCAAGCGTCTTGCCGGCCGCATCATCGATAACCTGGGCGTAGATGTTCTTCGACGAGCGATGAACCGACAGGCGCGGACGGCCATTGGCCACCGACTTGAGTTGACGGCGCACGCGGTTGGCACGACGTGCAAGTGCTTCTTTCCTGCTAGCCATTTCGCGTGATCCTTACTTCTTCTTGCCTTCTTTGCGGACGATCCGCTCGCCGGCATACTTGACGCCCTTGCCCTTGTAGGGCTCAGGACCGCGATATTCGCGGATCTCTGCGGCAACCTGACCGACCTGCTGCTTGTTGATGCCGGAAACGACGATTTCCGTCGGCTTCGGCACAGCAATCGTGATTCCGACCGGCGGCTCGTAAACGACGTCATGGCTGAAGCCGAGCGCGAGCTGCAGGTTCTTGCCCTGCATGGCGGCACGGTAGCCGACGCCGTTGATTTCGAGCTTGCGCTCGTAGCCGTCCTTGACACCCTTGAGGATGTTCTCGACCATCGTGCGGGACATGCCCCACTTTGCGCGAGCGTCCTTGGAGTCGTTGAGCGGCGTCACGACGATTGCATTATCTTCGAGTTTGAGACCGATTTCATCGTTTGCGATGAAAACCAGCTCGCCCTTCGGGCCCTTCGCAGTCACCTTCTGGCCATCAATCATGGCCGTGATTCCTGCAGGCACCTGAACGGGCTTCTTACCGATACGAGACATTTTTTCAAACCTGTCTGTTTCGAGGGAGGCTTCTGTCCGATCTTAGAAGACCGAGCAGAGAACCTCGCCACCAACATTCTCTTCGCGAGCCTGGTGATCGGCCATCACACCCTTCGGAGTCGAAAGGATGGTGATGCCGAGGCCGTTCGCGACCTGCGGAATGGACTTGACCGAGACATAAACCCGGCGGCCCGGCTTGGACACACGGCCGATCTCACGGATCACCGATGCGCCTTCATAGTACTTGAGCTCGATGTTCAGCTCCGACTTGCCATTGCCGAAATCGACAACGGAATAGCCACGGATGTAGCCTTCGGACTGCAGGACATCGAGAACACGTGCACGGAGCTTGGACGCAGGCGTCGAAACCGACGACTTGCGGCGAGAAGCACCGTTACGGATACGGGTGAGCATATCGCCCAACGGATCAGTCATTGTCATCTACCCGTCTCCTTACCAGCTCGACTTGACGATGCCCGGCACCTTGCCGAAATTGCCCAGTTCCCGCAGTGCGATACGCGACATGCGCAGCTTGCGGTAATAGGCGCGCGGACGACCGGAAACTTCGCAACGGTTACGGATGCGGGTCTTCGATCCATCGCGCGGCAGCGATGCGAGCTTCAGGGTAGCCTTGAACCGCTCTTCGATCGGAAGAGACTGGTTCATGATGGTTGCCTTCAGCGCGGCACGCTTTGCGGCACTCAGAGCAACCGTATTGCGGCGGCGCTTGTTCTTTTCAACTGCGCTTGTCTTCGCCATAGCTTAAGTTCCTTTTCTACGCTCGTCGTTACGGTTACTGACGGAACGGGAAGTTGAACTCTGTCAGAAGAGCCCGTGCTTCGTCGTCCTTGGTGGCCGTCGTGCAAACGATGATGTCCATGCCCCACATCTGATCAACCTTGTCGTAGTTGATCTCAGGGAACACAATGTGTTCCTTGATGCCCATGGCGAAGTTGCCACGACCGTCAAAGCTTTTCGGGTTCAGGCCGCGGAAGTCGCGAACGCGCGGAAGCGCG
>DASWOH010000118.1:0-7260 GCA_036398815.1 Rhizobium sp. | reverse complement strand
TATAGGGCGCGAGGAAATAGGTGATTTCGCTGGCATGGTTCAAAAGCCCGGCGACATAATGCTTCATCAGCGGGGTCATGCCGTGCTCTTCTTCCTTGTCGAAGAACAGCGGCGTCTTGCCGTCGGCGCTCCACAATGACTGATGGATATGCGACGAGCTGCCGGCGGCGCTGTAGTTCCATTTCGCCAGGAAGGTGATGGCCTTGCCCTTTGCCCAGGCGATCTCCTTGCAGCCGTTCTTGATGATCGCATGGCGGTCGGCCATATCAAGCGCGTCGGCGTAGCGAACGTTGATCTCCTCCTGGCCGGCCGAGGCTTCGCCCTTTGAATTCTCGACCGGGATATCGGCGCCCTGCAAGCCCTTGCGGATCGCCCGCATCACATCCTCTTCCTTGGTCGTCTGGAAGATGTGGTAGTCTTCATTGTAGCCGCTGACGAGATTGAGGTTGCGATAGCCGGATTCACGGGCGCTGTCGTAGGTCTGATCGAACAGGAAGAATTCCAGCTCCGAGGCCATATAGGCCTTCATGCCCAGCGCTTCGAGGCGCTTGACCTGCTTCTTGAGGATGGCCCGCGGCGAATGAGGCACTTCTTCGTGGGTGTGATGATCGAGCACGTCACAGAGTACCAGCGCCGTGCCTTCCAGCCAGGGAATACGACGCAGCGTGGAGAGATCGGGCTTCATCGTATAGTCGCCGTAACCCTTCTCCCAGCTTGTCGACTTGTAGCCGGAAACGGTCTCCATCTCGATATCGGTCGCCTGGAGATAGTTGCAGCTATGCGTTTCCTTCCAGGCGCTGTCGATGAAGAATTCCGCCTGGAATCGTTTGCCCATCAAACGACCCTGCATATCCACCTGGCATGCCAGAACCGTATCGATGCGCCCTTCGGCCACATCTTGTCTGAGGTCGTCGAACGTATAGCTGGTGCTCATGTTTGATCCGCCTGAACATTAATGGTGACATCGGACAACAAAACGGCACTCCGGGGGCAACCCGCATTCCGCGCTGCCTTTGTGCCGGTGAAGGAGGCCGCACCTATGCGGCCTCCTGGTCTCAGGACGCGTGGCCCGATCGTCAGCTTTCGCCGACAGCCGCTTCGGCCGCCGCGATCTCGGCCTTGCGCTTGGCGATCGCATCGCCGATCGGCGGGCCCTTGAAGCGGCGGCGCTCGAAACCGAACCAGACGATTGCCGTCAGCACGAGGAAACCGACGGTAATGATACCCGCCCAGTCATTCGGCGGCTGAATGCCGAGAACGAAGATGATGATCATCGAGATGACCGTCAGCACGGCAAAGAGCTTGAACAGCCCCTCGCCGAGGTTCCACGGACCCATCTTGTCCCACTTCGCCGTGCCCCATGCGAAGAGCCCGAGCGTGATCGGGATCGCGAAGGAGAAGAAGAGGAAGATGACGGTGCACGAAACGACGATGCTATACACCGGCGTATCGCCGATCGAAACCAGCGACGAACCCCAGACGAACAGCACCGCAAGGGTCGCGCCGGTCCAGATCGCCGAAACCGGCGTGCGATATTTCGGGCTCACCTTGGACAGCGCCTTCGATGCCGGAAGGCCGCCGTCGCGCGAGAACGCGAAGATCATGCGCGAGACCGACGTCACTGTCGCCAGACCGCACAGCCACTGGCTGATGAAGATCAGGAAATACAGGATATCCTTGACGATCGGGTTCACCTGAGCATCCATCGCCCAGAAGAACACGTTCCAGCCCTGCTTTGCGGCATCGTCCATATTCGGAAGCATCAGCACGAAGGAGCACAGCATGATGTAACCGAACAAAGCCGACCAGAGCACCGAAGCCACCATGCCGCGCGGAACGGAATGGGCGGCCTTGACGGTCTCCTCCGACGTATGCGCCGAGGCGTCATAGCCGGTGATCGTATAGATCGGCAGCAGCAGGCCGAGGGCGAAGACCCAGAAGGTCGAAACCTGCGGCCAGACCGGGGCGCCTGTCTGCGTGTTGTCGGCAGCCATCGTCGCCAAGCCCGAATAGTTGGTGAAGGTGAACAGCCGGGCAAAGTCGTAGGACGGTGCAGCGACCAGGCACACGATCGCCAGCGCGATCGAGGTCGCGAAGATCAGATAGCCGGAAAAGTCGGTCAGCTTCGCGGTCAGTCCGATGCCCATATGGTTCACCAGCGCCTGAAGGCCGGTGATGACCACCAGAAACACCATGCGGACCAACGTCGTATCGGTCATGCCGAAATAGCCGCCAAAGGCGCCGATGAAGAAATAATAGGTGCCGACATTGATCGCGCCGAGAACCGTGACGAGGCCGAGAAGATTGAACCAGGCGGTCAGCCAGCCGGTGAAGCGGTTGCCGAGGATCGAGCCCCAGTGATAGAGCCCGCCCGCTGTCGGATAGGCCGAGCTGATCTGCGCCATCGCCACGGCAAAGACCAGGGAAATAAAGCAACCGACCGGCCAGCCGATGCCGATCGCGGCGCCGCCCGCGCCTGACGTTGCCTGTGCGAGCGAATTGATACCGCCTGAAAGAATGCAAATGATGGAAAAGGATACCGCAAAATTCGAGAACGAGCTCATTCGCCGTTCCAACTCCTGGGCATAGCCCATGGAGTGCAGGATATGCACATCCTCTTTCTTGTCTAAGTCAGTGTAATCAGACATGTCATTCCCCCTAAAGCCCGGCCTTCCGCGGAATTGCGGAGGACCATGTGTCATGTGAGCCGCCGGCTTTTTGCCGTGCGGCCCGATCGCAGTTGAGCTGCTCCCCGGGGTCTTTTCTTTTTTGTCAGGCTTCCAGACTGCTCTGAAGAAGCCCCGTCAGATAGTCGGCCACGACCCCTTGACCGACGTCATCCACGATGAGGTCGTTGCGGACCTCGATCATTACATTATGCAAACCGTTGGCGATCCCATGCAATCTCAATGTATGGGTGACGCCGTCCTCTGGCCCGTAAGGCTCGTTGCGTTCGGTGCGATAGAGCGGCGCTTCAGCCGCCGCATCGAGCATGCGATCCGCCAGCCAGCGATCGTCATCGTGCAGAATGCCGAGTTCCACCGCCCGAGGCTTGCCGTTATAGACGGGTGTAAAACTGTGAACCGTGACGACCACGGTTTTTTGTCCCCTCGCCGACCGCTCCTTCAAGAGCGCCCGAATGCGGTTGTGGAACGGTATGTAAAGTGCTTCGGTCCGTGCCTCCCGGTCCTCGGCCCGCAGATGCCGATTGCCGGGGATCGTGTAGATCTCGCTGATTTCCGGCATCGCACCAGCGCTTTCCGGCGGCCGGTTGCAATCGTAGATCAGACGGGAGAAGCGCTGATGGACCAGTGTTGCATCAAGACTATCGGAGGTTTTCCGAGCAACGGCCAATGCGCCGGGATCCCAGGCAATGTGACTGGAAAGCGCCTCGGGCGACAGGCCGAGATCGCCGAAGCGTTCCGGCAGCCTGCAGGATGCATGTTCGCAAATGATGAAAACCGGACTCCTTCCGTCCGGCCGTTCGACCGCGACGCACTCGCCATCCGCTTCCGTCAAAATGCCTTGCTGGGCAAGCATTGAAGGCGTCCCACCGCTACGTAATAAAATCTTTATAAGAAAAGAATTCTTCAGGTTCCAACAACTGTCAATCGGAAACTGAAATTATTTCTTCATTTGTGACATTGACTCGAAATATGACAGCGTTGTTATATCGTCATCGGAGACTGGCATAAGACCGTCCCGGGGAGCTAAAATCGAGTGAGCAATGCGTCGAGGACAGTTTCGGACGTAATTCATGCCCAATTCGACGCGTTGACGCGCGCCGAAAAGCAGCTCGCCAAGAGCCTGCTCGACAACTACCCCGTTTCGGGGCTGGGCAGCATTACGACGGTCGCCGAGAATGCGCGCGTTTCCACGCCGACCGTGGCGCGCATGGTGCAGAAACTTGGCTACAAGGGCTATCCTGATTTTCAGTCCCACCTCCATCAGGAGGTCGAGGCGACCATCTCCAATCCGCTGACCAAGCATGACCGCTGGGCATCCAAGGCCCCCGGCACGCACATCCTCAATCGCTTTGCCGATGCCATCATGGGCAACCTGCGTCAAACCCTGTCGGATATCGACGTGGCGACCTTCGAAAGTGTCGCCGCGCTGCTGTCGGAGCACAAACGCGGGCTCTATTTCGTCGGTGGCCGCATCACCGGCGCGCTTGCCGAATATTTTTTCACCCACATGCAGGTCATCCGCCCGAATACCACGCTACTCTCCTCCAATTCGAGCTCCTGGCCGCAATATGTCCTGAACATGAACCCCGGCGACCTGCTCGTGATCTTCGATATCAGGCGCTATGAGCAGGAGATGGTCAACCTCGCCGCTGCCGCCCGCCGTCGCGGGGCCGAGATCATCGTCTTCACCGACCAGTGGGCGACTCCTGCCGCCAAACATGCAAGGCACACGTTTCGCGTGCAGATAGAGGCGCCGTCGGCGTGGGATTCCTCTGTCGTCACCCTCTTCATTGTCGAGGCGCTGATCGAAGCCGTGCAGAGTTCGACATGGGATGAGACGAGCGAGCGCATGAAAACCCTGGAAGGCCTCTTCGAACAGACGCGTCTGTTCCGCAAGCTAAGTTAGAAAGAAGGGAAGTATTAAATTATGGCCTGCGAATCGCGCCAGCGAGACAGCACCTGTCATAGTTCGCGAATAAAAGGAAATTCCCGGCGTTTACAGGAAATACAACTCATTGTAGCCGTCACACAACATTCATGTAACGTCATTAACAGCAACGATTGACACTCAAAACCTAAAAGGAGGAATACCAGTGATCTCGAAAGTTCATCGTCTTCTGACACTCTCCACTGCGATGCTCGTGGCTTCGACCGCCATCGCTGCTGCCGAGCCGAGCGCGGATCTCATCGCTGCCGCCAAGAAGGAAGGCACGCTGAACACGATCGCACTGCCCCACAACTGGTGCGGTTATGGCGATCTCATCGCAGCCTTCAAGGCAAAATACGGCATCGAGGTCAACGAACTCAATCCGGACGCCGGTTCGGGCGACGAAGTCGAAGCCATCCGCGCCAACAAGGGCAACACCGGCCCGCAGGCTCCCGACGTCATCGACGTTGGCCTCTCCTTCGGTCCGTCCGCCAAGAAAGACGGCCTGATCCAGCCTTACAAGGTCTCGACCTGGGATTCCATTCCGGACAGCGCCAAGGATGCCGACGGCTACTGGTACGGCGACTATTACGGCGTTCTCTCCTTCGTCGTGAACAAGGACATCGTCAAGAATCCCCCGAAGGACTGGGCTGACCTGCTGAAGCCGGAATATGCCAACACGGTATCGCTCGCCGGCGACCCGCGCACGTCCAACCAGGCCGTCCAGGCCGCTTACGCAGCCGGCCTCGCCGGTGGCGAAAAGGATGCCACCAAGATCGGTGAAGCCGGCCTGAAGTATTTCGCTGAGCTCAACAAGGCTGGCAACTTCGTTCCGGTCATCGGCAAGTCCGCTTCGCTCGCGCAGGGCGCCACCCCGATCGTCGTCGCCTGGGACTATAACGGTCTCGCATGGCGCGACAGCCTGAACGGCAACCCGCCGGTCGAAGTTACGGTTCCGGCTTCGGGCGTTGTCGCCGGCGTTTACGTGCAGGCGATCTCGGCTTTCGCTCCGCACCCGAACGCCGCCAAGCTCTGGATGGAATTCCTTTATTCCGACGAAGGCCAGATTGGCTGGCTGAAGGGCTATTGCCATCCGATCCGCTTCAACGACCTTGCAAAGAACGGCAAGGTTCCGAAGGAGCTGCTCGACAAGCTGCCGCCGGCTGCCGCCTACGAAAAGGCCGTCTTCCCGACGCTCGAAGAGCAGGATGCCGGCAAGACCGCCATCACCACCAATTGGGATAGCGTCGTCGGTTCGAACGTGCAGTAATCCGACTTGAAATGACCTCCCCGTTTCGACGGGGAGGTTATTCCGTTTTTGATGCCGTAGATTGGGCACTTCATGAGCACCGTTACAACATCAACGATCAGTTCTGCTCCCCTGATCAGCAAGCGCGCAGTCATCAATTGGCTGGGCATTGCGCCCTTCCTGATCTTCGCGCTGCTGTTTTTGATTCTTCCGACGATCTACCTGGTCGCCGGCGCATTTTTGACACCCGACGGAAGCCTTACCCTCAAGAACATCGCCGACCTCTTCACACCGTCGATTATGAATTCCTACTGGATCAGCATCAAGGTGTCGGTCGTTTCCGCGCTCGGCGGCGCGCTGATCGGTTTCTATCTCGCCTGGGCACTGGTCATGGGCGGCCTTCCGGCCTGGGTCCGCCATGCATTTCTGACCTTTTCGGGCGTGGCCTCCAATTTCGCCGGTGTACCGCTGGCCTTTGCATTCATCGCCACGATCGGTCGCCTCGGCTTCATCACGATACTGATGGTGGAGTGGTTCGGCTTCAATTTGTACTCGACCGGCTTCAATCTCTACAGCTTCATCGGCCTCACCATCACCTACATGTATTTCCAGATCCCGCTGATGGTGCTGATCATCACGCCGGCCCTCGATGGCATGAAGAAGGAGTGGCGCGAAGCTGCCTCCATTCTCGGGGCGACGAACGGACAATATTGGTTGATGGTGGCGCTGCCTATCCTCTGGCCAAGCTTGCTGGGTACGACGCTGCTGTTGTTTGCCAACGCGTTCGGCGCCATCGCGACCGCAATCGCGTTGACCGGCAGCTCGCTCAACATCGTGCCGATCCAGCTTTATGCGCAAATCCGCGGCGATGTGCTACACAATGCCAATCTCGGTTATGCGATGGCACTCGGCATGATCGTCATTACCGGCATTTCGAACGTCATCTATATTCTTATGCGCATGCGCGCTGAACGGTGGCAAAAATGAAGCTGCAAAAGTTCTTTGCCTGGATCGCAGTCGCCATTGGCGCCTTCTATTTCATCGTACCACTTATCGGCACGCTGGAGTTCTCGTTGCGCATGCGTCGCAACGCCTACAGTTTCGATGCCTATACCTCGGTCTTTGCCGACTCGAACTTCCTTTATGCCTTCGGCTATTCCATGCTGATGGCTGTGCTGACCATCATTTTCGGCATGCTGCTTGTGGTGCCGACGGCCTATTGGGTTCGCCTGCGCTTGCCGCAAATACGCCCGCTCGTGGAATTCATCACATTGATGCCGTTGGTCATTCCGGCGATCGTCATCGTCTTCGGCTATCTGCGCCTCTATAACTCGTCGTCGATCCTGCCGATGACGGGCTATAATCAAACGACGAATATCCTGCTCGTCTGTTCGTAT
>DASWOH010000117.1:0-2566 GCA_036398815.1 Rhizobium sp. | reverse complement strand
ATGCCGTGTTCAGCAGATTGGCAATCGAAAGCTCCGCCTCGGACAATTCCGCGACGACCTTGCCTGCTCTGAAGACATAGGCCCGATGGCAGATGGCTGTGACCTCCTCGAAGTCCGTCGAGATCAGCAGCACGCCGAGGCCGGTATCCAGCGCGTCGGCCAGAAGGCGGTAGATTTCCGCTTTGGCACCGACATCGACACCGGCTGTCGGATCTTCGAGCACGAGAACCTTGCCGCCGATGCGCATCCACCGCGCCATCACGACCTTCTGCTGGTTGCCGCCGGAAAGCGTCTCGATCGGCGCCGAAGGAAGATTGGGCCTGAGACGAACCTTCGCCCCCAGCGTTTCAGCCTCGCGCTCTTCCGAGCCGGACGATCTGAGATCGAGCAGGCCGCGCCCTGCCGCCACCGGATTGAGAAACATGTTCTCCTTGACGGTCATGCCCTGCGCCACAGATTCCGCGTTGCGGTCACCGGCCACCATCAGCACGCCCTTCGAGATGGCATCGAAGGCATCGCGGGCCGAATAGGCTTTGCCACATAGGCTGATCCTGCCGGAAACAACCCGTTCCATACCGAACAGGGCCTTGCCGATCACGTCCTGTCCGGCGCCGCGCAGCCCGACGAGGCCGACGACCTCGCCGCGGCGCAAGGTCAGATCCACCGGCCCGACCGCCTCGAGCCCGACCCCTTCGAGGTTGAGAATGTCGACCCTGTCGTGCGGTGCCGGCGGGCGGACAAAGACCTGCTCATGAGGACGTCCGATGATCGCCTGAACAAGATCGCCGGCCGCGATCTCGGCCGTTCGAGCCGTCGCCGCGACGATGCCGTCGCGAAGAACCACGACGCGGTCGCACAGCGCATAAACCTCGTCGAGGCGATGGGAGACATAGATCATCCCCACTCCCCGGCTCCGGAGCGTGCGCAAGACCTCGTGCAGCCGATCGACTTCCGATTGCGGCAGGCTGGCGGTCGGCTCGTCGAGCACGATAAGTTCGGCATTGCTCGCCAGCGCCCTTGCGATCGCCACCAGCGACTTGTCGGTGCGGCTCAGCATTTCGACGCGGTCGTCCGGATCGATATCGCCGCCGATCTCGGCAAGCGCCCGCCGCGCCCTTTCGCGACCAGCCCGCCAGTCGATCAGGCCGCCGCGCCGCGGATAGCGGGTCGAGAGCATCATGTTCTCGGCGACCGTCATCCACGGGATGAGGCCGAGATCCTGATGGATGAAGGCGATGCGCCCGGACTTTGCGGCGGATTGCACCGTATCGTCGCCGAACTGCAACGAGCCGGAATCCGCCGGGAACACGCCTGCCATGATCTTGATCAGGGTCGATTTGCCGGCACCGTTCTCTCCGAGAAGTGCGACGATCTCGCCCTTGGAAACAGAGAAGGAAACCTCGCGAAGCGCGATCGTTCCCCCAAATCGCTTGCCGATGCCCGAAACCCGCAATAGGTCCGCAGGATGGTCGGCATTTGAATTGCCATCAAGCCTGGACATGTTTCCTCCACCCAAGGTCTGTTTCAAGAGCACTGCTCCCCGCCTCTTGTGTCCTTGATCTTGACACGCTAAACCGAGGCCGTCGTTCGGAAATAGGCCATCGATTTTCTAAAATCGGACAATCTCGCTGGGAGGCTGGGATGAGGAGGATGGAATTGGCGGAAAGCTGCCCCTTGAGTGGCGATACCGATGGATTGCGGCGTTTCGCCCTCGGATCACGGGACGAACGCTTCGCGGTCCAGCGCGCCTGCCCGAGCCATGCCGTGGAGCTGCGGCTGTCGTCCTTCGATGCAAGTTCCGAGGGAGAGCCCGGCGGGATGCTGGTCTGCGTCCATCATGGCGAAGCGAAGCTGCTCGGCGTTGCCGGGCGCTGGACGCTGCCTTCGGGTCACATGGTGTTCATTCCGGCGGGCCGCTCCTACCGGCTGGCTGCCACCGGCCCCGTATATCTGACGCTGGTGAAATTCACGGGCTCGGAAACGGTCTGGCATCATACCGGCTGCTGGGCGGTTGCGATGCCGGGGCTCGCAGCGGAAATGATCTCGTTTGCCCGCCGGTGGGGGCCGGAACGCGATGCGGGCGACACGCTCGCCAATGACTTTTTCCGGACGATAGGCCAGCTGTTCGGCGTCTGGTTCGATACGAAGCGAAAGATGTGGACCCCCTTCGGCAATGCGCCCGACATGGACCGGGCAATCGCCTTCGCGCGGGATCATATCGAAACGGCGTCGATTGCCGATACGGCGGCAGCCGTCGGCATGTCCGAGCGGACACTCCGGCGCCGCTTCCGCGACGAACTCGGCATCAACTGGCGGGAATTCATCAACGAGGTGCGCATGAGCGAGGCGATGAAGCTGCTGCGCCACGAAAGGGCCAGCGTGACCGAGACGGCATATGCCGTCGGCTTCAACAGCATCGGCGCATTCACCGTCGCCTTCAGCAACCATACCGGCTTCACGCCCAGCGCCTTTGCGCGCAGGCACAGTTCTCTCGCCATCGCGAGTTGATCGCAGCTTCTATCGGGAACTGTCGAAAGGAAGCCGATGTCGAGACAACATCGGCTTT
>DASWOH010000116.1:0-26096 GCA_036398815.1 Rhizobium sp. | reverse complement strand
CACCGGAATATTGTAGCGGTCGAACAGCCGCGCCAGTCGCCAGACGCCGGCACGGCTGCCATATTCGAAATGCGTTTCAGTGCCGAGGTCGCGCAGCGGCGGGCTATTTGGAATATTGTATTCGCCCCAATTGTCGTTTCGCCCGTCCTCGAGCCAGGAATATTCGGCGCCCTCCTCGTAGTTCAGCACAAGGTTGATCGCGAGCTTGACCCCGCCCGGCCAGTTCACGACCGGTGGTTTCGGGCCATAACCGACAAAATCGCGCGATTGGTCTTTTGCAGCTGCGCTCATCACTTTCCCTCGCTCTGATTTTCGTTTTCGACGATCCAGTCCATGTAGCCGTGGAACGATTGCCTGGCGCCGCGTGGCTGCCAGCCGGTATCACGTGCAATGCGCGCGATGTCGTAAGCACCCCACATGCCGTCTTTGAGTGAAACGTCCTGGATGATGTTGGCGGTTTCAGCCGGGCTCATTTCGACCTGCAAGCCGGGCGCACGTTCCTTCGCCCAAGCGATGATTTCGCCGATCGTGGAGGTCTCGCCGCTGCCGATATTGTAGTGCCGGTAGCGAAGGCGCTCTGCAAAGAGCAGCGCAATGATCGCGTCGGCCACATCCGTCGAGGTAACATAGTCGCCAACGGGCTCCAGGCTGTTCGGCCTGATTACCTCCCCGCCAAGCGCCATATGGGCGACACGGTTCGGCACATGCCGGAAATTGCGGCTGCCGGTGACACGGTCCATCGGCCCGTAAACAGACGCAAGCCGAACGGAGGCTGCCGACAGGCCGAACAGGTCGGCGTAACGGTTGACGATCATCTCGGCTGCAAATTTGGAGATCCCGTAAAGCGTCAGCGGCGCAACATAACCATCTTCAGGAAGCGGCTCGCCAGTCCAGTCCGGCCCGTGATGGCGGTAGACGGAGCCCGAACTGACAAAGACGAGGCGTTGAATGCCCGGACGCTGTCTCAGCCATTCGAGAATGTGCACGGTACCCATGAGATTGACATCGACGATCCTGGCAGGATCTTCAGCTTCGGGCTGGCGCTTTGCCTCCGCGGCACTGCCACGCGAGATCGGCGTAACGGTCGCGCCATGCACCACGTAGCGGATATCGTGGCTGTCGAGCGCAGCCTTCCATTGGCTGGGATCGCAAAGGTCGGCCGTCACGACCGTGAGCCGATCGCGGACCGGCGCAAAATAGCGCTCCGCCATGTCATCCAGGCCGGCACGGTCGAGAATGACGACACGTGCCTTGGAATCACGATCGAGCCACGTCCGTGCGAGGACGCTCATGACGAAGCCGGTTCCGCCGGTGACGAGAAGGGTCATTTCAAATCCATCCTAAGACTTCAGCAAAGGTATCAGCGCGTCGCGTAACCACCGTCGGCAAGGAGGTCGGTTCC
Source organism: Rhizobium sp. (assembly GCA_036398815.1). GTDB lineage: Bacteria > Pseudomonadota > Alphaproteobacteria > Rhizobiales > Rhizobiaceae > Rhizobium. The sequence continues at coordinate 24,694 of DASWOH010000116.1, read as the reverse complement.
GGTGACGAACGACGCATCCGGCGACAGGAGAAAGGCTGCCGCGGCGGCAATTTCATCCGGTTGGGCAATACGGCCGAGCAAATGCGCAGGTCCGAGCCCGGCATTGGCCGCCTCGAGATCCGGCCACCGCTGCAGCAACCTCGGCGTCGCGACAGCGCCCGGCGAAAGGCTGTTGACGCGGATGCCATCGGCCGCGTGATCGACCGCCATGGCCTTGGCGAGATGCACGAGGCCGGCTTTGGCGGCGCAATAGGCAACGGCCCTGCCGGTCGCCACATGCGCGAACTGCGATGCAATGAAGACGACCGATCCGCCGCCGGTCGCAATCATCGCCGGAAGCGCGTGCTTGCTGGCCAGAAAGGCGCCGGTCAGGATGACATCGATCTCGAGGCGCCATTGCCGTTCGGCAAGATCGATGACCGTCGCATCCATGGAGGGTGCCGCAGCATTGTGCACGAGACCATCAAGGCGACCGAAACGTTGTACACCGCTCTCCACCGCACTCTCGACTGACGCATTGTCGGTGACGTCGCACTGAATGGCGAAAGCCTGGGGGCCAAGGGACTGCGCCAGCGCGATGACACCATCGAGCGACTGATCCGCACAGATCACCGAGGCATTCTCGTCGATGCAGCGTCGCGCGATCGCCGCGCCGATACCGCTCGCAGCACCGGTCAGAAAGATCACCTTGCCATCAAGGCGTGACATCGCCGTCGTCATGATGCGAGGACCTTCGAAAGACCCTGTTGGGGCGGGAACGGCCGCTCTCTGGCGATGAACTGACCGCGTCCCGGCTCGGCGATGATCTTCCCGTCGTCCCAGACGATGTCGCCGCGCGAAATCGTCATGACAGGCCAGCCTTTGACGACCTGTCCCTCATAGGGCGTGTAATCCGTCGCGTGATGCAGCAGCGAATTGGTGATGGTGACACTGCGATCCGGATCCCAGATGGCGATATCGGCATCTGCGCCAAGCGCAATCCGGCCCTTGCGCGGATGAAGACCGAAGAGCCGCGCCGGGGCGCCAGCGGTCAGGTCCGCGAACTTCTGCAACGAAATCAGCCCGCCATTCACGCCAGCGGAAAACAGCAAGGCAAGTCGCGTTTCGATACCGGGAATGCCATTGGGAATACGATGAAACGGCGTTCCGGGGCCACCCGCGATCTTGTCGGCATAGTGCCAGGGCGAATGATCCGACGTGAAGACCTCAAGCGTCCCGTCCAGGATACCGGCCCAGATTGCCGGCTGGTTGGACTTGTCGCGCGGCGGCGGCGTGCACACGCATTTGGAGCCGGAGAGGTCATGCGTATCGATGTCTTCGGCCGACAGGAAGAGATATTGCGGGCAGGTCTCGGCATAGATCGGAAGCCCGCGCGCCTTGGCGCGGCGGATCTCCTCGACCGCACCGCCGGCAGCGACATGGCTGACGAGGATCGGGGTTTCGATAAGTTCCGAAAGACTGATGGCCCGGAAGGTCGCCTCACGGTCGCCGATCGCCGAATGCGCCTTCTCGTGATAGCGCAGTTCCGTCTTGCGCGCGGCGATGAACTTTTCGGTTAACCAGCGAATGCAGGCATCGTTTTCGGCATGCACCATGACCATCGCGCCCTGCGCCCGGGCAAGGTCGAGCACGTTCAACACCTCGTAGTCATCGAGCTTCAGCCCGTCATAGGTGAGATAGATCTTGATCGACGTGCAGCCCTCGGCAATCAGACCGGGAATTTCGTCGCGCAATACCTCGGCCGAGGGATCACCGACGATCAGGTGAAAGCCATAATCGATCCGCGCCTTCGGACGGGCCCGCTCGTGATAATCCTCGACGATATCGCGCAAGGATTGGCCGCGCATCTGCATGGCGAAGGGCACGACAGTCGTCGTCCCGCCGCACATCGCCGACAAGGTGCCGGTGTCGAAATCGTCGGCGGTCGCTTTTTCCTCCCACGGCTGCTGATCCATATGGCAATGGCTATCGACACCGCCTGGCAGGACGAGACGCCCCTTCGCTTCGACTTCATGTTTTCCCTCGGGCAGATCTGGTTCCAGCGCCGCAATCACCCCGTCGCGAACGCCGATATCGATCTGCCTGGTCGCGTCCGGCAGCACCACACGGCCACCACGGATCACGAGGTCGTAAGGCTTGGCGGATGTCATTAGCTTCCTCCCGAAACGAGGCAGGGTTTGGCACCGCCCATGGGACGGCGGACCAGATTGAAGCAGGCGGCGACGGCAACCAGAAATGCCCCGCTGCCAAGGAGAAGGAAGAGAGCCTGCGGCGTAAACTGCTCCATCAGCTGTGCGGCAAGCCCAGGCGTCATGATGTTGCCGATCGAATACAGAAGCAGGAGACTGCCTGAGGCAGAAACCATATGCCGGCTATCGAGCTGCGAGTTGGCATAGGCTATGCCGACAGGGTAGATCGTCAGCGCGATCGCGCCATAGGCAAAAAACAGGCCGTAAAGCAGTGCCTGGGACCGCACTCCGGGCCAGGCGATTGCCGCACACAAAGCTGCAGCCGCCAGTCCCTGCAGGAGCAGCAGAACACGCCGGTCCATGCGATCCGAAAGCCATCCGACCGGTGCCTGCGCAAGCATGCCGCCAAGGCTGAAAGCAGTTACCAGGCTCACCGCAAAGGCTGCGTCGAGGTTCACCCGCTCCGCATAGATCGGCGTCATCGTATAGACATTCATATTGGTCATGCCTGACTGAAAGACGCAGACGACGGTGACCGGTGCGAGAGCGGCGAGCCGCCAGATGCCGAACCGGCTCCCGGAGTGGGCGTTGCCGGCATCGACAGTCACTGCCAGCGGCAGTCGCAAGGCGGGCCAGGGGCCACCGACAAAGCGGGCATAAACCAACCCGAACAGGATGACCGCAAGCACAAGCTGAAAGAGATGAGGGGAATTCGGCCCGGCTGCTTCGACGAGCAATTGCGCAAACAGTGTCGCCAGCGACGTCATCAGCATATAGAGAGAAAAATAGGCCCCACGGTTCTTTTGATCGGCATAGAGATTGATCCAGCTTTCGGAAACGACGAACAGCGCCGCGATGGAAAAGCCGTTTATCAGACGCAGGCAGAACCAGACCGAAGGGGCTTCCGTCAGCATATAGCCGCAGGCGCCGAAAGCAGCAAGCAATGCCACGGTCAGGAAGGATCGCTCATGTCCGAGGCGAACCACAAGGAAACGCGCCGACAGGCAACCGGCAAGGAAGCCGATGGGAAACGCCGTCAGCAGCAGCTGAACGATATGCGGGTCGATCGCAGGATCGCTGAGATGAAGCGAAACCGTGGTCGTCAGAAGAGAATTTCCAGTCGCAACGATGCAGATGCTCGCCAGCACATGCAGGATTGCGCGGAGGCCGGCAGCTTTCCGGGAGACGTCACCAGCCGTCCTGTCGGGATCGTGCATTGTCTATGCCTTTTCGGCCGGAGCGAGAACGGAGGGTCGTGCGGCAAGCTCCGCCTGATCGATGTGGCAGAGGATCTCGTGCGTGCCGGACATCTTGCGCAGCGGCGGCGCGACGGTGTCGCAGATGCTGCCGAGCTTGCGGTGGCAACGCGTCGAGAAGCGGCAACCCGCCGGCACGTTGACAGGGCTCGGTGTTTCGCCCGACAGACGGATGCGCTCGCGCGGCGCTTCGTCGGGATGCGGGCTGCGGATCGCCGAGAGAAGCGCTTCGGTATAGGGATGCGCGCCCTCGCCGAAGACCTCCTCGACGGTTCCCTGCTCCATGATCTTGCCGAGATACATGACGACGACCTTGTCGGCGACATGACGAACCAGCGCCAGGTCATGGCTGATGAACAGCATCGTCGCGTGCTTTTCCCGCTGAATATCGAGGAGAAGCGTCACGACCGCAGCCTGCACCGAAACGTCGAGCGCTGAAACCGGTTCGTCGGCGACGATCAGCGAGGGTTCGGCTGCAAAGGCGCGTGCAATGGCAATGCGCTGCTTCTGACCGCCGGAGAGCTGGTTCGGCTTGCGGTCTGCGACGGCTGGAGACAACCGCACCATTTCCAGAAGTTCGCGGACACGCTGTTCGATCTCGGCTTTTTCCTTGCGGATACCGAATTTCTTGATCGAGCGGCGTATGGAGAAAGCGGCCGAATGCGATGGGTTGAGCGTGCTGTCGGGGTTTTGAAAGATCATCTGAACCTGCTGGAGCAGCGCACGTCGCCGCTCACTCGCCTGCAGTTCGGCAATATTTTCGCCTGCCATGCGGATTTCGCCCGACGTCGCCTTGTCGAGACCCGTCACGATGCGCGCAAGCGTCGATTTTCCGCAGCCGGACTCACCGACCAGGGCGACGATCTCGGCAGTCCCGGCGTCGAACGTGACCGCCTCGTTCGCCTTGACGGTCTTGCGATGGCCAACGGGATAGAGGCGGTTGACATCGGACAGCGAGATGGCCGTCGATTTTTCGACACCGGCCACCTCGGCATACGCTACACCTGCAGTCGTCGCTGGAATTTCGGTCCAGCGAACGCAACGGACGAGATGGTCTTCAGCCGCAGGTTCGAGAACAAGCCTGGGGCGGTCGCAAAGACCTGGAACGAAGCTTGAACAGCGCGGTCCGAAGAGACAGCCCTGCGGCCTTTCCTGCGGCAGCGGGATCGAGCCCGGGATCGCCGCAAGTGTACGGCTGCGCTTGTCACCGGTAATATCAGGAATGCAATCGATGAGACCGCGCGTATAGGGGTGCTTCGGGCGGCGGAATACGTCCGATGTCGTTCCTTCTTCCACCATCTCGCCCGAATACATGATGCCGAGACGATCGCAGCTTTCCGCGATCAGACCGAGATTATGCGAGATGAACAACAGGCTGGTCGAATAGCGTTGGCGCAATTCGGCGATGAGATCGATGACCGCAGCCTCGACCGTCACGTCGAGACCGGTCGTCGGTTCGTCAAGCAACAACAGGGACGGTTTGGCAAGCAATGCCATGGCGATGACGACACGCTGCTGCTGGCCGCCGGAGAGCTGATGCGGATAGCGCTTCATCATGTCGCCGGGATCCGGTAGCCGAACGTCGGCAAGCATGGCCTCCGCCATCGCCATCGCGTCCTTCTTGCTGGCCCCCATGTGAAGCAGTGGCACTTCGGCAAGCTGCGCGCCAATCGTCTTGACCGGATTGAGCGCACTCATCGGGTCCTGGTAAACCATGGCGATCTGCCGCCCGCGGATGGAGCGCAACTCCTTCGGGGAAGCATCGACCAGTTGCTTGCCGCTGAAGCGGATGCTGCCGCCGGCGATCACCCCGGTATTGCCGAGATAGCCCATGATCGCCATGGCCGTCGTGCTCTTGCCGCAGCCCGATTCCCCGACGAGGCCGTAACTTTCGCCGGGCATGACCCTGAACGAGAGATCGGGGATCGCAACCACCGTTTCGCTCTTGCCACGAAATTCGATGCGCAGGTTCTGGATGTCGAGAACGGGTTCCCGATCGATCGATGGCGTGATGGACATGGCCGCTCCCTTGAGATTGGACGCGATGATGTTCATGGTTTCCAAGCCTCCCGCATGCCGTCGGCGAGCAGATTGAAGCCGAGGACCAGACTGACGAGCGCGGCAGACGGGATCAGCGACATGTGCGGCCAGACATTCAGGACAGTCACGCTCTCCTTGACCATGCCGCCCCAATCCGGGTTCGGTGGCGGCAGGCCGAGGCCGAGGAAGCCGAGAATGCCAATGGTGATGATCGTGTAGCCGATACGCAGGCAGGCATCGACGATGAGAAGACTGCGACAGTTCGGCAGCAGCTCGACGATCATGATGTAGAGCGTGCTTTCCGCACGCAGCTTGGCCGCCGAGATATATTCCTGCTGTTTCAGGCCAAGGACCAGGCCTCGTGTTATGCGGCCAATGCCCGGCGCAGAAGCGATCATCGTGGCGATGACGATGTTCAGGACCGAGGGTCCGATATTGGCGATCAGGATGACGTAGATGACGAGGACCGGAAACGCCAGGATGATATCGGAGAAACGGCTGATCAGCACATCGATCCAGCCGCCGTAATAGCCGGCTATCATCCCCATCGTGATGCCGACGACCATGGCGACCGCCACCGACAGGGGCGCGACGGACAGGACGGTGCGGGCGCCGAAGATCAACCGCGACAGCACGTCCCGACCGAGAATATCGGTTCCCAGCCAGTGGGCCGCGGAGGGATAGGGATTGCTCATCGCCATGACATCGGAATCCGTCGGCGACGGTAGCGGCAGGATGGGCGCGAGAAGTGCGGCAAGCACCCAGAAGAGAACCAGGCAAAGGCCGACCACGGCTGTCCGCGAATGGAAAATGCGCATCCAGTTGGATCTTGCCGCGCGCTTTGGCGGTGCGGCAACGACTCCGGCGATATTGTCCTGAACAGCCATGATTTACCTCACCCGGATACGTGGATCGAGCAGCATGTAGCCAAGGTCGCCGAGCAACTGTGTGATGACGGCGATGGCAACGGTGATCAGCGTGGCCGCTTCGAGCGTTGCGATATCACCGAAGAGACTTGCATCGAGAATCAGGCGGCCGAAGCCCGGATATGCGAAGACGAGTTCGGTCACGACGACGCCGCTGATCAGGAAGTTGATTTGCAGCAGGAGCACGGTGAACGGTGCGATCATCGCATTGCGCAGCGCGTGGCCAAGGACCATGCGGCGCGTGCTCATGCCCTTAAGGATTGCGGTTCGGATATACGGCCGCTCCATCACGCCGATCATCGAGACGCGGATCATGCGGGCAACGTAACCGAAGTCGTAGATGACCAGCACGGCAACCGGCAATACGAACTGGTAGGGCACAGCCCAGCCGCCATCGCTGTTGAGAGGGCTGGTGCCCGGCAGGATCGGCCAGAGGATGACGAAAAGCGTCACCAGGAAGACCCCGGATGCAAACTCCGGAATGGAGGTGAAGGTGATACAGATGACCGACAATGTCCGGTCCAGCACCCCGCCCTCCTTCAGCCCCGACAGGATGCCGAAGATGATCGACAGCGGCACGATCAGCAGGAACGCGAGCCCGGCGAGGATGGCGGTATTGCCGAGGCGATCCCATATGACATCATTGACCGGCAGCTTGTTCAGCGTCGAATAGCCGAAATTGCCGAAATACTGGGCGCCACGCGGATCATTGAAGTTCAGTCCGGTGGTCGGATCCTGGAGGGGATCGGGAATTGCACCGATGAGCACCCCTAGCCAGCGACCGTAGCGCACCAGCAGCGGATCATTGGCCTTCAGCTTCTGCGATAGCAGGTCGACCTGCTGCTGGGTAGCGAAAGGACCGAGCGACTTGCGCGCCACGCTGCCGGGAGTGAACTCGCAGACGGCGAAGACGAGGAACGAGGCACAGAGCATCGTCACGACCATCATCACCAGACGCTTGAGAAGGAAATTCGCCATAGCTGGAGGAGCCCGAATATCTGCGCCCAGCACCCGACCGCGCGAACGCGGCCGGGCACCAGCCGGGAGGTTACGCCGAGATCGCGTATTGATGCGCGAAGATGTACTGCGAAGGATGGAGCTCGAAGCCCTTGACCTTCTTGTCCATGACGGTCGAGAAAACACGCCAGAAGGGCTGAACGATCGGCCCGTCGTCCTGCATGATCGCCTCGATCTTCGCCATGACCTTACTGCGCTCCTTCGGATCGAGGATGCCTTCGGCTTCGGTCAGCAGCTTGTCGAAATCCGGGTTGGAATAGTTGGATTCGTTCCAGGCGGCATTCGAACGATAGGCGAGCGATAGCGTCATGATTGCCAGCGGCCGATGGCCCCAGGCAGTCAGGCTGAATGGCGCCGTCGTCCAGACTTCCCAATACTGAGCGCTCGGCAGGGACTTGATATTGATCTTGACGCCGATGTCCTTGAACTGTTCGGCGAGCACCTGCGCCGTGTTGAGCTCCCAGATCGGATCGGGGCGCGTCACCATGTCGAACTCGAAACCATCCAGATAGCCGGCATCGGCCAGAAGCTTCTTCGCCTTCTCGATGTCACGCGGATATTTCGGCAGGGCCGCATATTCCGGGTGCGAAGGCGCGACGTGATGATCTTCGGCAGGAATGCCGGCGCCGAGAAGCGCTGTCTGGATAACCTTGTCGCGGTCGATCGCGTAGCGCATCGCCTGACGCACGCGCTTGTCCTTGAACTGGTCGATATCCGGATGCATGCGGGCAACGACCGTCTGCGTGGTCTCGACCTGAAAGACCGCGACATGCGGGAAATTCTTCATCGCATTGATCTGAACGGCATCGGCTTCCGACAGGCCATCGACCTGCTTGGAGGCCATGGCGGCGATGCCGGCACCCGGGTTGTCGCCGAGGTCGACATATTCGAACGTGTCGAGATAGGGACCTGTGCCCCAATAGTCGGTACGGGCCTTGTACTTGGCGCCCTTGCCGACGACGTATTCGGTAATGACAAAGGGACCCGTGCCGTTCGCATCGGCACCGAAGGCGCCGTTTTCTTCCGGATCGATGATGAACATCGGATAGTGATAGAGGTGCTCCGGCACTGCAATCTGCGGCGAGGCGCAGTTGAGACGGACGGTATGATCGTCGACCTTCTCGATGGCGTTATCAGCCCAGAGCTTGCTCGACTTCTTCGGATTGCCTTTCTCGTCCTTTTCGCCGGTTTCGTATTCCTCGACGAGGTAGCCGGTGAAGAGCCCCAGCATCGACGAGCCGATCGCCGGATCGCAGACGCGCTTCAAGTTCCAGACCACGTCGTCTGCCGTCAACGGCCTGCCCTTGCGCCACTTGACGTCCTTGCGCACATGCAGTGTCCACGTCTTCAGGTCGTCGCTGACGTCCCATTTTTCCAGAAGATAGGGATGGGTGATGTTGTTGCGGTCGGTAAGGGTGAGGTACTCGCAAACCTGCCGGATGACGTTCGACTTCTCGGCGAAGTCTGCCAGATGCGGATCCTTGATTTCCATGCAGCGCATGCCGATGCGCAGGTTTCCACCTTTCGGCATGTCGTCCGCCTGAGCGGAATTGCCGGGCATCGCTACGCCGGCCAGAGAATAGGCGGCTGCGGCCGACACACCGAGCAGCGTCGCCTTTCGAAGGAATTCCCGGCGGCCGATCGAACCGCTCGACATCTGTTCGACCAGGGTCGGAATATAGGAATGCTGAGACTTATCCACGGTAGTCATCTCCTAGTTAGCGCTTTAACTGTTCCGAATTTTTGTTGGTCGGACCGGTCGGCGAGCCCTCGCCGGTAGCTTCGGTCGCAGCGGACTTTTTGCCCGTCACCCATCCGTCTTCGTAAAAATTAAAACGGGATGGACCTGTGTGACATGCAGCGATCCGACATCTTCTCTGCGCAGATCGACATTGTTCATGTGGTTGACACCTCCCGTCGTTTTTCGGCCTTTCTGGTGGCGGCAGGGCTTTCGCGAAATCGCGTGCGATACGAGCGGCCGAAGTGGGAAGCCGACTGATAACCGCAGATTTCAGCGATCTGCCCGATCGCCAATTCCGTGTAGGTCAGGAGTTCTCTTGCGCGCGCCATGCGCAGCTCGATGTAGAAATTGCTGGGGCTTTTGCCGAGATTGACGTGAAACAGCCGTTCCAGCTGCCGGAGCGAAAGCGCAACGCTGTCTGCAAGATCGGAAATCTCGACCGGATCGCCGAGACTTGCCTCCATGCGACGAACCACGAATGCAAGCTTGGTATTTTTTATGCCGAAACGGTCTTCGGGTGACATCCGCTGGACGTCGTCCTGGCGCCTGATGCGCGCATGGTTGAACTGATCGGAAATCAGTGCGGCGAGTTCCCTGCCTTCGACGGCGGAGATGAGGTAGAGCATCATGTCGAGCGTGACCGTACCGCCAGACGAGGTCAGAAAGCGCCCGTCGATGGCGAAAATATCGTCCGTGGCGAGACAGTTGGGAAACTCGCTGCGGAAACTGGCAAGCGATTCCCAATGGACCGCACAGCGCCGTCCTTCCAGCAACCGCGCCTTCGCCAGGAAGAACACCGCCGTGCTGACAGCGCCCAGCACACACCCTTCGGAATGGATGCGCCTCAACCACGCAAAGACATTGGCATCATAGGCGTCGGCATAATTGATGCCGGCACAAAGAATGACGATATCGCAACGGGGCGCCTGCCCTATCGCCATATCGGCATCGAAGCCCAATCCGCTGCTGGATTTCACATGGCCGCCATCCGCCGACAGGATAAGCCATTCGAAGGCCTTTCGCTTGGCCAGACGATTGCCCTGCCGCAGCGAATCGAGTGCTGCGGCAAAGGTCATCAGGGGGAAGTCCGGCACCAGGAAAAAGCCGATCCGGATCGGTCGATGGCCCTGGGCCAATTGCTTCAGCGTATAGGTCTGCTCCATCATGGGCGAACTCCAAACATCCGCTTGCCTGCTTTTACCGGTCCACGGCGGCAGCGGGCTCGGGCAGGCAAGCAAAAGCAAATACCGACGATCGAGCCTCACTGCACGGTCAGTCGGTTTTCCGTCACATCGTAGCCGGTGACCGGCCTGCCGGTCGGGCGTGCGGCATTCGGCCGGTCGCAGGCGATCAGGCGGCCAGAGCCGGGCTCGGCGAGCAATTTTCCATCATGGCACAGGATCTGGCCGCGCGAGATGGTCGTCTGCGGCCATCCCTCGACCACCATTCCCTCATAGGGCGTGTAGTCCAGTTCGTCGTGCAGCGTCTCGGTGCTGATCCGCACGCGTGTCGCCTCGTCCCAGATCACCATGTCGGCGTCCGCGCCCGGCGCAAGAATGCCTTTGCGACCCTGCAGGCCGTAGAGCTCCGCCGGTCGCCCGGCGGTGACGCGCACGAAGTCGCGCAGGGACAATCTGCCTTTGGCCACTCCCTCGGAAAACAGCAGCGGCAGCCGGGTTTCGAGACCGGGAAGTCCATAGGGGACCTTGTCGAAAGTCGCATTCTTGCCATTGCGCATCTTTCCTTCCGCTCCCTCGAAAAAGAAGGCCGAATGATCGGAGGAGAATACATCGATCGAGCCGTCCGCCAGCCCCGCCCACAGGGCCTTCTGGTGTCGCAGGTCGCGCAATGGCGGACTGCAGCAATATTTGGCCGCCTCGAAATGCGGCCGGTCGAGATCGCCTTCGCTGAGGACGAGATATTGCGGGCATGTTTCCGCGTAAGTGCGTACCCCTTGCGTCCGCGCCCAGCGGATCTGTTCCAGCGCATCTCTCGACGACACATGCACGATAAGAACGGGTACATCGATCAATTCGGCCATGGTGATCGCGTGATGCGTCGCATCGCGTTCTGCAATGATCGGGCGCGAACGGCTCAGATATTTGAGGTCGCCATAGCCGTTGGTGAGCATGCGCTCGGTCAGCCAAGCGATCATGTCGTGGCTTTCCGCATGGATCATGACCATCAACTGCTCGCGGCGGGCAGTCGCCAGCACGTCGAGAGCCGACCAATCGTCCAGCCGCAAGGCGTCATAGGTCAGATAGATCTTCACCGATGTGAAACCCTCGGCGGCAAGCGCCAGGATATCGGCCTGCAATGTTTCCGGTGTCGGATCGGTAACGATCAGGTGGAAGGCATAGTCGACAATCGACTGGTCGGCGGCGCGCGACTTGTAGTCCTCAACCGCCGCACGCAAGGATTTCCCGCGATGCTGAACGGCAAAGGGCATCAGTGTCGTGGTGCCGCCGAAGGCCGCCGGTATCGATGCCGTCCTGAAGGTGTCGGCGGTTGTCGCGCCGGTCGACGTCAGCTGTTCGATGTGACAATGCGCATCGATCCCGCCCGGCAGGATAAGCTTGCCAGCCGCGTCGATCTCCCTGCGCCCTGCCGGCAGGCCGGCGCCGATCGCCGTGATCGTGCCGTCCTTGCAGCCAATGTCGCCTTCGATGAGGCCGTCTCCGGCAAAAATCCGTCCATTGCGGACGACGAGATCAAAGTCGGCCATCGCCGCAGCCCTCCAGGAATTCGGGATGGGCGCCGATCCAGCCCATGTAATCGTCAAAGGCGGCGTCGAGCCCGTAGATCGGATGAAACCCCAGCGATGCGTGCAGCCGATCGATTGCGAGCGGAGCCCGGTCGGCGACGCCATGAAAGTCGATGGTTGCGACCTCTCCACCGGCGGCAAGCCGGTGGCCGAAGCCCGCAAAACGCCGGGCCAGATGGTCGCACCAGTCGGCCACCGTCCATTCGTGGCCCAGTCCGACATTGACAGGTCCGGGCGTAGTCTGATCGGCAATAGCGGCCTGCAGAACCGCTGCCGCGACGTCGCGGCTGTAGATCCAGTCTCTTCGCCCATCCCGTGGCAGAACACAGGGGCCACTGCCAGAAACTGCAATCCCAGTCGTCTGGAGGATGGGGCTCAAGGTCGAACGAACGCCGGTCGGATGCTCCCAGGGGCCGAAGACGGAGCCGAGCCGGAGCAGCCGCAAGGATATGCCGTCCTGTTGCGCAAGCCTTTCTGCCAGTCGCTCGGCGGCAAATTTCGAGACGGCATAGACGGAGCGTGGGGCGGGTGGGCTTGCCGCTTCATCGAGCTGCCCGCCTGCGAGCTCGGCTGCCCCATAGACCGATGCCGAACTCAGGAACACCATCCGCCGTTGGCGCGTGAGAGCCGCGGCACGCAGGGCGTTGACGGTGCCGCCGACATTGACCGACAGCGCCAGATCGACAGCCGCAGCCTCGTTAACGTCATTCGGCGTAACCGCCGTCCCATGAACGATCGCATCGGCGGTCTGTGCTGCCATCGACAGCGCATCGAGCTGACGGATGTCGCCCTCGACCACCGTCAGCCGTCCCGGCAATCGCTCGAAGGTCTCCCTGGCTGTTACCGACATTGCCTTCGCGTCGAAGCTCGTCACATCGACGCCGGCCGACAGCAGTGCCTCGACGATGTTGAGACCGACGAACCCCGAACCACCCGTGACGAGAACTCGCTCCAACTGCATCTAGGCCAACCATCCTCCATCGACCGGCAGCACGGAGCCCGTCGTAAAGCTCGACCTGCCGCTTGCCAGGAACAAGGCTGCCTCGGCGACCTCTTCGGGCCGGCCAAAACGGCCGAGCGGATGGCGAGCAAGAGCTGCAGCCCTCGCATCCCCGGCAGAAGGCGCGCGCGAAAAGGAACGCTCCAGCATTGGTGTTTCGATCGCGCCGGGGACAATACAATTGGCGCGGATGTTGTCGGCCGCATAGTCGAGCGCCATGCAGCGCGTCAGCGAGATGATGGCTCCCTTGGACGCGATATAGGACGGGTTGTTTCTGCCGCCGGAAAGCGCAAGCTGGGAGGCGACGGTGATGATCGAACCGCGCTTTGCTGCGCGCATCAGCGGAAGGAACGGCCTGATCCAGCGCACGGTGCCGATGACATTGACGTCATAGATCCGCGCCCAGGCTTCGTCGGTGACGGCCTCCAGGCTGCCACCGATCGAGATGGCGGCAAAACATGCAATCACATCTGCCCGGTCGAGACCAGCCGCGATGTGCTGCGGCGTCGAGGCATCGGTCACGTCGGCCTCTACCGCCTCGATGCCGCCGATATCGGCAAGCCCGGTATCGAAGCTGCGGTCGATGGCAAGGACCTTTCCGCTGGCGGCAGCGAAGGCGGCGGCAGTGGCCGCACCCAGACCGCTTCCGGCACCCGTCACGATGCAGGTCATGCCCGAGAGGTCGCCGCCCTGCCCGCTCACTTCAGTATCCTTTCCAGGAAGCGCTGGAGCCGTTCGCTTTTTGGGTTGTCAAAGAGCTCGTCCGGGGTTCCCGATTCAACATCGCGCCCCTGATCCATGAAGACGACACGGTCGGCGACCCGCTTGGCAAAGCCCATCTCGTGGGTCGCGACGATCATCGTCATGCCTTCCTCGGCGACCTGCTCCATGGTCAGCAGCACTTCGCCGACGAGTTCCGGATCGAGTGCGGAGGTCGGTTCGTCGAAGAGCATCACCTTCGGCTGCATGGCAAGCGCACGAGCAATCGCCACGCGTTGGCGCTGCCCGCCCGAGAGATGGTCGGGATAGGCGCCTGCCTTGTGCGCGAGGCCAACCTTGGCAAGCATCCTGTGACCCTGGTCGATCGCTTCATCGAACGCGATCCCGCGCACATCGGTCAGCCCAAGCGTGACATTCTCGATCACCGACAGGTGCGGCCAGAGATAAAAGAGCTGGAAGACCATGCCGATCCCGGCCCGCAGTTCCGCCAGTTCCCGGTTTCGCATCGGGCGCCTGCGCCCGCCTGTCTCGACATAACCGATCGGCCGGCCATCCACGCGGATGTCGCCCTTGTCGGGGACCTCCAGATGATTGATGCAGCGCAGGAAGGTGCTCTTGCCGGACCCGCTGGGGCCGATCAGGCAGACGACCTCGCCCTTGCCGACCTCCATGGAGACGCCGTGCAGCGCCTGAACAGGACCGAAGGATTTCTGAACGTCATGGGCCTTGATCATCGCATTCATCGTTCCATCCTCACGCACTTGCTTCGAGCGTCTGGGCTGCGCCGTCGTTTATCTTCAGCAAGCGCCTGCGGCGGGCACTGAGCCCCCTGTCCTCGAATCTCATGTGGCGCTCGAGAAGCAGCTGAAGCCCTGTCAGGCAGCTTGTCAGGCAGAGGTAGATGACGCCGGTCGCCGTCAGGATTTCGATCGCCCGGTAGGTGCTCGAATAGATCATCTGGGCCGTCAGCATCAGTTCCTGAACGGTGATCGCAGATGCGAGCGAGGAGTTCTTCGTATGGCTGATGAAGTTGCTCATATAGGCCGGGATGATGATGCGAACGGCCTGCGGCATCAGGATCTTCCGGACGATGGCCGGGTAGCGCATGCCGATCGCCTGGGCGGCTTCGATCTGGCCGATATGAACCGCCTGAAGGCCAGCCCGGAATATCTCCGTATTATAGGCGGCCGAGCTGACCGAGAAGGCGATCACGGCAGCCGGAAATGCATCGAGGGTGATACCGAAGGCAGGTGCTGCGTAATAAACGAAGAACAGGTGAAGCAGCACGGGCGTGCCGCGGAAGATCCACACATAGGTCCATACGAGCCAACGCAACCACGCCATTTTCGACAGCCGGCCGAGGGCCAGAAGAAAGCCGGCGACCGTGCCGATGATCTGGCTGACCAGCGTAAGGACGACCGTCATGACGGCGGCATGAAGCAGGGTCGGCAGGTATGTCCAGACGACCGAAAAATCGAGATCCATTGGGGTAACTCCTCAGATGAAAAACCTCCCTCGAAACAAGGGAGGCCTGACCGCTGTTACGGAACCTTGTCGATCAGCTGCGAGGAGAAATGCTCGATGCCGAAATACTTTGTGCCCCACTGGTCGAGAAGTCCCTTCTCGCGCATCTCGTTGATGGCGGCATCGATGGCAGCCTTCAGCTCGGGCGAGCCTTTCGGCATGGGTACGCCGACGAAACGAACCTGATAGGGCTCTCCGACGATGGCCGCGATTCCCGGCCGCTGCTTGATGAAATTGGCAGCCGCCGTGTCTGGCGCGACGATGGCGTCAAGACGACCGATCGCCATGTCCTGGAACATCTCCGCGTAGCCGGCATAGCCCTTGAATTCCCCGAAGGCACCGAATTTCTTGGCGATCTCCTGGGCAGGAACATCGCCGTCATTGCTGCCGCCGATCGCGCCGACGCGCTTGCCGGTCAGATCCTTGTAGCCATTGATGTCTGCCGCCTTGACGCTCTTGACCACGACGACAGCCGATCGCGAATAGGGAATGGAATAGTCGAAGGTCGCCTTGCGCTCGTTGGTGATGTTGATGTTGGAGAAGACGGCATCGAAACGGCCGGTCTGCAGTCCCGGCAGGATGCCCGAGAAATCGACCCGGTTCAGCCGGATCTCGATGCCGAGCTTGTCCTGCACATATTTTTCGACCTGAACGTCATAGCCATCCAACTCGTTTTTCTCATTGAGGAAGGTGACCGGCGGCAGGTTGCCGCTGGTTGCAGCATTCAGATAACCGCGCGCCTTGATGTCGTCGAGGCTTACGGCATGGGCAACGGTCGCCACGATGGAAAAGGCCGCCGCCGAGACAAGAAATTTCAACATTCTTCATTCCCCTTTTTTTTGGTTCTTACGGGAAATCCCCATACAATCCCGTTGGTATCCCACTAAGATACCGTAACAGCGGCTGCTCGATTGAGTCAATCGGCAAATCGACGGATCGCAACTTGGGGAGATGAGGATGAAGGGACGTTCGGGCGCTGACGCAAACCGCTTATCGGAGCTGACCTACGATCACATACTCTCGCTGATAGAGGCCGGAGAGTTGCGGTCGGGGGCGATACTGGAGGAGCGGGCATTGGCCACGAGACTGAGCGTATCGCGCACGCCGGTCCGCGCCGCCCTGTCCCGGCTCGTTGGCGAGGGGCTCGTGGACCGCACGCCGAACGGGTTTCTAACGGTCACCGAACTCGGTCTGCAGGATTTTGCGCAACTGATACAATCTCTCCGGATCGTCGAGGACGAGGCCGCCTATCTTGCTGTCGGGAAAGTCCCCGAAGGTAAACTTCGCGATCTGATCGAGCGGATCGAACTGGCGGTGGCGCAGAAAAGCCAGGACGCGGCGGAACACTGGCGCCTTGACGATGAGCTGCACGCGCTCGTTGCGAGATCCTGCGCAAATCGGTGGCTTGAGCAATCGGTGCTGACCGTGCCCGGCTGCTGCGCATGTGCAATGTCGAAAAGCTTCCTCAGCGTTTCAGCGAAACGCGCCTCGAACACCTAGCCATCCTGCGCGCCTTGCAGGCAATCGACGGCGATCTTGCGAGAGACAGCATGCGCAATCACATCGACCAGGTGAGGCTCGGATTTCTCAAACTGCTGGCCAAGAGTTAGTTCTTGGCAAGCCTCAATCCGTAAAGAGCCAGCGCATGAAGCGTTCGCGGACGCGGTCGATATGATCGGCCATTGCCTGACGCGCCTCGTCCGGTTTCTTGTCGGCGACGGCCTGCAGAACGGCGATATGCTCGCGCGCCTGCTGCTCGAAATTCTTTTCCATGCGCACGACATGGGCCATGCGCGCCTTGTCGCGCAAATTGCGGATATATTGCGCCAGCATCGGCTTGCCGCTGGCATCGGCGATGAACAGATGAAACTCGTCGTCATATTCCCAGAACGGATCGAATTCCAGGCTTGGATCCGCCACGATCGCCCGGCTCTTTTCCAGTATGGCGTCGACGCTGCCGGGGAAGCTGCGGTGGGCCGCCTGCGCGGCGGCTTCGCCTTCGAGCAGACGGCGGATCACAAGGATTTCCATCAGCTCTTCGATCGCCACCTGCCTGATGACGATGCTGCCGTTCGACAGGCGCGACACGAGCCCCTCGCCCACAAGCCGGTTGATGGCGGCCCGAAGCGGCGTCCGCGACGCCTTGATCTGCTCGGCAAGCTTGCGTTCCGTGAACACATCGCCGGGACCAAGCTCGCGCGCCAGGATCAGGCTTCTCAGATACTGATAGGCCTGCTCCGAGATTTTCGTCTGATCTTTTCCCGTGGTGATGGTTGCTTCGTCCGCCACATTCAATCCTTGAGAGTTTTCCCGCCGACTTCTCTCTTAGACGATGAGAGACCACCAAGCAATCCCAGCGGGGTCCCGCTGGTTTGTTTGCTGCATCGAATGCTGGATTTGCGCTTTACAAACCCATTTTTTTGTCGCTAACTTCACATCGTGCCCCGTTGGTATCCCAGTGGGATTTATATGGAGTTGATGTGAGCAGGATCGTTCAACCGCTTAAGCAGGCCGAATTTGTGGATTTCGGCGATGTCATCGAACATCAGGGCGATCAGCGCCGCCGGGCGCTCTCGATCGACTTTACATGCGAACAGGACGACATGCGTCGCGCCTTCTGGGTATCGAAGGTCGTCGAAGCGACAAGCCTTCCGGCACAGGTCAAATTCCTGGAGCGGCATCCCTTTTCCGATCAGGCTTTCGTACCTCTTCGCGACACCCGCTTTCTCGTGGTCACTTGCCCGAGCAATCCGGACGGCAGCCCCGACCTCGATCAAATCCAGGCCTACGAGGCGGGTCCCGGTCAGGGCGTGATCTACAGGCGCAATGTCTGGCACGCGCCGCTGTCCGCCCTCACCGCACCTGCAGAGTTCTTCGTCACGATGGGGGTCACCGACAAGGCGGCGAACGACGAGTTCTATGAATTGCCGACCCCGGTCGCGATCAATCGGGAGGCATAGGAATGGAACCGGTAAGGCACCTGACGCGGGATTTTGTCGGCTATGGCGCAAAAGGCTACGATCCCAAATGGCCGAACGGTGCCCGCCTGGCGCTGAACATCGTCCTCAACGTCGAGGAAGGCTCCGAGCCCTCCATCCCCGACGGCGATGCAGCCAGCGAGGCCGCGCTGACCGAAGGCGGCTCGGGCTCGTTTGCGGGCCGCGATCTCGCCGCCGAATCGATGTTCGAATATGGAAGCCGCGTCGGATTCTGGCGTCTGGCGAGATTGCTGGAAGAGCGCAGCCTGCCGGCGACCGTCATGGCATGCGCCTTGGCGCTTGAACGAAATCCCGAGATCGCCGGTTATCTGCGTGCAAGCCGTTTCGATGTCTGTGCGCATGGCTGGCGCTGGGAGCACCATCGCAGCCTTTCGCTGGACGAGGAGCGCGAGCGTATTGCGAAAACCGCGCAGAGCATCACGAGTTCGATCGGCACGGCGCCGGAAGGCTGGTATTGCCGATACGGTCCAAGCGTCAATACGCGCGGGCTGCTGGTCGAACATGGTGGATTCTCCTACGACAGCGACGCTTACAACGAGGAGCTGCCCTATTGGGTCAGGGTCGGCGACCGGAACCACCTAATTGTTCCCTACAGTCTTACAAACAACGACGCCAAGTTCATGCGCGGCGCAATGGCGACTGCCGACCAGTTCTTCCAGTTCCTGCGCGACGCATTCGACTTCCTGTATGCCGAGGGCCGACACGCGCCGAAAATGATGTCGGTCGGCCTGCACTTGCGCATCGCCGGGCATCCCGGTCGGGCCGCCGGGCTCCAGCGCTTTCTCGATCATGTCTCTCGCCACGACGGCGTCTGGGTCTGCCGCCGCGCCGACATTGCCAGGCACTGGCACCAGTACCACCAGCCGTCATAATCAACACCAACTGAAGAAAAGGGGAATGCAATGACAATAAAAACAATCAGCTCAATCGCACTTCTGACTGCGCTTGCAACCATCGAGCTTTCCGGCGCACCTGCTCTTGCCGACGATCATCCGCAAGAGCAGCCTCTCGTCGTCGGCTCGGATTTCGGTGTCGCACCCTGGATGGTGCGCGGCGCCAACGGCCCTGAAGGGTTCGGTGTCGACCTCATCAACGCGATCTCGAAAAAGATCGATCGGCCCTCGGTCGACGTCCAGGACATCAACTTTTCCGGCCTGTTTGCAGCGCTGTTCTCGAAGCGGATCGAGTTCACCGTCAATCCGCTCAATATCACTCAGGAGCGGTCGGAAAAAATGCTCTACACCGAGCCGTTCTTTGCGACGGGCAACGGTTTCATTGTCGCCAAGGGCACCAAGCTCGATGGCTTCGACGGGCTGAAAGGCAAGACGGTCGCCGTCAACCGCGGCACGATCTCTGATACCTGGGCGACCGAGAATGCAGGAAAATACGGCTTCGAAGTACAGCGCTACGAGACCTTCCCAGACTCCGTGCAGGCCGTCATCACCCACCGCGCCTTCACCGCCTTGAACGAGATTCCGACGACCGTCTACGCTGCAAGCAAGAACCCGGCGATCGAAGTCGGCTTCAAGGACTTCAACGGGCGCAACTTCGGCTATGCCTTCCGCTATGGCGACGAGGCCTATCGCGACAAGGTCGAGGCGGCCATCGAGTGCCTCAAGAAAGAGGGTACGATGGCTCAGCTCTACGAAAAATGGTACGGCGAAAAGCCGGCAGACGGAACGTCGCTGACGACGATCTATCCCGGATACGGCGCTCCGGGTTTCAAGGGCTATGACGAAAAGCCCCATGATCTGGCCTGCAATTGACGCTGCCTGAATACCGGCGCGGCAGGAGCCGCGCCGGGTTTCCTTGCGAGGATTAGATGGATCAGATCCTTGAGAACTACTTCAATCGCGCGGTCATGGCGCAGGCTTTGCCTGATATCTTCAGCGGTTTTCTGGTAACGGTCGAAGTGGCCGTCTGCGTCATCGTCATCGGCGTGACGACCGGGCTCGTCTTCGCGCTTCTTCGCTCCACCCATAATCGCATTCTCAACGCGCTGGTCACGATCTATGTCGAGGTCTTCCGGACGCTGCCGCAGCTGGTCATCATCATCTTCATCTATTTCGGCCTCCCCTATATGGGCGTGGTTCTCTCCCCCTTTTTCGCCACCGCGCTCGCGCTGGCAGCAGTGCTTGCCGCCTTTTCGGCCGAGATCTTCTGGGCGACCATTATGGCGGTGCCGCGAGGGCAATGGGAGGCTGCGCAGGCCCTGGGCATCTCCCGCTTGGTGACCATGCGGCTGGTGATCCTTCCGCAGGCGATCCGTCTTGCCATTCCGCTCGTCACCAACAGGGCCATCGCCATTACCAAGGGCACGGCGCTCGGCGCTGCCGTTTCGCTTCCCGAGGCGCTGGGGAATGCACAGAGCGCCATGTCGATCCATGCCAATCCTTCGCCTCTGACGCTTGCGGCCGGCTTCTACCTTGCATTCTTCATTCCGCTGGTCTGGTTGAGCCGGGTCCTGGAAAAGCATTTTTCCCGATCGCAGTGAGGCGCCGCCATGGATCTCTTTCTTCAGAATTTTGCAAGCCCCGCCTCTTTCCTGCAGATCTATCCTCTGCTGCTGCAAGGCCTCGAGCTCACCGTCCTTCTTGCGCTCGTCACCCTGCCCCTGTCGATCATGACCGGCCTTGCCGTTGCGATCCTCTACAGCTTCGGCGGCTCGGTTACCCGGCGCGTCGTGATCGTATTGATCGATCTCCTGCGATCCTTCCCTGTCATCGTCCTGCTGATCCTTATCTTCTACAGCCTGCCTTTCTTCGGGATCACGCTCGGAAATTTCACCGCCGTCGTCGTGGCGCTGGTGATCAACAATACCGGCTATTTCGGCGAAATCTTTCGTGCCGGGCTGCAGTCGATAAACAAAGGGCAGCATGAGGCGGCTGCCGCCCTCGGCCTGCATCGTGGCCATACGATGATGCTGATCGTCCTTCCCCAGGTGCTTCGCAAGGTGCTTGCACCCCTGGCCAGCAATTCACTCGAACTCGTCAAGACGACGTCGATCGCCTCTATGGTCGCACTTCCGGAGCTTCTGCGTTCGGCGCGCGTCGCTCAGGAGCAGACCTATAATCCGACACCGCTGACCGCCGCAGCGGTGATCTTCTTCATCATGCTGTGGCCCTTCTCTCATTGGGTTTCCCGCATGGAACGGCGCGCCATCATCGGGAGAAACCAGCGATGAGCATCGTCATCACCGGCGGAACAGGCTTCGTCGGGCTTGCCCTGGCCGAGGCATTGCACGCAGCCGGCCGGGAGGTCGTGCTGTTCGGACGGGATCCGATGCCGGAGGCCTTTGCTGGCATCCTGGGCCGGCCGCCGTTCCACCGCGGCGATATCACCGACGGCAAGGCGCTGGAAGCGTTTTTCGCCGCGATGGAGCCCAAAGCGGTCGTTCATCTCGCTGCCGTGACGCCCGACCGGACTGCCGAGATGGCCGACCCCTCGTCCGTCATCGCCATAAACATCGGTGGCACGACCAACCTGATGCGGGCGCTGTCACGCCTGAAGCGGCGTCCGAAGGTACTGCTCGCCAGCAGCGTCGCGGTCTATGGCGAGACCCCGCCCCCGAGCGCCACCTACCGGGAGGACGAGGCCGTACCGGTGCCGCAGAGCCTCTATGGCATCACCAAGCTCGCCGCCGAAGATGCAGCGCGCCGCCTTGCCAGGCTCTATGAAGTCGATCTGACGATCGTCCGGCTGGGCCCGGTCTATGGCCCCTGGGAATACAGGACGGGCCTGCGCCCGCTGCTGAGCCCGCATGCCCAGGTCGTCGACCTCTGGCGGCGGGGCGAGCATGTCGTGCTCCCCCGCAGGCTCACCGGCGACTGGCTCTACAGCCGGGATGCCGGCCGGGGCCTTGCCGCCCTGCTGCTTGCCGATCGCCTGCCTGACGGGCTCTATAATCTGGGCGGCGGATCGATGACGGATGTTGCCGATTGGTGCGAGCAGTTGGAAACGGCGCCCTGGGCGCAGGAATGGCGCATCGCCGGCGAGACGGAGACACCCAACGTGATATTCGGACTGGCGAAGGACCGTGCGGCTCTCGATATCGCCAGGATCGGCAGGCATGTCGGTTTCCACCCGCGTTTTTCCGGCCGCACTGCCGCGGAGGACTATCTGTCCTGGCTTGCGGCGATCGATATCCTCTATGAGAAGCGAGACTAGTCCATGCGGCTGAACAACAAGACCGTCGTCATCACCGGCGCATCCTCGGGTATCGGGCGTGCCATCGCCCTCAGATTTTGCGAGGAAGGGGCCAATATCGTTGCGGTCGACATCACCCCGGATGTCGTCGAGGGCGGCCCGCCGGTGCTTGACGCTCTTCTTGCCATCAGCCCGAATGCGATGTTCATCCAGGCCAACATCGCCAGGGCCGACGAGGTCGAACAGGTCTTTGCACAAAGTTCGGCACGCTTCGGCCGGCTCGACATCCTTGTCAACAATGCCGCGATCCATGCGCCGGCGCCGTTGGCCGAAACCGAGGAAGCCGACTGGGATCGCGTCATGGATGTCAACCTGAAAGGCGCCTTCCTCTGCAGCCGTGCGGCGGTCCGCATCATGCTCGGGCAGGATGTCGTCAACGAGGCCCGCGGCCGCATCATCAACATCTCATCGCAGCACGGTATGGTCTCGGCGCCCGGCGACTTTGCCTATGGCGTCAGCAAGGCAGGCCTCGCCTACATGACGAGGCAGATCGCCGCCGACTATGCCGAGGACAACATCATCTGCAACGCGGTCGCCCCCGGAAAGATCCTGACGGGCAAGTCCGGACGCGCCGTCGCTCCCGACACGCTGGCCTACTCTCATAGGCGAACGCCGATGCCACGTCTTGGACGGCCTTCCGACGTCGCCAATGCCGCGCTGTTTCTGGCCAGCGGAGAGGCGACATATATCACCGGGCACAATTTGCTTGTCGATGGCGGGTGGATGGCGGCCTGAGTTCATGATACATGCGTTTTACAACGCTGCATCGACCGAAGAATACCGCCGAGTCGTTCCACCCGACGGTCTTGATAGGAATCGAACTGGCGACCCGTTGATCCCAGACACGAAGTTCGAAGCCTAGCTGGTAGGAATAGTGTCTGGCCATTCCTGCGCGCCGTGAAGTACGCGGAGAATACGAACCGCCGATTGCGTTACAGCATAAGCTGCGACGTATGGAGTACCGTTGATCACCAGTTCGCGCGTCCCGGCAATTCTGCCAACACGACCACTCGCCGGAAAATCAATTAAGCGACGAGCAGCCGCGACGATCCGTTCGTCGACCATGACGGCAGCTGAGGGATTATCCCCCTCGATAAAGGTGAAGATGGCGTCTCGATCTGATAACGCAAACGCTGACCAGATAAGCTTCACGACTTGCGCGCCGCTGCTTTAAGGCGCGCTGCCGCTCGCCGTTTCTCGAAATGAGCCTCGACTTCATCATCCGGAACGTCCGGTCGCGTGTCGTTCAGCGCTTCAAGGACCTTGCTGCGAAACCAAGCATCGTGAGCTTCGCTGCCTGATATAAGTTCGAGCGGTAATGCTCCCTCGTTCGCCGTCCGGGTGAGTAGGATACGAACTGCGTCCGACACCGTAAGACCCATGCTTTCAAGCACCGCAGAGGCGCGATCTCGAACTTCAGCATCAATGCGAGTTTGAACGAGTGCGTTCGAAGCCATAATTATCTCCAACTGAAAGACTAGTTGTAATACATATGAATTACAAAGTCTATAGAAGATTTCCGTGCGCGCCACACCGCTGCGTTCTTCGCCTTGATGGGAGTCGAACCGCCGACCCGTTGGGTTAGTCGGTATGTTCGTGTTAAATTTCCCTGTACGGGCAGGTACTTGCTCTCCCAATGGCCTATATGGAGCCGCAACCAAATCGTCCGGTCTTAGTGGCTTGGGTGAGGTAGCTGTCATAGAGCGAGGGTTACCTCCATGACCGCTTCCCGACCCCATCTTTTCCGTTCAGACCGCATTGGTCCCCTACTGAGACCTGCCGAACGACAGGACGGGGCGATGATAGGGCGCGCAGAGCGCGGTTCGCCGTCATTGCAGCTGTGATATAAGTGCGTTCTATTAGCCATCACCCCCTAAGTCGACTGGGTCTGAGTTTTGGAGGGAAGTCGGGATTGGTGATTTACAAGCTACATAATCTTCTTTGCTTCGCCTCCCTTGTTGTCGCCGCTCCGACAGCCAGTGCACAAGAAGCTAAGGTACCAGCAGGATACAAACTTGTATGGTCAGAGGAGTTCGATCGTGCAGGGCTGCCGGATCCGGGGAAATGGGTTTATGATACCGCGGCTAATAAATCGGGCTGGTATAACAACGAGAAACAATATTACGCAGCAGATAGACCAGAGAACGGTCGGGTCAACGACGGTAAGCTCACGGCATTGGTGCGCGGAGCAGCAATTGTCCGGAATTCGGTCTTTGATGCGTGTCTATTTCGTTGCCGCCGTTGGCGCCTTGCAGCGAACGGATTTCGGGCGTCCGCAGGCGAGCATTCGGTTCAAAATGGCGATGCCGATC
>DASWOH010000115.1:0-11495 GCA_036398815.1 Rhizobium sp. | reverse complement strand
TCCCTTGGTAAGGGAGAGGCCGAGAGTTCAAATCTCTCTAGCAGCACCAGTTCTCCAGAGTCTCGCCCGGATTTCAAAAAGAGCAACCGGGTAACCGTTCAGATTTCCATGGGACTATATGACACCACCCATCAAACCTTCTCCGTCTTCTTAACCTTCACCTTCGGCTCCACCGGCGCGTCCGGCGTCGGGGCCAGCAGTTTGCGCAGGGTCGCGATCTTATCCTTGACGAGCGGGCGGAAGCGGGTGGCGCGGTAGGGCATGTCGGCGGCGCCGTAGCCTTCGGGGCCGTCGTCGTTGCCGCGGTGGATCTCTTCGAGCTTCACGCCGATGAAGTTGCCGTCGACATAATGCGAGTATTCGCCGACCCAGCGGATCGTGTAGATCGTCCCCTTGCGGATCAGCTGGTCGATACTGACATGCTTGAACTTGTCATCGATACAGACGACCTTCTGGCCCACATGGAAATCGTAGCTCACTCTCATCTCCTTGAAGCGACGGTCCTGCATCGCCCTGTCGTCAGGTGCCAAGCATATTCGCATATGCACCGGCTCGTAAATGCAAAGCGCGTTGCGACGGCTGATTTATGGCGGCGGGCGCGGCGGCGCTCGATGTTCTTTACAGAAAAGGCCCCGCTGGCGCAAACCTGACGGGGCCTTTCGAACAATCGGCAAGGAGGTTCTTTAGAACTTCACGCCGATGCCGACGGAAACGACGCTCTGGTCGAGGTCGGCCTTGATGCCAAGAATGTCCTTGTCGCCGAAGCTGTTGTAGCGATATTCGAGGCGGCCGAAGATGTTGTTGGTGAAGGCATAGTCGACGCCGCCGCCAACGGTCCAGCCGTTGAAGGTTTCGGTTTCCTTTTCGCCCAGCGCCTTGACGTAGCCGCGCGTGGCCGTCCAGCCACCGGTTGCGAAGATGAGGGCGCGATCGACGGCATAGCCGACGCGGCCGCGAACGGAGCCGGCGACATCGGTGCCGACCTTCACGTTGGTGCCGAAGACATCGTAATTATTGCCGTTCCAGTTGTAATTAACATCGCCTTCGATACCGAACACGACATTGTTCACCTGATAGTTCACGCCGGCGAATCCACCGATGAAACCGCCGCTGAAATTGTCGGATGCGCTTGCGCCCGGAACGCTGAAGTCGCCCTTCAGCCAGCCGGCGCCGCCGTTCAGACCAACGTAACCGCCTGTCCAGGAAAAGCTCTCCACGGGAGGAGCAACCGGAGCGGTCTCAGCAGCAAGGTCAGCGGCGTTAGCAGTAGCAGCAAATGTCGACGCAATCATCGCAACGGATGCGAACAGGGATTTCATGAGGATTCTCCTTACAATAAATTTCGCTACGTAGAATCGCAGCCGAGAGTTCATACAACCTAAAGACAAACAATTCTGTGTTGAAATTGCCACATTTGCGACGCAATCTGCAATCGCGAAAGAATGGTGACGCAACTCAAAAAACAAGCCGTGGAAACAGCCCTCTTCCGGCCGCTTTGCCGCATATTCCATTGCGAAATCCCAAACATCCGCTTCGTCATTTACGACGACAAAATTTTTCCGCTCCCCTGTCGGCTCCGCACCTTCAGATTCGTCCTTGGTGCATCCCAACCCGAGAGGAGCATCCCATGTCTAAAATCGCCCCATGCCTGTGGTTCGCAAACGAGGCCGAGGAAGCGGCCAATTTCTACGTCTCGCTGTTTCCCGATTCGCGGATCAACCATGTGCAGAAGAACGTCGTCGAAACGCCCTCGGGGCCGGAAGGCAGCGTGCTGGTGGTGAGCTTCACGCTCGCCGGCCAGCGCTTCATGGCGCTGAATGGCGGCACGCACTTCGAATATACCCACGCGATCTCGCTGGAGGTGGATTGCGACGACCAGGCCGAAGTCGACCGGCTGTGGGACGGGCTTGGCGCCGGCGGCGCCATCGAGCAATGCGGCTGGCTGAAGGATCGCTACGGCGTCTCCTGGCAGATCGTCCCGACAGTGGTCAAGCAGATGCTGGCCGACCCCGATCCGGCCAAGGCCGGCCGCGTGCTGCAGGCAATCATGGAGATGATCAAGCTCGATATTGCCGGCCTGCAGGCGGCCTATCACGGGTAGCTCGCAGCGGTCAGGACCTATCCCGTCTCAGACCCGCTCTTTTCCCAGCCGCGCAATCGCCTGGAGTTGCAGCGCCTTCTCGCCAAGCTGCATCAGCTCGATGCGATTGCCTTCGGGATCGGCGATCCAGGCCTGGTAGTTGTGATCGACGCCGAGCTTCTTTTCGGAGGTGAGCGCAACGCCCTTGCCGGTCAGCTCGGCAATGGCGCCGTCGATATCGTCGACTTCCAGGCACAGGTGGTTGAAGCCGACATTGGCAAACGGCGGCGCGCTATCGCCGACGGCATCGGGAAACAACTCGAGATATTGCGTATCGGTGATGCGCAGATAGACGATCCAGAGGCGAGCGTCTTGCTCCAGCCGGAACATCTCCTCAAAGCCGAGCTTGTTGACGTAGAAATCGAGCGAGCGCTCGATATCCTTGACGCTGAGAGCAACGTGGCCGATCGATTTCACATTCTTCACGACAATACCTCCTCTTTGGACTGTCTCCCCGGCCGGAGCCGTCGGGCTCCGGCAATCTCGTCTCAGCTATGGGGAACAGAAGGTCGCGAGATCGTCAAGGCCGTTCAGCTGCGTGTACAGCCGGCGAGAAGCACACCCGTCACAAAACGCTCCAACGCGACTGCCGCTCACCGTCGTGCCGGTCAGATTGAAGCACAATCGAATGGATCGCTTCCCGTTTCTTAACCGCGCAGAGGCCTCGTCCACTGATGCATCTTGCGTGGAATCATCGGCGGGCCTACCGTCGCGTCATAACTTAAGTAGGTGTAATTATTGGCATATTTCAATAAAAGGTTGCGCCGCCGTGCCGGCGCTTGCGGATGTCGATGACGGGATTATTTTATCGGCTATTCGGCAGCAGAACGGCAAAATCCATGGAACAATCCCGACGCGCCCGCATCGATCTTTCGCCTCAGAATTACGCAGCCATCTATGCGCTGAGCGACATCCATGGCTGCCATGATGCACTGCTCGAAGCCGAAAGACGCATCGTCGAGGATGCCGCCGGGATTGCCGGCCGAAAGCTGCTGATGTTCCTCGGCGACTATGTCGATCGCGGCCCGCGCTCCAGCGATGTGCTGCAGCATTTGTGCGACCCGCCGCCCGTGGGCTTCGACCGCTACAGCCTCCTGGGCAATCACGACGACGTCTTCCTGAAGTTCCTGGATGATCCGCGCAACAACAGCGATTGGCTGGAATACGGCGCAGCCCCGACACTCGCCTCCTATGGCATCGACATGGACTATCTGCTGCGGGAAGAAGGCAGAAGCGTCGAAGAACTCGGCGAAGCCGCGCGGCGGGCCATCCCGCCGGCGCATGTCAAATTGCTGCGCTCGCTGCCGGTCGCCGTCACCGTCGGTTCGATCATCTTCGTCCATGCCGGGGTTCAGCCGCACATATCACTGGCGGGACAGACCGACGCGGACCTGATCTGGATTCGCGAACCCTTCCTTTCCCAAGGCCCGCAATTGCCGGTGCTAGTGGTCCATGGCCATACGCCGAGCCCGCGTCCGGTCTTCGGCAGCGGCCGCATCGGCATCGACACCGCCGTTTCCATGGGCGGGAGCCTGACCGTCCTCAAGATCGCAGACGGTCAGCCGACGATCCTCTAAGCGAGCGTTAGCCACGACATGGAAAGAGGCCTCGGCATGGACCGAGACCCCCTTTTCTTCACCTTGTCCGCGCCAGCTATTCCGCAGCCATGGCCGGCGGCAGATGATCCACGGCGTCGTTGCTTTCCTGCTGCTTGTCGGCCGGCGGCTCGGCCGATTTCCGCTTCGGCTCGCGGCCGAAGAACAGCGCGTAGCCCGCCGGCAGCACGAAGATGGTCAGCACGGTGGCGACCAGGATGCCGCCCATCATGGAATAGGCGAGCGGGCCCCAGAAGACGCCGCGCGAGATCGGGATCAGCGCCAGAACCGCCGTCAGCGCCGTCAGCACGATCGGCCGGAAGCGTCGCACGGCCGCGCCGATGATCGCTTCCTTCCGGTCCATGCCCACCGCGATATCCTGGTCGATCTGGTCAACAAGGATGATCGAGTTGCGGATAATGATGCCGAGCAGCGCGATGACGCCGAGGATCGCCACGAAGCCGAAAGGCGCACCGCTGATCAGCAGGGCGCCCGCCGCGCCGATGATGCCGAGCGGGCCGGTGGCGAGCACCAGCATAGCCTTGCCGAAATGCTGCAGCTGCGCCATCAGCAGCACCACGATGATGATGAGCATGATCGGCGCCTTGGCGGCGATCGAGGCCTGGCTTTCGGCGCTGTCTTCGGCGGCGCCCTGGATCTCGATCTTGTAGCCGGCAGGCAGGCTGTTCCGGAGATCGGCCATGTCATTGTAGAGCTTGGCCGTGACGTCGTTCGACTGCACGTTGTCGGGCAATGTCGCCCGGACCGTGATCGTCGGCAGGCGGTCGCGGCGCCACTCGATGCTCTGCTCCATCACGGGTTCGATCTTCGCGACCTGCGACAGCGGCACGAAACCGCCGGAGTCGGTCGGGATATAGATCGAGTTGACCGAGGTCAGCAGATGACGGCTGGCTTGCGGCTCCCTGACGACGATGCCGACGGTCTCCTCGCCCTCGCGGTAATTGTCGAGGGTGGCGCCGGACATCGTGGCCTGCAGCATCTGGCGGATGCGCTGCGAGGTGACGCCGAGCGCGCGGGCGCGGTCCTGATCGATCACCAGCTTCATCGCCGGCACCGGCTCCAGCCAGTCGTCATGAATGGCGCCGAGCAACGGGTTCTGCGTAAAGCGCTGCTTCACCTCGTCGGCGATATGGCGGACCTCCTGCCTGTCCGGACCCATGATGCGAAGCTGCACCGGCCAGCCGGTCGGCGGACCGAGGAACAGGCGGTCGACCTTGCCGCGAACCGAGGGGAAATCGGCAGCGAGGATACCGCGCAGCTTGGCAATCAACCGTTCACGCGCGGGCTCGTCCTTCGCCATGACCAGCATCTGGGCATAGTTCGGATTGGTGAGCTGCTGGTCGAGCGGCAGGAAGAAGCGCGGCGCGCCCTGACCGACATAGGTGGCGACGAAACGCTTGTCCGGATCGTCGGCCACGCGCGCCTGCAGGGCCTGCGCCTGCCGTTCGACTTCCTTGATGCTGGTGCCCTCCGGCAGCCAGAGATCGACCAGGATTTCCGGGCGCGATGACTGCGGGAAGAAGTTCTGCGGAATGAACTGGAAGGACCACAGGCTGCCGACGAAAGCGGCGAGCGTCAGAAGCAGCACGATGACGCGGTGGCGCACGGCCCAGGTGACCGACGAGCGCAAGCGGCGATAGAAGCGCGTGTCGAAGACATCGTGATGCTCGCCGGCATGATGGCGCTGCTTGAGGATCATGTAGCCGAGCCAGGGCGTGAAATAGACCGCAACGAACCAGGAAATCACCAGCGCGATGCCGACGACATAGAAGAGCGTGCGGACATATTCGCCCGCCGTCGATGCGGCAAAACCGACCGGAATGAAGCCGGCCGTGGTGATCAGCGTGCCGGTCAGCATCGGAAAGGCGGTCGATGAATAGGCAAAGCTTGCCGCATCGAGCTTGACCAGCCCCTCCTCCAGCTTGCGCTCCATCAGTTCGACGACGATCATGGCGTCGTCGACCAGCAGGCCGAGCGCGATGATGAGCGCGCCGAGCGAGATGCGCTGCAGGTCGATGCCGAGCTCGTACATGATGGCGAAGGTCGCTGCCAGCACCAGCGGAATGGCGATGGCGATCACCAGACCGGAGCGCCAGCCGATCGACAGGAACGAGACGATCAGCACGATCACCAGCGCCTCGCCGAGCGCATGCATGAACTCGCTGATCGCGTCGGTCACGACTTCCGGCTGGTTGGAAACTTGATCGACCTCTACGCCGACCGGCAGCGAAGCAGTGAAGCGCTTATAGGTCTCTTCCACCGCTGCGCCGACATCGGTCACTTTGTTGCCATTGGCCATGACGACGCCGATCTGGACGCTATCCTGACCGTTATAGAGGAACTTGGCCGTATAGGGATCCTGCAGCCCGGCGCTCACCGTCGCGATGTCGCCGAGACGGGTGACCTGGCCGCCGGCGGTCAGCCGGAGATTCTTGATATCCTCGATCTTGTTGACGTCGCCCTCGACCGAGATGCGCACCGAGCGCGTGCTGGTGTCGATGGTGCCGGCCGGATCGACATTGTTCTGGCCGACGATCGCGTTCTGCAGAGCGGTCAGCGTCAGGCCGCGCTCGGCCAGCACCTTGGAAGAGACGTCGATATAGATCTGTTCCGGCTGGTCGCCGATGATCACGGCCTTCTCGACGCCGGGCGTCGCAAGCAGCATGTCGCGCGCCTGGATCGCGAATTTCTTCAGCTCCGGATAGCTGTAGCCGTCGCCGCTGATCGAATGCAGGGTAATGAAGGTATCGCCGAACTCATCGTTGAAATAGGGACCTTGCAGGCCGGACGGCAGTGTATTGGCGATATCGCCGACCTTCTTGCGCACCTGATAGAAGGCATCCTTCACCTGTGCGGTGTTGGTGTCGCCCTTGATCTGGATGGTGGTGATGGCAAAGCCGGCGCGGGTATAGGATTTGACCCAATCGAGATGCGGCGTTTCCTGCAGCTTGCGCTCGATCTTGTTGACCACCTGGTCTTCCATGTCCTGCAGCGAGGCGCCGGGCCAGACGGTCTGCACGACCATGACGCGGAAGGTGAAATCCGGGTCTTCCTTCTGGCCCATATGGGTCAGGCCGAACGCGCCGGCGATGATGATCAGCGCGAACAGGAAGCGCGCGATGCTCGGATGGGCGATCGCCCAACGCGACAGGTTGAAAGGCTTCTTCTCTTCCGAGGTGCTGTTGATAGTCATGGTCCCGCCCCTCGATCCGTTTAACGCACGATATCGGCAGCCGCCGCAGCACTGCCATTTGTCTCTGCCGACGCCTGCTGCGCATTCGGCACCTTGACCTTCATGTTCTCGGTCATGAACTGCGTGCCGGCGGCAACGACGACATCGCCGGCCTTCAGGCCATCGGCGACGCGCACGCCGTCATCGGCGAAATCGGCGACCTTGACGTTGCGGGAATGCACCGTGCCGGCGCTACGGTCGACCAGCCAGACAATCTGCTGGCCGTCCTTCTGCGCAAGCGCGTCCAGCGGAATGGAAACGTAAGGCTGGGTATTGCCGGCCTGAGCCTCGATCGTCGCGGTCATACCGAGCAGCACGCGCGGATCGCTCGGCAGGCTGACGCGGACAGCAAAGGTGCGCGACTGCGCATCGGCGCTGCCGGACACTTCACGCACCTTGCCGTCAAGCACCAGCGCATCGTCGGACCAGAAGCGCGCCTTGACGTCCTTGCCGACCTTGAATTGCGCGATATCCATTTCCGGCACGGCGATCAGCACTTCCTTCTCGCCGTCGACAGCGACGGTAATGACGGGCGTGCCGGAGCTCACCACCTGGCCGACATCGGCATTGACGGTCGTCACGATGCCGTTCATGTCCGACGTCAGATCGCTATAGGCAACCTGGTTCTTCGCCTCCGTCAGCGCCGAGACGGCGGAATCGCGCGTCGAGACGGCCTGATCATAGGAAAGTTCGGCCTGCTCGAGCTGCGATTTCGAACCGACACTCTTGTCGAAGAGCTGCTGGGCGCGATTGCGGGCAAGCGCCGTCGTCTGCACCTGCTTTTCAGCCGAATCGAGGTCCGCCTGCGAGCGGCGCACCGCCAGAGCGTAGTCGGTGGGATCGATGCGGGCGAGGACGTCGCCGGGCTTGACCTTCTGGCCGATATCCACCTTGCGATCGACGATCTTGCCGCTGACGCGGAAGCCGAGGTTCATATCCGTCCGCGCCTTGACCGAGCCGGAATAATCGAGCTTGCGCGTCGTATCCGCTTGCGCGATTTCGACCACCTTCACCGGCCGGATCACCTCGGCCGCCTCTTCCTTCTTCTCATTGCAGCCGGAAAGCATGAGCCCAATAGCGGCAATGAGTGCAGCGCCGGTAACGGATCGTATCGTGGTGGTCCTCAGCGAACGCATGTCGCTCTCCTTAGTCAAATGGAATGCAAGCACGGCCGATCATTCGGCACGCGGTCTGCTATTTCTTCAGCGCTCTGATGGCGAATTCGATAAGGTCTTCGGGCTCAGCTCGGTTCGGCTTGGCCAGACATTGCGCCACCATCTGCGGATGGCAGAGGTTGACCGTCGCCGCGCCGAAGCATTTGGACGCAACATAGGGGTCCTGTTCAACGAATTCGCCGGCAGCGATACCTTCAGCAATAATCTCGGCTATCAAATCCTGAATGCGATCGATAAATTTCTCGATGACATGCCAATCGTGCTCGATGGCGATGACCACCATCTCATGCACTTTCTGCTCATCGAGCATGTTTTCGCAGGTCTGTTTGTATTGCGCATAGACATAGGCGTGCAGCCGGTCCGAGGCGCTGATCGGGCGGCGGCGGATTTCCAGCGCCATCTGGTAGCTGTACTCCAGCATCCGGCCGCAAACCGCTTGGCGGATTTCAGTCTTCGACGCAAAGAAACGGTAGATATTCGCTGTGGACATGCCAAGGTCGCGGGCGATGTCGGCGACCGTCGTCTTGGCGTAGCCATAGTGGCGGAACAGCCTTTCGGCCGAGTCAAGGATTTTTGTGATGTTTTCCTGACGCGCCGGATCGGCGCTGACATCGGAAAGATCAAGCATGGTTCACTTTCGATTTACGAGTGACGATTTTCAATTTTCATCACTCGTAAACCATAAGATCCCGCCTGTCAAGAAATCGCCCCGGCGACGAGGCGACGGAAACGGCCGTCGTGAATCTGATCGTCAAACAACGCCTCGCAGCGGACGCGGCCGGTTAGCAAACCACCAATACCCGTTGACGCGCGAAAACGGGCTGCCCTTACCATCGCGAGCGGCATGCAGCTTGGGGCTCAGCCCGCCTTTCGGTTTTGCCCGATAGGATGAGACTATCTTTTCGACAGGCTCTTCGCGCTCCGGAGAGCCTGTCGAATCATCAGATCCCCGAGCTTAGGCGAGGTGAACGTCCAACGAAATCGGCACCGAGGCGAGCGCCTTGGAGACCGGGCAACCGGCCTTGGCCTTGTTGGCAAGCTCGGTGAACTTGGCCTCGTCGGCGCCGGGAACCTTGCCCGTCAGCGTCAGGTGGATCGCGCTGATCGCAAAACCGCCTTCGACGCTTTCAAGCGTGACCTTGGCCGTCGTCTCCATGCTCTCGGCGGTCAAGCCCGCCTCATTCAGGATCAGCGACAGAGCCATGGTGAAGCAGCCGGCATGGGCAGCACCAATCAGCTCTTCCGGATTGGTGCCGGCAACGCCTTCGAAGCGGCTGGCAAAGCCATAGGGATAATGGTTGAGCGCGCCGCTCTGGGTCGAGATCTGGCCCTTGCCATCCTTCAGACCGCCGGACCACTGGGCCGAACCTGTGCGATTGATCTGCATACCGTCCTCCTTGTCGTTGATTGAGCATTGGGAAAAAGGGGCCTTGCCCTCCCGGCAATGACCGGGGAACCGCCTTTCGGCCGCCCCAATCCACCATATAGTGTTCTATCCGCCGATAACGACAGCGCCGTAACAATGAGTATGCCGCTGTCCCGAAAAGACGCATCGCCCTACTCGGTTGATGCGGGCCAGTTGATAAATCATCATACCAGGGAATTGCCTGTGTATGATGATTGTAGTAGGGTGATTTCGACTGCGAGGAGCGGGGAAAAGATCCATTGGATTCGTTTGAACGGCAAGAGCATGGCTTGGTCGATCGGCCCGAACGTCGCCCGCGCGTGCGCCGGAACGTGACGGCGGCGATTGCCGAAGACATCTGCTCCGAACGCTATCCCTCCGGCTCGGCCCTGCCACGCGAAAACGACCTCTGCGAACTCTATGGCGTCAGCCGCACCGTCATCCGCGAATCCCTGAAGATCCTGGAATCGAAAGGCCTCGTGCGCGGCAAGCCCCGCATCGGTACCACCGTCTGCGACAAGGACGACTGGAATATCCTCGATCAGGATGTGCTCGAATGGATGGGGCCGTATATTGCCGAATTCGATATTCTCGGCAGTATCCTCGAGGCACGGCGCACCATCGAGCCGGTAGCGGCCGAATATGCCGCCGAGCGCGCCAC
Organism: Rhizobium sp.; assembly: GCA_036398815.1. Taxonomy (GTDB): domain Bacteria; phylum Pseudomonadota; class Alphaproteobacteria; order Rhizobiales; family Rhizobiaceae; genus Rhizobium. The sequence goes on along the minus strand of DASWOH010000115.1, from coordinate 1,266 downwards.
CGCCCAGGAGATCGCCGATCTCGACCGGGCCTGGCGGCAGATGCGCGAGTCCGGCGACGATCCGGAGCGCTTCACCGACGCCGACGTGATGTTCCATACAGTGCTCCTGGGCGCCAGCCACAACCAGGTGTTCCGCCGCCTGTCGAGCGCCATCCATGCGGGCCTCAAATATGCGCTGCACGCCTCGAACGTCGCCGCCGACAGCCGCGACGAGGCAATTGCCGTCCATGGCGAGCTGGTGGAGGCGCTGCGCCTGCGCAACGGCACTGCCGCGCGCAACTGCACTCACCGCTTGCTCGACCTTGCCGCACGCGACCTTGCCGCCGGAAAGGCGACGGGGCGAACGGAGAAAAGCAGAACCTGAAACCTCGATATCCGCGGCCTTCCGCCGCCGATGTGACCAAAAGCCGAAACGGAAGCATTCCCATGAAAATCACCAAACTGACGACCTATATCGTGCCGCCGCGCTGGATGTTCCTGAAGATCGAAACGGATGAGGGTATCGTCGGCTGGGGCGAGCCGGTCGTCGAAGGCCGCGCGCTGACCGTCCAGGCCGCCGTGCACGAGCTGGAAGACTATCTGATCGGCAAGGACCCCTTCCTGATCGAGGACCACTGGAACGTCATGTACCGCGCCGGCTTCTATCGCGGCGGCGCCATCCATATGAGCGCCATCGCCGGCATCGACCAGGCGCTGTGGGACATCAAGGGGAAGGCGCTGGGCCAGCCGATCCATTCGCTGCTCGGCGGCCAGGTGCGCGACAAGATCAAGGTCTATTCCTGGATCGGCGGCGACCGTCCTTCCGACGTCGCCAACAACGCCAAGGAGGTCGTCGCCCGCGGCTTCAAGGCGATCAAGCTCAACGGCTGCGAGGAAATGCAGATCGTCGACACCTACGACAAGGTGGAGAAGGCGGTCGAGACCATCGCCACCATCCGCGAGGCGATCGGCCCCTATATCGGCATCGGCGTCGATTTCCACGGCCGCGTCCATCGTCCAATGGCCAAGGTTCTCGCCAAGGAGCTGGAACCCTACAAGTTGCTGTTCATCGAGGAGCCGGTGCTCTCCGAAAACCGCGAGGCCCTCAAGGAAATTGCCAATCATTGCTCGACGCCGATCGCGATCGGCGAGCGGCTTTTTTCGCGCTGGGACTTCAAGTCGGTCCTGTCGGACGGCTATGTCGACATCCTGCAGCCCGACCTTTCCCATGCCGGCGGCATCACCGAATGCCGCAAGATCGCGGCCATGGCGGAAGCCTATGACGTG
>DASWOH010000114.1:0-8676 GCA_036398815.1 Rhizobium sp. | reverse complement strand
AGCCGTTGCGCAAGACGCGGCCTTGCGTGGAGTGCGGCCGGCCTTCGATGCGCGAGCACTACCCCTTCTGCTCGGATCGCTGCCGCTCGGCCGATCTGTCCCGGTGGCTCAACGGCTCCTATGCCATTCCCGTTGCCGAGGACGAGACCAAGGCGGACTATCCCGAAGAGGAATAGTCCGCCGCCATTTTGGTGTTCGGTTCGGCGAAGCCCTTCATTTTGCTCGCGAATTGCCAAAAATCCATTTCCTGTCAAAAAAGAGTCATTTGCGGCTGGACATGGACGAACAAGATGCTATAACCCCGCTCGCTTCCGGGGTGAACCAACCGCCCACGGCCTTCCAAGGCCTTTTAGTTTGCGCGAAGCACGGATGCCCAGATAGCTCAGTTGGTAGAGCAGCGGATTGAAAATCCGCGTGTCGCTGGTTCGATTCCGGCTCTGGGCACCATTTTTCTCAAGAAATCACGAGAGTTTTCAGACACGCGGCGAATTTGATAGTGGTTTTCCCGTCTGTTCGACCCGGATTATTGTGCAGCCATGACGCACTACATCTTGTTTGACGGTTTTGACGGCCGCGACGTGCCGGGCAGGGTCGAAATAAGGGTGCATGATAGCCGAGAATGGAAGCGGAGATCTCGGCGCCCGTAGAGGTCCGCTGGCATTCCTCGTCCTGAATTTCCCATTGTTTCAATCGGGATACGGTAGTCGGGCGGAGCCGAAGAGGCAAATCCGGGCTGCATTTTTTCGCGGCCTGCTGATTGCTCCCATTGATAGAATAATTGAAAATAGCACAACTTTAAGAGTATTCTTAATTAATTCCGGTGAAAGAACCTTTCAAGATATTGATGGCTGCTGCAATCAAGCGTACGAATTATTGAAGGGTCACCTATTGATTCGAAGCGACTATTACCGCACCTTAGATACTAGCGGGAAAGTGTCTCGCTAAGTCCGGCGTTTACTGCAATAGCAAGTCAACGAGGCGCCATGTTAAACAACGATGTGCTATTCAACACGTTTGCCCGTTCTTTCGAAGCACGGCGCGAAGTCGAGATGTCATTTTCTGAATACCTGGAAGCGTGCCGGGACGATCCGCTCATGTACGCCAATGCGTCGGAGCGCCTGCTGGCCGCGATGGGTGAGCCGCTGCTGATCGATACGGCCAAGGATACTCGCCTTGGGCGTATTTTCATGAACCGGACGATCCGGACCTATCCCGCCTTTGCCGGCTTTTTCGGCATGGAGGAGACGATCGAACGTATCGTCGCCTTTTTCCGCCATGCGGCGCAGGGGCTGGAAGAGCGCAAGCAGATCATCTATCTGCTTGGGCCTGTCGGCGGAGGTAAGTCCTCGCTTGCCGAGCGGCTGAAGTCGTTGATGGAGGTCCACCCCATCTATGTGCTGAAGGCCGGCAATGAGCTCAGCCCGGTGTTCGAGAGCCCCCTCAGTCTGTTCGATCCCGTGACCATGGGATCGATGATCGAGGAGCGCTATGGCATTCCACGCCGGCGCCTGACCGGGCTGATGAGCCCATGGTGCCTGAAGCGGCTGGAAGAGTTCGAAGGCGATATTTCCCGCTTCCGTGTCGTCCGCATTCAGCCGTCCAGGTTGCGGCAGATTGCCATCGCCAAGACCGAGCCGGGTGACGAAAACAACCAGGACATCTCCTCGCTAGTCGGCAAGGTCGATATCCGCAAGCTCGAAAGCCTGGCGCAGAACGATCCCGATGCCTACAGCTATTCCGGCGCGCTGAACCGCGCCAACCAGGGCATTCTCGAATTCGTCGAGATGTTCAAGGCGCCGATCAAGATGCTGCATCCGCTGCTGACGGCGACGCAGGAAAGCAATTATATCGGCACCGAGAATATCGGCGCCATTCCCTTCTCCGGCGTCATTCTCGCTCACTCGAACGAGTCGGAATGGCAGACGTTCAAGGCCAACAAGAACAATGAGGCCTTCATCGACCGCATTTGCGTCGTCAAGGTACCTTATTGCCTGCGGGTCACCGAAGAGCAGAAGATCTACGAGAAGCTGATCGAGGAATCCGAACTTAGCGATGCGCCCTGCGCACCGTCGACGCTGGAGACGCTCGCCCGCTTCACGGTGCTGACGCGGCTCGCCAAGCACGAGAATTCGACGGCCTTCTCCAAGCTTCGGGTCTATGACGGCGAAAGCCTGAAGGAGACGGATCCGCGGGCGCGCAGCGTGCAGGAATATCGCGACTCGGCCGGCGTCGACGAAGGCATGGATGGGGCGTCTACCCGTTTCGCCTTCAAGGTGCTGGCGGCGACCTTCAACTACGATACGACGGAGATCGGCGCCGATCCGGTGCATCTGATGTATATGCTGGAGCAGTCGATCCGCCGCGAGCAACTGCCGCTTGAAACCGAGAAGCTCTATATAGAGTTCATCAAGAGCGAGCTTGGGCCGCGTTATGCGGAATTCATCGGACATGAGATCCAGAAGGCTTATCTGGAATCCTATGCAGACTACGGCCAGAATCTCTTTGACCGTTATGTCGACTACGCCGACGCCTGGATCGAGGATGTCGATTTCAAGGACCCCGACACCGGCCAGCTTCTGGACCGGGAGCTTCTCAACCAGGAACTGACCAAGATCGAGAAGCCGGCGGGCATCGCCAATCCGAAGGATTTCCGCAACGAGATCGTCAAGTTCTGCTTGCGGGCGCGAGCGAGCCATGGCGGCAAGAATCCGTCCTGGACGAGTTACGAGAAGATCCGCGAAGTCATCGAAAAGCGGATGTTCTCCCAGGTCGAGGATCTTCTGCCGGTCATCTCGTTCGGGTCCAAGAAGGACGGTGAATCGGAAAAGAAACATGGCGAATTCGTCGAACGCATGATGGCGCGCGGCTATACCGAGCGTCAGGTTCGGCGGCTTGTGGAATGGTACATGCGTGTGAAACAGGCGGGATGAGCCACCAAGGAAGAAGGAATGCACATTGTTGACCGACGCCTGAACCCAGGCGGAAAAAGTCTAGAAAATCGTCAACGGTTTTTGCGAAGAGCAAAAGCGCTGGTGCAGAGAGCGGTCTATGAATCCTCTCAAAATCGCGACATTCAGGACATTCTGAAAGGTGGCGAGATCAGCATTCCCCTAGATGGAACCGAGGAGCCTCGGTTCCATCGCGGCCCGGAGGGGCTGCGGGAGCATATTTTCCCCGGCAACAAGGAATTCCTGGAGGGCGACATCCTTCCACGGCCGGAGAGCGGCGGCGGCAAGCCGAAAGCCGGCGGCGAGGGCAGCGGCGAAGACGCCTTCCGCTTCATCCTGACACGCGATGAATTCCTCGATCTTTTCCTCGACGATCTGGAGCTTCCCGATCTTGCCAAGAAGCGGCTGGTGTCGTCCGACCAGGTCAATCCGGTGCGGTCCGGCTATTCGGTGACCGGGTCGCCGGCCAATCTTGCCATCAACCGCACCATGCGGCTGGCGATGATGCGGCGCGTGGCGCTGCATCGCCCGAAGCCGGAGACGGTCGCCAAGCTCGCCGCCGAAGCGGCCGAATGCAAGGACGACGAGCGGCGCGCGGCGCTCGAGGCCGAGATCAAGGTGCTGGAATCGAAGGTCCGGCGCATTCCCTATATCGACCCGATCGATATTCGCTACCGCCGTTTCGAGAACGAGCCGAAGCCGGTGGCGCAGGCGGTGATGTTCTGCCTCATGGACGTGTCCGGCTCGATGTCGGAACACATGAAGGATCTCGCCAAGCGCTTTTACATGCTGCTCTATATCTTCCTGACCCGGCAGTACCGCCGCGTCGAGATCGTCTTCATCCGCCATACGGATGTGGCCGAGGAGGTGGACGAGGAGACGTTCTTCCGCAGTCCGGCGACCGGCGGCACGCAGGTGTCGAGCGCGCTCGAAGCGATGCGGCGGATCGTTCAGGATCGGTTCCCGCCGTCGGACTGGAACATCTATGCCGCGCAGGCGTCGGACGGCGACAATGCCTATTCCGACAATGCGACGGCGGCGGCGCTGCTCACCGACGCCATCCTGCCGGTCAGCCAGTATTTCGCCTATCTGGAAGTGGGCGAGGCGCGGAGCGTCGCGATCTCCTCCGGCTCGGCGCTCTGGTCGCTCTACGAGCGTATCCAGGCGGGCTGGCCGGTGCTGTCGATGCGGCGCGTCAGCGATCGCAGCCAGATCTACCCGGTCTTCCATGATCTCTTTCAGCGGCGGGCGGCGGAAACAAGGAGCGGATAATGGCGAAAGCATCGATGGAACGGCTTTTCGACGGTGCGGACTGGGATTTCTCCACCATCCAGCGGATCCACGATGCCTGCGAGAAGATCGCCATCGACGAGCTCGGCCTCGATGTCTATCCGAACCAGATCGAGATCATCACCGCCGAGCAGATGCTCGACGTCTATTCCTCGATCGGCATGCCGCTGTTCTACAAGCACTGGTCCTTCGGCAAGCATTTCGCCCATCACGAGGCTTTCTACCGCAAGGGCCTGCGCGGGCTCGCCTATGAGATCGTCATCAACAGCTCGCCCTGCATCTCCTATCTCATGGAGGAGAATACGGCGACGATGCAGGCGCTGGTGATTGCGCACGCCGCGTTCGGCCACAACCATTTCTTCAAGAACAATTACCTGTTCAAGCTCTGGACGGATGCCGAAGGCATTCTCGATTATCTGAACTTCGCCAAGGGCTATATCGCCCGCTGCGAGGAGCGCTACGGCCATGCCGCAGTCGAGCGGACGCTCGATGCCGCGCATGCGCTGATGTCGCATGGCGTTCATCGCTATGCCGGCAGGAAGACGCCGAGCTTGCGCGAGGAGGAAACGCGCGAGCGCGAGCGCCGCGAATATGACGAGCGGATTTTCAACGATCTCTGGCGCACGGTTCCGGCCGGAAAGGGCAAGGTCATGCCCGACCTGGATTTCGAACGCCGGCGCTCGCTGGCCGGCCTGCCGCAGGAGAACATCCTTTATTTCCTCGAGAAGATGGCTCCACGCCTGAAGCCCTGGCAGAGGGAGATCCTGCGCATCGTCCGGCATGTCGCCCAGTATTTCTATCCGCAAAGCCAGACCAAGGTGATGAACGAGGGCACGGCGACCTATGTGCACTATCGCATCATGACGCGGCTGCACGAGCTCGGCGGCATCGGCGACGGCGATTTTCTCGAATTCCTGAAGTCCCACACCAACGTGGTCTTCCAGCCGACCTTCAACGATCAGCGCTATTCCGGCCTCAACCCTTACGCGCTCGGCTTTGCGATGATGCAGGACATCGAGCGGATCGTGACGAAGCCGAAGGAGGAGGACCGGCTATGGTTCCCCGATATTGCCGGCACCGGCGACGCCATGGCGGTGCTGCGCGATCTCTGGGCCAACTATCGCGACGAAAGCTTCGTGTCGCAATTCCTCAGCCCGCATCTGATGCGCAAGATGCGCATGTTCCACCTCTCCGACGATCCGGAAGAGGAGGAGGGGCTTCGGGTCGCTGCGATCCACGACGAGCGCGGCTATCGCCGCATCCGGCGCGAGCTGGCGCGGCAATATGATGTCGGCTGGATCGATCCGCATATCGAGATCGTCGATGTCGATCTCGCCGGCGACCGCAGGCTGCTGGTCAGGCATACCGTGCTGAACGGCGGTTTTCTGGAGGATGCAGACGCCAAGCGGGTACTGCAGCATCTGGCCGATCTCTGGAGCTACGACGTGCTGATGCAGGAAGTCGACGGTTCCGGCGCAGTCCTTCGCGAGCATCTCACCCATCCGCGCTTGTCATCGCTTGCAGCCTGATGTCACGCTTGCGGCCTGTTGGGCCGGTTCCTACGCAGCCTCCTTCGACGGGCGGTAATGGCCGCTGACCTGCCTGCCGTCCTCCGGCCGCAGCTTCAGGAAACCCGGCAGGCCGAGCAGCGGGATCACCGCCATCAGCAGGAATGCCATGTGGAATTTTTCCGGCGTCAGCGGCGAGCCGTCCAGCGTGACCAGGCCGAGCAGCATGGCGGCGATGGAGACGCCGAAGCTGACGCTTAACTGCTGCAGCACGCCACCGAGGCTGGTCGCGCGGCTGAGCTGGGCGGCCGGCGTGTCGGAATAGGACAGCGTGTTGGAGGTCATGAACTGCGCCGCGCGTGCCAGGCCGAAGACGAAGACATGGACGATGATGATCCAGTGCGGCGTATCCGGCCCGATCAGGGCGAAGCCGGCGACGATGGCGGCGCCGAAAACGGCGCTCGCGGTCAGCACGCGGTCAAAACCGAACATCCGCAGCATCGTTGACGAGACCGGACGTACGGCAAGCGCACTCAGGGCGCTGACGAAGGTCAAGGTGCCCGAGACGATCGGGCTCAGGCCGAAGCCGACCTGCAGCATCAGCGGCAACAGGAAGGGCACGCCGTTGAGGCCGACGCGGCAGATGCCGCCGGCAAGCGTGCCGACGCGGAAGGTGCGCAACTTGAACAAAGTGAGGTCGACGGCCGGCGATTCCGCCGTCCTGGCATAGCGGATGAAGCCGACGAGAAGCAGGCCGGCAGCGGCGAGGGCCGCGACGATGGCCCAGACGGGGATTGTGGGACGGCCGATATTCTCGATGCCGTATTGCAGCAGCACGCAGCCGACGCCGACCATGATGAAGCCTGGAAAGTCGAATTTGAGCGAGGTGTCGCGAACGGTGTCCTCGATATATTTCAGCGCCATCGCCATGCCGACGATGCCGAAGGGCAGATTGACCCAGAAGATCCAGCGCCAGGAGAGGTAGGTCGTCAGAAAGCCGCCCAGAAGCGGGCCGATCACCGGGCCGACGATCGCCGGCAATGTCATGTAGGTCATCGCCGTGACGAGTTGGCTGCGCGGGAAGCTGCGGATGAGGATGAGGCGGCCGACCGGCGTCATCATCGCGCCGCCGAGGCCCTGCAGGGCGCGGGTGGTGATCAGCATCGGCAGGCTCGTCGCCAGGCCGCACAGGATCGAGCCGATCGTGAAGATGAAGAGCGATAGGGCAAAGATGCGCCGGGCGCCGAAACGGTCGGCGAACCAGCCGCTTACCGGGATGAACATGGCAAGCGTGAGGATATAGGTCGTGACCGCGAGGTTCATGCGGACGGGCGTGGTGCCGAGGCTTCTGGCGATGTCAGGAACGGCGGTGACCAGGATCGTCGAATCGAGCTGTTCCATCAGGAATGCGACGGCAACCACGGCGGGGATGATGTAACGCAGGCGAGGGTCGCGATCGATCGCGAAGGTCTGGCCCTGCTGGGCGGTATCTGGTGAGTCCATGGGAATGCAATAACTTTCCACGGCCGGATGGGAGGTCCGGCGCGTCAATGCTGGCACATGATCTGATCCAAGAACCGTTTCGCATTTTTGGGAATCATGCTGTGGTCGGCCGGCTTTCCGCCGGCCATCGAAATCAGGTCCATATGATCACCATCGATGGCGCGGTGCAACAAAAAGCAGGTCGATGGAGACGCTTCGTCGCAAGTCCGGCGGAGAATTCTTGCGGATGGATTTGCTAGTTGCCAGGCGGGGCGGAATGGAGCGTCCATCGTGCCTTGTCGAAGACGATAGCGGTGCGGATCTGTTCCGGCGTCGTCCTGTGCAGTTCCAGTTGAAGGTTGAAGCTCCTGTCGTTCTGGAATTCGCGGAAGAAACTGAGCTTCGCGCCGAAATGCTCTTGCGTCACATCCTGAAGCTTGCCGATCGCGTCGAGTGCTGCCTGGAAATCGAGCCAGCGGGTTTCCGTCAGCAGCATGACCATGGCGTCGATGAAGGTCTCGCCGACGGAGCGGCCGTCGGCATTGTCGGGCATGATCACCTTGATGCGGATATTATCGAGATCCCCGGTTGGCTTGCCACGGGCGATGACGAAGAATGACGCCGCGTTCGGGTTCCCGACGTCGCCCTTCTGGATCTGGTGGCTGCATTCGAACGTGCCGACACCCAGCATGCTCTGTTTCCATTCTCCGACCGGCAAGCCGAATTTCGTCAGGTCGGCGCACAGTGTCTGCCCCGATATTCGCCAGCTTCGCAGGAACGCGCTGCGCAAGGCATCGACGGGCGGATCGAAAATATGGGACGAGGAATGGGCATGTACCGGTTTCGCCGTCTGTGCCGCTTTGACGGGTTGGGCGGGCGCCTGCGTTGTCACGGGATTGGCGGTTTGTGGGGCGGCGGCGATAGCGGGGGCCGGCGGCGGATGCGCCGGCTGGCTGAACAGGTTCAGATGGTAACGAGTATCGAGCGCCTTGAGATTGCGCATGTCATTGGCAAGCAGCGCCGTCGCCAGAATGATCGAGCCGATGACGATGGCCGCAATCCAGAAGACAGCCTTGCTTTTCTTGCGAGATGGCGCCACCGACATGGTCGAGATCTACAGCTACTCCGAGGAAACCTGCTTAACTGCAATGGGTTGGCTTTCCGCAGCCGATCAGAAGCTACAGAATATACGTTTATGAACGATTGATCATTCTACCGTTTCTTTGTCAATTCGCAGTTGCCGCTCAGGCGAAATGCGCCTTGAGCGCCGCAACGGTCGCGGCATCCGTGCGGCGCATTACCGGTGCGGAAAAGCCGAAGGCGAGCAGGCGCTCATCCGTCTCGGTCTCGGCAGCGGAACAAGAGGCATGCACTTCACCGATTGCCAATCGTGGCCATAGTGCACCGATCGTCCTGACATTGATGCCTGAGCCCGGCATGATCGAAAT
>DASWOH010000113.1:0-1862 GCA_036398815.1 Rhizobium sp. | reverse complement strand
CCAGGCATCCAGCGCCGCTTTGACCGCCGGCTGGTCTTTCCGCCCCGCAAGGCTTTCGACAAATTCCCGCAAGGTCCGACGGGCGATAATCCTCATCACAGCCTCCCTAGCATGGTCCCGTTATGGGATCAAGAGGCGGCGACGAAGATGGCATGCGCTCCGATGGGGGCCGTCGCCACGGTCTTGACCGCGTCGAACAGCAAGGCCTCCCCACGACCGATCCCGGCATAGTCGCTATGCCGGCCAAGCCATCCGATCAGCACCGCCGGAACAGTCGGATAGCGTGGGAGCTTCTTCGCGAGTGCTTCTGGCACTTCGTTCAAGGGTACGTTGCTGGACGACAAGGTACAGAAGCCTGCCACCCGGCTCGTCTTCAGTTCGCGCGCGACGAAGCAGGTCGCGTATTCCGCTTTACGTCCTGCGAGACCGTCACAAGGAAAATAACCGTCAGTCCGAACGTCGCCGGAGGTGAACTCGGTGCGCTTGTGGGCCCTCGAGAGCGGCTCGATGGCAAAGCGGGCGCTCACCGGTGCTCGATCAATTCCGCATGGCGCTTCGCGGCGCGGCACAGACGGTCGTTTGGCTTGGGTGGATCGATTAGCGCCCGGGCGAACCGGATTTGGTCCTCCCGCGCCATACGCATGATCTCTGCATCCTCCACAGTCCGCCGGGCGTCCTCGCCGGCGGTCGCGATGAGATAGCCGGTCATGGTCATGCCGTGCAGGCGGGCGGCGCGCTGCATCTGATCATAGACCTGCACCGGAATGCGGGCCTCCAACCGGGCTGTCTCAGCGTCTACAACTGGTTTGGGCATGGCTTGCTTCTCCCTGATCATAAAATACGGCAAAATACCGTATTCTGAAGCTTCGTCGTATCGCTCGCCATGAAAGCGTCTGCATCGGGGCGCCAGTTCGGGCGGTGACAGCCTGCCTTCGGCCCGGGGGATCGCCCCGTTGATTTACCCGAGCAACTCATCCAATGCGGCTTGATGAGGGTCCATCTCGGCCCGCTCGACAGCATCGAGGACGACCTGCGGCGCATTCACTGTCCGATGCCTCCGCTTCGCGGCCGCGGTAAGCCATTCATAATGTTCAGCGGACATCAGAACCAAAGCCCGCTGCCCGTAGTGAGTGATCTCCACGGGCTCGCATTGGGCCTGATGCTGAAATGTGCCGAAGTTACGCCGGAATTCCAAAGATGTTGTCTGAACCAGGGCACGTACCTTGAGCCAAATTGATCGTCTTTGCACTATACCATGCAAGCCGGCGACAACCGCCCCTGGTGGGTCGTCGCTCATGAGGATGTGGCGGCCTTGCTTTTGTCCGTCGTCCTCTTGGCCCGTTTGCCGTGACGGCGTTCGAAATCGTCGCGGGCCATCTGGCGGCCGATCAGGCGGGCGAGGCGCAACACGGCTTCGTCGGCACGGGTGCGGCCGTCCGCCGCTAGTGCGGACTCTGTGGCCGGGCCGAACACCTCGATTCGAATCTTTTCCTGCCTTGCCGCCATGCTTCATGCCTCACGCCGAACTGGCTGTCCGGCATGGAAACGGATGCGTCGGATGACTGAAAAGAGGCTTGCAGAGGGTGTGCGGGAATTGGGTAGCTATGGCGTGTAAATGGGAGGGTCGTGCGATGGCAGGGCAGGATACGACGAAGGTCGACGAGGACAAGATCGAGGATGCCGTTCTTGCATTGCTCTATTTGACGCTCGGCCGCGACGGGCGTGCCTGGAAGAGCTTCGATTGGGATGCGATGAACCGGCTGCATGCCAAGGGGCTGATTGGCGACCCGGTCAACAAGGCGAAATCAATCGTTCTCACCGACGAAGGCGCCGCGAGATCGGAGCAATTGTTCCGGACGATG
>DASWOH010000112.1:0-1999 GCA_036398815.1 Rhizobium sp. | reverse complement strand
TACGCCATAGCCATGTGTGGACGGCCCTTTGGGGTCAAGAGAGAAATGAAGAAAAATGGCGGCGGTTCGAAAGCGGTCATGTGTCCGGCCTCTCTTTTGCGCGGTTCATAACCGCCGGCCCAGATGGGATCCGCGAACGAGCGTCAAACACCTAAACGGCATACGCATGCCAGTGGCTATATCGACTTTCTCGTTCGTCGGTTCGACCGATTGCCATCTTCTTCAATGCTCTTGAACCCTCGGCACCGGCGCGTGGATTAGGCGGCGATCGGCTGTCGCCGATACGCTTCTCCACGCACCATCATCGCCCAGATGATCCGGGCGACCTTGTTGGCCAGGGCGACCGCTACGAGCTTACGCGGCTTGCGCTCCAGCAATTGTAGAAGCCACGGCGAGGCCGATTTGCTGCCTGGCTTGGCAAAGCGGATCACCGCCATCGCACCGACGACCAGCAGTTGCCGCAACCGTTCATTACCGGCCTTGCTGGTCTTACCCATTCGCTGCTTACCGCCAGTTGAATGTTCCTTCGGCGTCAGTCCGAGCCATGCGGCGAAATGCCGTCCGCTCTCGAAGTTGCTTGGATTTACGGTCAGCGCCATGGAAATCGCGGTGATCGGACCAACACCGGGGATTGCGGCAAGACACCGGCTGACGGGGCTTGCCTTGTGCAGCTCGATCAGCCTCTGATGCAGAGCCTCGATCTTTGTGTCGAGATCAGTGATATGCGCGCCCATTTGCTCGAACATGGCCTTCGCCATGTCGGGGATCGCTTCATTCCCCGCCAGAACCGTGAGCAACGCGGTAGCATTCGAGCATCCCTGGGCAGCTACAACGCCGAATTCCGCGGCGTGCCCCCGCAGCGCATTAATCGCCTGGGTCCGCTGCTTGACCAGCAATTCCCGATGCTTAACAACGATTGTTGTCGCCTGTTCTTCCACCGTCTTCACTGGCACCGTGCGCATAGTCGGACGCGAAGCAGCCTCGCAGATCGCCTCGGCATCGTTGCGGTCGTTTTTGCTTCGCTTGACGAAAGGCTTCACGTATTGCGGAGGGATCAGCCTCACCCGGTGGCCCATACCGCTCAACACGCGTCCCCAGTGGTGCGAACCTCCGCAAGCTTCGAGCACTACCTCGGTCGGGACCAGCTTGGCGAAGAATTGTTCGACATGCCCCCGCCTAAGTTCCCGGCGGAAGACGGGGCGCTCGGTCTCGTCGACCCCATGGATCGTGAAAACATGTTTGGATGTGTCGATCGAAATGCGTTTAAATTCCATCGGGCGGCCCTTTCACTGGGTTGGTCGTTCGACCCTATCTTGGCACATTCGATGCCGTTGGGCCGTCCACCCCAACACCTAAGGTACGCCAAGCTTCTCCCATGCCATGGCCATTTATAGAAATGGATGGAATTGTATGGGGATTCGGCAGGCTCCTCCAGTCCAGGGCCAGCAAGATATGGCCACTGGAAGACCGTAGGCTTTCGATCGGCCGACCCGCCAACGGAGAAGTAGGAGTTAGCGACCGGACCCCGTCAAGAGCGCCCAGCTAACGCTCTCGCCAGCCTTACCTCGATCTGGCAGAAGCCCGATTCCATGTTGGAGAGTTTTACGCTAAAAAAGGATTTCGAGTCTGCATGATGCGATGTTGCGACTCCAGCGGGGGAATGAAGATCTACAGGGCAGCGCAACTATCTGTTTTAACTCGCCTTTTCTCTGCCGCCGTTTTTCGTGAAATGGCGAAGAAAGGCCGATCCGGCTTGTTCCGCCGGCTGCTCGATCAGACCGATCTAATCGAGCGCGCCGACCCGCGCGCGACTGTCGGCGACGCCTTCGACTCGGCGTTCGAGATTCTGAAGGTCGCGGGGCACCGCGACGAATACATCTATCGCGCGGCGATCAGCCACAAAGTGCTGATGGGCACGCACTCGCTCCGCACGGCTTCGATGCTCAATGAGTTTCGTGCTGGCAGCTGCAAGGCGGATCTCGTCATCCTGAACGGCACT
>DASWOH010000111.1:0-10903 GCA_036398815.1 Rhizobium sp. | reverse complement strand
TATCCGGCTCCAGCCCTTCCATGACTTCGTCGAGGATGATCCATTTCGGCTTTGCCAGCAGCAGATGCGCAAACGCGATGGCCTTCTGCTCGTCATTGTCCAGCAGCCGGTCCCAGCGCGCCTGCGTATCGAGCCGGCCCTTCAGACGGCCAAGGCCGACCTTGTCCATCGCGGCTTCGACGGCGGCGTCGTCATAGGCATCCCGGTCCTCGGGGAAGCAGATCGCCTCCCGGAGCGTACCCCCCGGCACATAGGGCGTATGCGGCATGAACAGCATGTCTTCCATCGGCGGCATGCTGATCGTGCCCGAACCGCAATTCCATTGATGCGCCAGCGACTGGAACAGCAGCCTGCGGTTCACCCCATGATCGCCGTTGATCATGACATGCTCGCCGGCAGCAATCGTCACCGTACCCTCGCGGATGCGGAAACCGTTTTCCATGGCATCCTCGCTGGTCTTTGTGGAAATCTCCACGTCGGCCCACACCATCGTGCCGGCAGGCGCCTGGTCGAAGGTGATGGTATGCGGCATCGGCGTCGTGTCGTCCATTTCCATCAGTGCCTGGCGGAAATCGGTGACGCGCATCAGCGTCGCGCGCCATTCGGCGATCGGGCCGAAGTTGGCGACATACCAGCGCAGGGCCGTGTTGACCTGATTGAAGGCGCCGACCGCCACCATCAGCTGGCCGAAGGTCAGCCCGCCGGAGAAATAGGCGGGCGCAGCCACCAGGATCGGGATGATCAGCACCAGCCAGCCGTAGCCGGCCGAGACCCAGGTGAGATTGGTATTGGCGATGGCGAGCTGGCGGATGACGGCCAGCACGGCGGAAATATCGAGATTGATCCGCCGGCGCTCGTTCTCCTGGCCGCCGGCAATGGTGATCGCCGGCATATGTTCGTTGGCATGCATCAGCGCAAAGCGCAGCTCGGCTTCCTTGGAGTAGCGGTCGGCATTCAGCCGCACCAGCCGGCGACCGACGAACTGGCTCAGGAACGAGGCCGAACCGGCATAGAGGATCGCCGCCCAGACCATGTAGCCGGGGATCGAAAAGCTCATGTCGTTGTAATGGAAGACCATGCCGCTGGACAATTCCCAGAGCACGCCGATGAAGCTGAGCAGCAGGATCGTCGCCTGCACCAGTCCGATCGCCAGGCCCGTCGTGCTTTCGGCGAGATTGCGGGCATCCTCATGCAATCGCTGGTCCGGGTTGACGCCGATCAGGCCGGAGGAGGCAAGCCGAAGCGCGCGCTTGGCCTGCAGCCATTGATCGACCAGATCCCGCGCCAGGCCCTCGCGCATATAGAGCGCCGTCATCTGGTTGAGCCAGGCCTGTATGACATTGAGGATTAGAAGCGAGCCGGCAATGATGCCAAAAACGCCGAGCTGGTGGAAGAAGGCGCCGGTATCGCGCCGCGCCAGCGAATCATAGAAGGGCGCATTCCAGCTATTGAGCAGGACCTGAACATAGGCCGTGCCCAGAATGACCACGAACAACGCAACTGTCAGCGAAATGATCTTGATGCGGACCGCCGAACCCCAAAAGGCGGAAAACATCATCCTCAGCCGATAGAGAACGCTGAAATCGTATCCGACCCGGTCGTTTCCCTGAATATTCGGCGCGGCTTGCGTTTCAACTGCCATCAACACTTCCCTGCGACGCACGTATCGTCAGTTAATCATCACCTGCCCACATGTCCATCCATGCAATACATCAGGGCGATCACGTTCAATATATACACCGTTTCATGCCTTGAACCGAGTAAGGCCAGGGACTAGCTTGCGCCCCAAAGATTGATGAAAGCCTTCCGATGCAATTTCAGGGAACAGCAGACTATATTGCCGACAAGGATCTGATGGTCGCCGTCAATGCCGCCATCCGGCTGGAACGGCCGCTTCTGGTGAAGGGCGAGCCGGGCACCGGCAAGACGGAACTGGCCCGTCAGGTCGCGACCGCCCTCGGTCTCGACCTGATCGAATGGAACATCAAATCGACCACCAAGGCGCAGCAGGGCCTTTACGAATATGATGCCGTCTCGCGCCTGCGCGACAGCCAGCTGGGCGACGAGCGCGTCCATGACGTTCGGAACTACATCCGGCGGGGCAAGCTCTGGCAGGCCTTCACGGCGTCGCAGAAATGCGTGCTGCTGATCGACGAGATCGACAAGGCCGACATCGAATTCCCGAACGACCTGCTGCAGGAACTCGACCGCATGGAGTTCCATGTCTATGAGACCGGCGAAACCATCCGCGCCGCCATCCGGCCGATCGTCATCATCACCTCGAACAACGAAAAAGAGCTGCCGGACGCCTTCCTGCGCCGCTGCTTCTTCCACTATATCCGCTTTCCCGATGTCGAGACGCTGACTCGCATCGTCGAGGTGCACTATCCCGGCATCAAGCAGACGCTGGTGCGGGCGGCGCTCACCCAATTCTTCGAGATCCGCGACGTGCCGGGCCTGAAGAAGAAGCCATCTACCTCCGAAGCCCTCGACTGGATCCGACTCCTCGTCGCCGATGATGTCGACCCAGTGACCTTGCGCAGTGACGCCAAAACGGTCCTGCCGAAGCTGCACGGCGCGCTGTTGAAGAACGAGCAGGATGTCCACCTCTTCGAACGCCTCGCCTTCATGGCGCGGGGTCAAGGGAAATGACGCGGCCGGATGCCGTCAAAGTCCTGATCTATGCGCTGCGCGGCCGGCATTTGCTGGTATTCGACGAGCCGGACTTCCCAGCCGTCGAACTGCAAGTTCCCGGCGGCACCGTCGAGCCGGGCGAAGATATAGCGGCAGCGGCGGCACGCGAATTCGAAGAAGAGACCGGGCTTGTGGCGACCGAACTATGTCGGATCGGCATTCACGACTACCGGTTCGAAAAGGACGGGCGCGAATACCATCATCAGAGACACTATTTCCGCTGCACCCTGCCCGAGACGACGCCGGATACCTGGCTCCATATCGAAATGATGCCGTTTGATGGTGGCGACCCCATCCGCTTCCGCTTTTTCTGGCTGCCGATCACCGAGGCGAGGCAGGGTCTCGGCTATGGCATGCAGGACCTCCTTGAACATCTGTAAACGGCAACCGGCATGAGGTCGGATGCCTGCTTTCCTCTCAAGAGCTTCCCCATTGACCCGCGGAAGCCGTGGGTCTATTGAATTTCTCCCGTGGTGATTTGGCCGGCCGGCTTGCAGCCACGTTAAAAAAGTCGCTAAAGGGCCGCGTGCGGACCGGTAGCGATTCATGATCGCGGCCGGTTTTTGTTTTTTGGTCGAGTGGTAACGATGCCTATCAAGATTCCCGATACGCTGCCCGCGTTCGAAGCCCTTCAGAATGAGGGTGTGCGGGTGATGACTGAAACGATGGCGATCCGTCAGGATATCCGTCCCCTTCAGATCGGGCTTCTCAATCTCATGCCGAACAAGATCAAGACCGAGGTGCAGATGGCGCGCCTGGTCGGCGCTTCGCCGCTGCAGGTGGAATTCTCGCTGGTGCGCGTTGGCGGCCACAAGGCCAAGAACACATCGGAAGAGCATCTGCTCTCCTTCTACCAGACCTGGGAAGAGGTGAAGCACCGCAAGTTCGACGGCTTCATCATTACCGGCGCGCCGATCGAACTGCTGGAGTACGAAGAGGTCACGTACTGGGACGAGATGAAGCAGATCCTCGACTGGACGGCGACCAATGTCCATTCGACGCTGAACGTCTGCTGGGGCGCCATGGCGGCGATCTACCACTTCCATGGCGTGCCGAAATATACGCTGAAGGAGAAAGCCTTCGGCGTCTACCGTCACCAGAACCTGAAGCCGTCCTCGGTCTATCTCAACGGCTTCTCCGACGATTTCGCCGTGCCGGTTTCGCGCTGGACGGAAGTGCGCCGCGCCGACATCGAGAAGGTGCCGAACCTCGAGATCCTGATGGAATCGAGCGAGATGGGCGTCTGCCTGGTGCACGAACGGGCCTGCAACCGGCTCTACATGTTCAATCATGTGGAGTATGATTCCACCTCGCTTGCGGACGAATATTTCCGGGACGTGAATGCGGGCGTGCCGATCAAGATGCCGCACAATTATTTCCCGCATAACGACCCGGATATCGCCCCGCAGAACCGCTGGCGCAGCCATGCGCACCTGTTCTTCGGCAACTGGATCAACGAACTCTACCAGACCACACCCTATGATCTGGAGGATATCGGCCAAGAGAGGTTCTGACCTTGTTCATTCCCTTCTTCCTGAAACTGAAGGAAGCGAAGGTTCCGGTAACGCTCCGGGAATTCCTGTCGCTTCTGGAGGGAATGGAGGAAGGGATCGCCGATTACGACGTCGAAGCCTTCTACTATCTGGCCCGCGCGACGCTGATCAAGGACGAGCGCTTCATCGACCGCTTCGACCGGATCTTCGCCGATTATTTCCGCGGCGTCGAGGCGATCGGCGGCAGCCCGGAGACGACCGAGGCGACCGCCATTCCCGAGGAATGGCTGCGCAAGCTGGCCGAAAAACATCTGACGGACGAGGAAAAGAAGCTGGTCGAGTCAATTGGCGGCTTCGAAAAGCTGATGGAGACGCTGCGCCAGCGTCTCGCCGAGCAAAAAGACCGGCACCAGGGCGGCTCGAAATGGATCGGCACGGCGGGCACCTCGCCTTTCGGCGCGCATGGCTACAATCCCGAAGGCGTACGCATCGGCCAGGAGACGTCCAATCATCGCAAGGCGGTGAAAGTCTGGGACCGGCGCGAGTTCCGAAATCTCGATGACGGCGTCGAGCTCGGCACCCGCAACATCAAGCTGGCGCTGAAACGGCTCCGCCGCTGGGTGCGCGAAGGCGCCGCCGACGAACTCGATCTCTCCGGCACAATCCGCTCCACGGCCGAACACGGCTATCTCGACGTCCAGACGCGGCCGGAGCGGCGCAACGCGGTCAAGCTTTTGATGTTCTTCGATATCGGCGGCTCGATGGACGATCATATCCGCGTGGTCGAGGAACTCTTCTCCGCCGCTCGCGCCGAATTCCGGCACATGGAATATTTCTACTTCCACAATTGCCTCTATGAAGGCGTGTGGAAGGACAATCGCCGCCGACGCGCCGACATCACGGCGACCACCGATCTGATCCGCACCTTCGGTCCCGATTACCGCATCGTCTTCGTCGGCGACGCCTCGATGAGCCCTTACGAGATCACCCATACCGGCGGTTCGGTCGAACACTGGAACAAGGAGGCCGGCGAGGTCTGGCTCAACCGCATGACCGGCCATTTCCGCAAATGCGTGTGGCTGAACCCCGTGCGCGACGACTATTGGAGCCATACCACCTCGATCTCCATCATCCGCCGCCTGTTTTCCGACCGGATGTATCCCCTGACCCTCGGCGGCCTGGAGAGGGCGACGCGGGAATTGTCCCGGTGATCTCGATCAGCTCCTAGTTTGGCGATGGTCAGGCAAGTGTGCCGATGCCGCAGTCTCGTGCCTGGCCCCTCACCCCAGCCCTCTCCCCGCAAGCGGGGAGAGGGCTGGGGTGAGGGGCCGTTACGTAAACCAATCTGCCTGTCGTACGCCTTGCACATTTCCAGCGCAGTCTGGCAACTCCGAAGCCAATGAAGCGAAACTCGAACCAAGCCTTGATCGGCAATACCCCGCCCCTAAATTTCGCATTCGGACTGGTTGCGGATCGGCGCGAATGGGGGCAGGGTCTGGCCTCGAATTTCTGACAGGAATGGATGAGCTGATATGACGGAAAACAGTTTGCAACGGGAAGTTTTCGGAACGGCGCCTGATGGAGAAACGGTCTATCGCGTCAAGATCGCCGGCGGCGGCCTGACGGCGCATATCATCAGCTGGGGCGCCGTCATCCAGGACCTGCGGCTCGACGGCCACGGCCCGGCCCTGCTGCTCGGCTTCGACAATTTCGCCGACTATCCGGCCCACTCCTCCTATTTCGGCGCCACCCCCGGCCGCTGCGCCAACCGCATCGGCGCCGGCCGCTTCACGCTGGACGACAAGCAATACCAGCTCGAACTCAACGAGAAGGGCGTGACCCACCTGCACGGCGGCAAGGACAATATCGCCAAGCGCAACTGGACGATCGTCGAGCACGCGGTCGACCGCGTCGTGCTGAAGATCGTCGATCCCGATGGTCGCGCCGGCTACCCCGGCAATTGCACGATCCAGGCGACCTATCGGGTGCATGGCAACGGCGAATTCTCGGTCACCTATGAATCGACCAGCGACCAGCCGACGCTCGCCAATGTCTGCCAGCACGCCTACTTCAACCTCGACGGCCGCGACGACGCGCTCGGCCACGACATCATGATCGCCGCCGATCATTATACCCCGACGGATGACAAGCAGGTGCCGACGGGCGAAGTGCGCTCGGTCGAAGGCACCGTCTTCGACTTCCGCGAAATGGCGCCGATGAAGCGCTTCGACGGAGCCGAACAGGCGCTCTACGACCATAATTTCTGCCTGTCTCCGGAACGCACCGCCAAGCGCTCGGTGGTGCTGGCGCGCAGCGTCAATTCCGGTGTCTCGCTGGAGGTGCGCACGACCGAGCCCGGCGTGCAGTTCTACACCGGCTTCAAGCTCAATGTGCCGGTTCCCGGCCATGATGGCCAGAAGATCGGCCCCTTCGCCGGCTTCTGCCTGGAAACCCAGGTCTGGCCGGACGCCATCAACCATGCGGGCTTCCCGAATGCCGTGCTTCGCCCCGGCGAAGTACTGCGGCAGGAAACCGACTATATCTTCACCAAGAACTGAGCCGACAGCGCTCCATCCCGTTGGCATCGGCCGGGCGTACCTCACGCCCGGCCGATTCATTTTCAGCTTGCACGTTGGAATCATCTTGCGGATTGGTTCTAAATAGGTTCTATATCATCTCTATGGATAGAACCAGTTTGATCGCTGAACTGAACAGCCGAGGCCTGCGCGACGAAGCCGGGACCGGGCCGCTGTACAAGCGTCTGGCGCAGGCGCTGGCCGGCCTCATTCAGGAAGGTCTGCTGAAAGCGGGAACGGCGCTGCCGGGCGAGCGCGATCTTGCCGAAGCCTTGCAGGTCGGCCGCGTCACGGTCCGCACCGCTTATCGCGACCTGCTCGCTTCCGGCGCCATCGAATCCCGCCACGGCAGCGGCACCTTCGTGTCGCAGCACGTCGAGCGCATCGAGCAATCGCTCTGGCGCCTCTCCTCCTTTTCCGCCGATATGCGCTCGCGCGGCCGCGAGCCGGCGGCAAGAATCCTGTCACGCACCGTCAGCCCGCCCGCCCCGGAGGAATCCTTCCTGCTTGGCCTCAGCCTCGATGAGCCCGTGCTGCGGCTCGACCGGTTGCGCCTGGCGGATGGCCAGCCGCTCGCCATCGAGCGGGCCGTCGTTCCGATCAAATTTCTGGGCGAGGATGCGGTTTCCGAAGGTTCGCTCTATGATGCGCTGGCAGAGAACGGCTTCAAGCCGGTCCGTGCGCTGCAGCGGCTGACGGCAGTGACGCTCGATCCGTCCTCCGCGTCGATCCTGAATGTCAAATCCGGCGCGCCCGCGCTTTTGATCGAACGTATCTCACGGCTGGAAGACCAGCGCGTCGTTGAATACACCCGCTCGCATTATCGCGGCGATGCCTATGATTTCGTTGCTGAATTGAGAATCGGAGATGACCTATGAGCGAAATCCAATCCCTGATGCTGACCGAGGCCGGCCAGTCGCCGGATGTGGTCGCGACCCTGCTTGAGAAGGAAAAGCCCGTCTTTGCCGAAATCGCAAAGCTCTTCTCCTCCACTCGCCCCTCCCTGATCACCACGGCGGCGCGCGGCTCTTCCGACCATGCCGCCACCTTCTTCAAATATCTCTTCGAAATCTCCTGCGGGGTGCCCGTCGCCTCGATCGGCCCATCGATCGCCTCGGTCTACGGCACGCCCCTGCACCTGAAGGGCGGCATCCACTTCACCGTGTCGCAATCCGGCGGCAGCCCCGACATCATCGCGCTTCAGGCCGCCGCCAGGCAGGGCGGCGCCACGACCATCGCCGTCGTCAACGTCACCGACAGCCCGCTCGCCAAGGAAGCCGATATCGTGCTCGGCCTCAATGCCGGCCCCGAAAGGAGTGTCGCCGCCACCAAATCCTTCATCGCTGCCGTCGCGGCGCTGACCGGCGTCACGGCGGCGATCTCGGGCGACCAGGCGCTCGCTACGGGCCTCGCCAGGCTGCCGGAAACGCTGGCCGCGACATCGGGGATCGACGGCAAGGCCGCCGAGGACGTGCTCTTCAACGCCACCTCTCTCTACACCGGCGGCCGCGGCCCGGCCTTCGCCATCGCGCTGGAAGCGGCGCTGAAGGCCAAGGAAACCGCTGGCCTGCACGCCGAGGCCTTCTCGCTCGCCGAACTGATGCACGGACCGATGCGGCTCGTGCATCCGGGCTTCCCGATCGTTGCCTTCTCGCCCGACGACGCGGCTTTCGCCAACAATGCCCAGGCATTGGAACGCCTGCAGAAGCTCGGCGCCACCGCCGTCTCCTTCTCCACCGCGCCCCTTCCCGGCATCAACCTGCGCATGCCGACCACCGGCAACGGTCTGCTCGACCCGCTGGTATCGCTGCTCTGCTACTACCGCCTCATCGAAGCGGTGACGCGGCGCAAAGGGTTCGATCCGGATAAGCCGGCTAATCTTCTCAAGGTGACGGAGACCATGTGATGGACTATCAGGTTTTTGCCGGCGCGCGCATCTTCGACGGCGAGCGGTTTCACGAGGATAGCGCGCTCGTGATCGGCAATGGCCGGGTGCAGGCGATTACCGCCGCCAGCGATGTGCCCGACAATGCCGAGGCGATCCGCCTTGACGGCGGCGTGCTGTCCCCCGGCTTCGTCGACGCACAAGTGAATGGCGGCGGCGGCCGCATGCTGAACGACGATCCGTCGCCCGAATCCATGTACAGGATCGCCGAGGGCCATCGCCCCTACGGCACGACCGCACTGCTGCCGACACTGATCACCGATGTCGCAGCCGCCACCATGGCGGCCATCGAAGCGGCGATCGAGGCGGTCAAGGCCAATCGCGGCGTCGCCGGCCTGCATCTCGAAGGCCCGCATCTGGCGCCGGCCCGCAAGGGCGCGCATCTGGCCGAGCTGATGCGCCCGGTCGAGGACAGCGACGTCAAGATCTTCATCCGCGCCCGCGAGGCGATCGGCACGCTGCTGATCACCATGGCGGCGGAGCAGGTGACCGAACGCCAGGTGCAGGCACTGAGCGAAGGCGGCGTCATCGTCAGCATCGGTCATAGCGACTGCACGGCGGAAGCGGCGGAAGCGCGTTTCGACGCCGGCGCCCGCGGCGTCACCCATCTTTTCAACGCCATGAGCCAGACGGGCCACCGCGCGCCCGGCCTCGTGGGCGCCGCCATCGATCACCCCGCCCCCTGGTGCGGCATCATCGCCGATGGCCACCATGTCGATCCCCGGGCGCTGCGTATCGCGCTACGCGCCAAGCGCGGCGAAGGCCGGCTGTTCTTCGTCACCGACGCCATGTCGCTGGTCGGCACCGATCTCGAGAGTTTCACGCTGAACGGCCGCACCGTCTATCGCACCAAGGGCGGCTATTGCTCGAAGCTGACTTTGGATGACGGTACGCTCGCCGGCTCCGACGTCGACATGGCCTCGACGATCCGTTACGGCGTCAACATCCTCGAACTGCCGTTGGCGGAAGCCCTGCGCATGGCGACCTCCTATCCGGCCCGCTTCCTGCGGCTTGCCGATCGCGGCTATCTCACACCCGGCTCCCGCGCCGATCTCGTCCATATCACCGACGGCATCGAAGTGACCAAGACATGGATTTCGGGTCAGCCATCGGCCACTGCATGATTCCTTAAATCGGGATCGATTTGAGGATAAAATCATGCAGCAGATTTAAAGTGCTACAGCGACCTTTGCGCGTCATATGTGACGCGCGGCGCTGTAAGACCGCAAATGAGGAACTCGGGATGACCGCAATCACGGACAGCTATTTCTCCGCCCTCATCGGCCGGCTGGAAACCCTGCGTGAAACGCTCGCCGAGCCGATGGCGAAGGCGGCAAGCGTCATCAGCGCGGCAGCGCGCGCCGACCGCCGCGTCTATGTCTTCGGCACCGGCCATTCGCATATGCTGGCCGAAGAGGTGCATTACCGCGCCGGTGGCCTCGCCTTCACCATCCCGGTGCTGGTCGGCTCCGCCATGCTGCACGAGGGCGCCGTCATCAGCTCTGTCTATGAGCGCACGGAGGGCCTGATCCGGCCGATTTTCGAGCGCTATGGCATGCAGCCCGGCGATGTGCTGATCATCGCCTCCAATTCCGGCGTCAACGCCGCCCCGGTCGAGGCCGCCGACTATGGCCGTGAGATCGGCGCGACCGTCATCGCCATCACCTCGCTTGCCTATTCCGCCGCCATCGCCAATGGCCGCCGCAGGCTCGCCGATATCGCCGACATCGTGCTCGACAACGGGTTGCCGCCGGGCGACGCCATCATCGATCTGCCGGGGAGCATGCTGAAGGTGGGGCCGGCATCGACCGCGATCGGCGCCTCCCTGCTCAACGCCATCTTCGCCGAAATCGCCGCCGAACTTTCGAAGGACGGCGACCCGCCGGTCTATCTCAGCGCCAACATGCCGGGCGCCAAGGAAACCAACCAGCGGCTGGTCAAGAAATACCGGCCGCGCAATCCTCATCTCTGATCGGCGTCAACTGCCCCTCAGCCTTCCAGCTCTTCCCGCAGCATCTCAAGCTCCAGCCATTCCTCTTCCATCTTCGTCAGGCTGTCGCGCAGCTTTTCCATTTCGGATGCGAGACGGTTGAAGCTGGCCGGGTCCTTGGCGAAGAGATTGGGATCGGCCATTTTCTTTTCGCGGACGGCGATTTCCGCCTCGGCCTTGGCCATCTCCTTCGGCAGGTTTTCCA
>DASWOH010000110.1:0-2283 GCA_036398815.1 Rhizobium sp. | reverse complement strand
CACCGTAGATGTGGACGTTGCCGATGTTTTGCAGCGCCGAATTCGCGGCGCCCTGCGCGGTGAAGTTTGCCTGATAGCCCTTGTAGTTGTAGTAGAAGGCGGCGTTGTTGAACTGGAGCTTGCCGTCGAGCAGGCGAAGCTTGGAGCCCACCTCGTAGTCGGTGAGTGTCTCTGGCTTATAGGGCTTCATCGCGTCCTGCGAGAAGATAACCGCTGACGAGAAACCGCCCGAACGGAAGCCGTTGCTGACGCCGCCGTAGAACAGCCAATTGGCGATCGGGCGATATTCGAGCTGAGCCTTGAAGTTCACCTTGTTGGCATGGACCAGATCGGGGAAGTCGAACGGACCGCCGATGCGGGGATCGCCCACTGGCAACGGCAGCGCAGAGAGCACCGGGGCTCCCGAAGCATAGGCCTGATCGATATTGTCGAAGCTCCCCATAAACGAGCCGCCATGCCAGCTGCGCGATTCATGCGTGTAGCGGATACCGCCGACGACATCGACCTTAGGGATGAGTGGCACCGTCACGGTCGCGAACACCGCCTCCGAACGCGTCCGCTGATCGGCGAAGTTGCTGCTCGGGAAACCGAGCGAGTCGGTCAGGTTGATCTGCTGGGCGAATTGTACGCGGTCATAGGAATAGAAGGCGCCGACGATCCAGTCGAACCCCCAGGACTTGTCGGAGGTGAGCCGGACCTCCTGCGAGAAGGCATTGATCTGATCGCGATTGGGATTGTCCGCCTCGACCAGCGGGCCGGCGTCGAGATCCTGATTCTGGACGCGATTGAACTTCTGGTATGCGGTGATCGAGGTCAGCGAGGCTCGGCTGAAATCATAGTTCAGGTTGAGATTGGCATTGCGGTCGCGGAGCCGAACGTTGTTCGGAAAATCGGTCGATCCGACATAAGGTTGATTGGTTGGGGAGGCGTAGCCGGCGTTGTCGACGCAGGGGCCTTCATCGCGTTCTCCTGCTAGCACTGGAGCGCAAAATTGACTGCGGTTCGTGGCCGACTGTGTGCCGACATGGGCAAGCTGTGCCGTATCGTCCTTACCGCGTCCGTAATTGACAGTCAGGCGTGCTTGAAAATTGCTGCTAGGTTTCCACAGGAGCTGGCCGCGCACCGCGTTTTCGTTGCGGTAGCCGAGATGATCGCCATTGCTGAGATTGGTGAAATAGCCATCATGCGGCGCTTGATCGCCGGCAAAGGAGATTCGGCCGAATAAGGTCGAGGTGATCGGCACGTTGACGACCGCCTCGTAATGCTTGTCGTTGAAACTGGAATAACCGAGACGGACGTAGCCCTCGAAATGATCGACCGGCTGCTGGACGATGAAGTTGATCGCGCCAGCCGTGCTGTTGCGGCCATAGAGCGTACCTTGCGGTCCCTTCAGAACCTCAACCCGCGCCATATCGAACAGTCCGAAATTGGCCATTTCCGGTGCCGGCTTCGAAACTTCATCGACATAAATGCCAACGCTCGGATTGGTGGTGCTGGTGAAATCGGCGAGACCGACGCCGCGCAGGTAGAATTCGACCTGGGACGCGCCGTTACCAGAGTTCTTGGCGAGGAGGCCCGAGACCTGCTTGCCGAGATCGATCGGGGCGTTGACACCGAGTTCCTTCAACTCCTGGCCCGAAAAGGCGCGGATCGCGGTCGATACGTTATTGACCGTGTCCTGCCGCTTCTGCGCGGTAACGACGATGTCGCCGACCTGCTGGGCCTGGGCACTTGTTGCCGCCAGCGAGGCGACAGAAACGGCGAGGGACAGATACGCTAAGGAAAGGTGTCGCTGCATGATAACCCCCGATCGATGATGGCTAGATGGCAGTCCCCATCGTGGCCGGTCTGACGCCGACGCTGATGATGAGGGATCCGGTTTCCTCCCGCCTGAAGTCGCAGTCGGGTGGCACAACGGTGGTGGAATCCCGCTGCAACACGATCGCTGGACCTTTTATGGTTTCGCCCACGGGAAGAGCATCCCGCTTGAAAAAGAGTGTCTCGTGGGCATCGAGCCGTTGGCCGAGACGGAAATAGACCTGTGCCGAGGCGACCCGGGCGGCCTCGATCGAACCGCTGGGCGGCATCGTCATCGAGCCGATCTTCGGAATCGTGCCCGTACCTGTCATCCGAATGTTGACAATCTCGATCGGCAGCGCCGGGAAGGCATTGCCATATTCCGCTTGGTGCGCCTCATGGAAATGGCCGGCGGCGTTTTCGATCGCGGTGGCGTCGATCGCGCCGTCGGGCAACGCCACCCGCAGCTCATAGCCTTGTCCGACG
>DASWOH010000109.1:0-1806 GCA_036398815.1 Rhizobium sp. | reverse complement strand
CCCCCGCGTTTCGGTGCAGGACGCGATGATCGAAATTCAGGCCGGTACGGTGGATGTGGCCGTTCTCGATTTCATGCTTGAAGACGGAACGGCGGCGCCGTTGGCGAAGGCTCTCGATGACAAGGGCATTCCCTTCGCAATGTGCACGGGCGCAGGCGAGGCACAGATGAGCACTCTGTTTCCCAATACGCCAATACTCAACAAACCCTACTGTCCTGAGGACGTGTCCCGTGTCGTGAACAGCCTCATCGCCAGTCGATTGGCCAGCGCTTAAAATCACCAGTCGATGCGAGAGGTCCAAGCGGGTCGCTCGAACTAGAAAGCCCCAGCTTGCGGACGGTGCAAGGCCACCGTTGCGGGATAGAATATCAGCCCTCGGCGCTACCCAGCGCCGGTTTTTTTATCCACGAGTTCGTCGCCAGCCTGCTGAAACCTTCACTTTTCGCCCCGAGTTGAAGCTGCATACCTGCTCGCGTAATCCATTTCGCGTTCTCGGCCGAACTATGCAGCTCTCTCCGAAACCGGACTGTGTTGAAGCACCTGGGTCTAGCGCCGGGATGTCTTTCTTCTTCGATTCCGCTTATCGCGGAACACACAGCGACGGCCGCGTCCACCTCCTCCCGGCGCGCGAAAATGCTTAGCAGATTTAGTTGGTACACCTCGTCACGCGTGACCGTTATCTGCTCAGAAATATTTTGAGAACCGCTCATGGCCAAATACGTCACCAGGACTGCACTTGTTGAAGCTGTTCAATGGGATGGACAGCTTACGACTCTCCGATCGCTTTCGAGGTCTCTTGGAGACGTTGTTTCTTTGGGACTTCATGCGACACTGGTCGTCGTGACTCCAGAGGGACTGAGATATGCAGCACCTGGAGACTGGATCGTGAAGGACGCGAACGGCGCCGCGTATCCGATGGATAATAGCGTGTTCAGCAATAAGTTTGAGCCGATCAGGGATCGTGTGTTCCCTGCGGATCATCGATAGGCCTTGATTGCAAATTAAACCCGGGCTAGTGCACGGAGGACGACAATTTTGCTTTACGAATTACGAATGCGGGATCGAGGTCGCGAATTGCAGGCGCGCTCGCTGGCGTGGGAAGAGTTGGCCTCGACTGTTAATCGTTTACGCGCCGAGCATGGCCTCGGCGTCGATTTCGAACTGTTCTATAGGGGCCGGTGCGTCCTCACCGAACAACAGATCGAGTGCTTCTTCTAGCCATTTGATCTGACCAGCAAGCCTTGTCCCGCAAGGCGGCGAAAGTTTTCCAAAGACGTCGAGATCGATTTAGTACGCCGCCTCAGGTGGTGAATAGCTCGCGTCGGGTAAAGAACGCGTGCCTTCAAGTCGCTTTATCCCCGAGGCGGATTCTTGGCCGCGATGAACTTCAGTGGGCCGGATCAATCGCAACCACAACCGCTTGCGGATGCGCTGCGGACCTTTTTCTGGCGACATGCTCCTCGGAAAGAAATGGTAATCGCCTCTGTGCACCGGAAAAATCCCAAAAATTTATGTCACTGGAGGCAGTCGCTCCAGATGCTTGTCAAGAGTGATCGGATAGTCGCGCACGCGCACGCCGGTGGCGTTGTAGACGGCGTTGGCTACTGCCGCGCCGACCCCGCATAGGCCGAGTTCGCCCACGCCCTTGGCCTTCATCGGGTTGGCTTTGTCATCTGCTTCCTCCAGGAAGACGACCTCCTGGTGAGGAATATCCAGGTGGACGGGTACCTCATAACCAGCAAGGTCGTGATTGACGAAGAAGCCATACTTTTTATCGATGGCCAACTCTTCCATCAACGCGCCACC
>DASWOH010000108.1:0-1861 GCA_036398815.1 Rhizobium sp. | reverse complement strand
ATAAATGAAGCCGCCCGGAAGCTGGAATTTGTTCTCGGGATGCTCGAACAAATCGGATATCTCCACACATACTCCCATTGGAATCCGCAGGTTATTTTTGGCACGCGGTTCCTCTATTATCACGAGCTTAGTCATCTATTGTCAGCGTCAACTGCAGCAAAGACCCCGGCTTGGTTGGTTCCTGGAGAAGAAGAGATCGCGGACGAACTAGTAGCCGACCAGTTCGCCATGGGAATGCTCGCCCTCGAAGTTAGAAACCACAAGGAGCTTCAACATGTTATTTTTGCGGGTATGGCCGCTGCGCTAGGTTTCATCGCGCTGAAGGAGTTTGCTGAGCAGGAATATGAGGGTGGAGTCAGGCGAATAAAGTGGTCCACCTACAGGATGAACCGACTGCTTCACTGGGGCCGGTTAGTAGTGAAGGATGGTTCGATTGCGCGGGAAGCGGTAGATTTTGCGGAATTCTATTGGAGTCTTCTCACGAGTATATTGCGGAAGGTCGAGCACATAGAGTCGCCGATCTTTTTGCTCCTGATGCAGACGGCAAAGCGCCCTGAAACAGACTGGGCTGTTGCAGCCAATCACGTTCTGTGTTGGTGTACATTTGGTGATCGGTCGAAGGTGCAAACGATAATTCGCGACATCCGGAATTCGGCCCGGATGCAGGCCGAAACTAATCCCTGCGCAAAGACTGTTTTGCTTTTAATCGACTACATACTCGCCAACACCAGACATTGTGAGCCGACGCTTGGGTTGCTTGCCGCACTTAAAGACTAAGTATACGCCGGTGGTTTTCGGACCACTCCTGCTAATCATCGATGACAGTGGCCTATATGAATGTCTGCTCCCCGCACCACAATGCCCGTCGGCTCTTGGCCATTTCGCCTTTGTTCGATGACCGCTTTCATTTGTGCGCGACCTGAGAGCCGATCCGGAAAGATGTTGAGTCTGGTGAGTCGGTTGTGATTCGCTGGTTAGGGTCGATTCGGAGGGCGCTGCATGTGGAAGCCGGAACATCGCTTGGCTGCTGATCGTCGTGGGCTTCGCTACCCGAGTGATCTGACGGACGCCGAGTGGGCCTTGGTGGCACCGTTTATCCGCCCCGCCAAACGCGGCGGCCGTCCACGGACAGTCAATGTGCGCGAGGTCCTGAACGCCATCTTCTACGTGCTTTCGACGGGGTGCCAGTGGAACGCTCTGCCGTCGGATCTACCGCCGCGCAGCACGGTCTGGGACTATCTCGATTTATGGGAATGGGACGGCACGATCGAGCGCATCCATCACGCTCTCTACGTGCAGAGCCGGGAACAAGCGGGCCGCGAAGCCAGTCCGACCACGGCGATCATCGATGCGCAGAGCGCCAAGGGCGCCGTAAAAGGGGGCGCACGCTTGATCCCAGCGGCTATGATGCGGGCAAGAAGGTCTTCGGGCGCAAGCGCCACATCCTCGTCGACACGCTAGGCTTGCTGCTGGGCGTCGATGTCCATGCGGCCGACGTTCAGGACCGCGACGGAGGTGAATTGCTCCTGCGGCAGGCCCGGAGGCGTTTTCCATTCATCGAACGCATCGTCGGCGACGGCGGCTATCAGGGAGCGAAAATGCAGGCCCTGGTCGCATGCACCGGACCCTGGAAGCTGGAGATCGTCAAGCGGTCCGACCTGAGCCGCTTCGTCGTGCTGCCAAAGCGCTGGATTGTTGAACGCACGTTGGCATGGATCAGCCGTCACCGTCGCCTGGCACGCGACTACGAGCGGCATACTCGCAAAGCTGGCGCCTTTGTCCGCCTCGCCATGATCCGGATCATGCTACGCCGACTCGCCGTAAAGCATTCTAACTGAACCAAGACTTCGCGGATAGGCTC
>DASWOH010000107.1:0-3002 GCA_036398815.1 Rhizobium sp. | reverse complement strand
CCGGACGACGCGCTGGCTTATTCGGCGCGCATCCTGCAGGATCAGCTCAACGTGTTTGTGAACTTCGAGGAGCCCCGCAAGGAGGTTGCCGCCGAGATCATTCCGGATCTTGCCTTCAACCCCGCGTTCCTCAAGAAGGTCGACGAGCTCGAACTGTCGGTTCGCTCGGCGAACTGCCTGAAGAATGACAACATCGTCTACATCGGCGACCTCGTGCAGAAGTCGGAAGCTGAAATGCTCCGTACACCGAACTTCGGCCGCAAGTCGCTGAACGAGATCAAGGAAGTGCTGGCCCAGATGGGTCTGCATCTCGGCATGGAAGTGCCCGGCTGGCCGCCTGAGAACATCGACGAATTGGCCAAGCGCTTCGAGGATCACTACTGATCTGACTTCGCAAGGGCCGAACCATCCGGCCCTTGCTTTACGGGCGAACGCAGGAAGCCCACCTGCAACATGTCCGGCGAGCGGTCGCGACAGGAAGATAGAGGACTTAAGTTATGCGTCACGGAAAAGTTCATCGTAAGCTCAATCGCACCGCCGAACATCGCAAGGCGATGTTCGCCAACATGTCGGCCGCGCTCATCAAGCACGAGCAGATCGTAACCACGCTGCCGAAGGCGAAGGAGCTTCGCCCGATTGTCGAGAAGCTCGTTACGCTCGGTAAGAAGGGCGGTCTCGCGCTGCGCCGTCAGGCCATCAGCGAACTGCGCGACCAGGATCAGGTCCGCAAGCTGTTCGACGTTCTGGCGACCCGCTACAAGGACCGTCAGGGCGGGTACACCCGCATCATCAAGGCGGGCTTCCGCTACGGCGATAACGCGCCGATGGCCGTGATCGAATTCGTTGATCGTGACGAAGACGCCAAGGGCCAGGATTCGGGTCCGGTGCAGGAAAAGGCCGAGGCCGAAGCGGCGTAAGCTATTGCGGATCGAATTTGAAAAAGCGGCGCCGCAAGCGCCGCTTTTTTATTGCCGCCTCGTCGGCCAAATCATGCGCCTTGTCGGCAATTGGGTGTCCCGAGAGCGTGTGTACGGGAGTTATTTTGCCAGCACGAAATACCGTTGCGATTCCAATGGCTCAAATCGCCACGATGTTTGAGACCGGTTGATCTGCCGCATTGCGCGTCGGGTTTGATTTGGCCGACGTTGCAATCTAAAGTTCCAACCAATTCCTTTCTTGGAATCGACGATGGAATCGGGTGCCGGTCAGTCTCCCAAGTCTATTGTGCCCTTCATCCCGCAGGGGATGCTGAGCCTTTGGATCGTCCTGTTCGTCATATGGATGGTGGCGAATTCTGCACTCAGCCTTGCGGTGGCGGTCACCGGCGGCGTCATCACATTCGCGCTGGCCTATGTCTTCGCGACCACCAGTGACGCATGGAAGAATATCCGCTGGACGCCGCGGGGCCTGTATCACTTCATCGCCTATACCGGCACGTTCGCGGCCGAACTGGTACGGTCCAACATCAACATGATGCGCTATGTCTATGCCCCGCGCATCGACATCAAGCCGGGCATCGTCAAGGTTCGCACGCGCCTGACATCACCGATCGGCCGACTGGCGCTGACCAGTTCGATCGCGCTCACGCCCGGATCGCTCGTGATCGACCTGAGGGGCGATACGCTGTTCATTCACTGGCTCGACGTCAAGACAACCGATGTCGATGAGGCGACGAAGGCTCTGGTCGCTCCGTTTGAAACACATCTGGAGAAGGTCTTTGGCTGAGATCATTCTTCAGATCGCCGCCGTCCTGATTTTTTTTGCCATTCTGCTTGCCGTGGTGCGCCTGGTTCTGGGCCAAACCCTCATCGACCGCATCGTCGCTGTCGATACGCTCACCGTGATCTCGATTTCCCTGATCGCGTTGTACGCGCACATTTCCGGCCGCTTCGCCTATATCGACGTGGCGCTGGTGTACGGCCTGCTCAGTTTTCTGGCCGTGCTGGCGATTGCGCGCTTTCTGGAAAAGGGGAGCCAGTGATGAAGCGAACGTCGGATACGGGACACTAGCGTATGCTGGAGCTGCTCATCCTTCTGGTATGCGCCAGCATTCTGGTCAGCGGGATTCTGGCGGTTTGCCTAAATCAGATCATGATGGCGATGGTCAGTGCGGGCCTCGCGAGCCTGTTCGCTGCCGTCTCGTTCCTGCTGCTGGCCGCGCCGGACGTTGCGATGACCGAGGCGGCGATCGGCTCCGGACTGACGACGTTCCTGTTTCTCTATGCCATTCGCAAAACCGGCAACGGGGAAGGCTGATTCATGATCGAATTGATCGGCAGCCTGTTCATCCTGTTGGGCGCGATATTCCTGTTTTCCGCCGGCCTCGGCCTGGTGCGGATGCCGGATGCGTTTACCCGGATTCAGGCCGGAACCAAGGCGACGACGCTCGGCAACATACTGGTATTGGTCGGCATTGCTTTCTATCACCCCGACTGGACCTTTAAGCTGATTCTCGTTGCGTATTTCGTGCTGATGACCAATCCGGTCTCGTCGCATGCATTGTCGCGCGCGGCCTATCTGATCCGCACGCCCATGACGTCCTCAACGATGACGGATGCGCTGGCCGATGAAGAAGGTGACAGAGCGGGGAAAAGTTCGTGATGCGCCGCGCGTTTATCGTTCTTGCTCTCGTCCTTTTCGCCTTGGGCTGTCTGCGCGTGATCGGCGGCTATAGCGAGCAGCAATCGCTGCGGCCTCTCGCAAAAGCCTATGTGACGCAAATTCCGGCTGAACTCGGCGCGCCGAATATCGTCACCGGCATTCTCATTACATATCGAGGGTTCGATACGCTGGGCGAGGTGGCCGTACTTTTCATGGTCGCGGCTAGCGTCGGTCTCATTCTGACAAGGGATGGCGGCAAATCCGCCAAGCCTGACGACGATGAAATTCCTGTCCGCAAACCGGGAGAGATTGTTCTGACCGGCGCGCAGGTCTTGCTGCCGCTGATCTTCCTGTTCGGCGCCTACGTCATTATGAATGGCCATATCTCGGCGGGCGGCGGT
>DASWOH010000106.1:0-5931 GCA_036398815.1 Rhizobium sp. | reverse complement strand
TCAGTATCGGCCCGTCCGGGCCGTATCATCAAAGGGGTCCGGCACGAATTTATGCCCTGATCCCAGCCCTTTCGCACATGGAAAAATCAACGACGGACAATAGTTTGCTGCCGAACGGTGGTGTTTCGAACGTCCGCCTCTGCATTGCGGCATGATTATTCGTATTTCCCGGATTGTGATGTTGGATAATGGCTGATTATGCGCGAGTGGGAAAGGGGCAAGTTGCTTTCATCAAAACGCGCTCCGGCGCCCTGTCATGAAGGAGAACGACAATGTCTGAACAGAACACCAAGGTAGCGATCGTCACCGGCGCCTCGCGCGGCATCGGCGCTGCCATTGCCGAACGTCTCGGCAAGGACGGCTTCACCGTCATCGTCAACTATGCCGGCAGTGCGGCGGCCGCCGAAGAGGTGGTGCGCAAGATCGAGCAGGCCGGCGGCAAGGCCGTGACAGCCCAGGCCGACGTTGCCGATGCCGAGGCCGTGCGGCGGATGTTCGATGCGGCCGAGACCGCCTTCGGCGGCGTCGACGTGCTCGTCAACAATGCCGGCATCATGATGCTCTCACCGCTGGCTGCGGCCGACGACGCCAATTTCGACCGCCAGGTCAGCGTCAACCTGAAGGGCACCTTCAACACGCTGCGCGAAGCCGCAAAGCGCCTGCGCAACGGCGGCCGCGTCATCAACTTCTCGACCACGGTCGTCGGCCTGAAGCTGGAAAGCTACGGCGTCTATGCCGCCACCAAGGCGGCCGTCGAGACCCTGACGGCGATCATGGCCAAGGAGATGCGTGGCCGCAACATCACCGTCAACGCCGTTGCCCCCGGCCCGACGGCCACCGACCTCTTCCTGAACGGCAAGTCGGACGAGCTGATCGAGCGCATGTCGAAGATGAACCCGCTGGAGCGTCTCGGCACGCCGGCCGATATCGCCGCCACCGTGGC
Source organism: Rhizobium sp. (assembly GCA_036398815.1). GTDB lineage: Bacteria > Pseudomonadota > Alphaproteobacteria > Rhizobiales > Rhizobiaceae > Rhizobium. The sequence continues at coordinate 4,988 of DASWOH010000106.1, read as the reverse complement.
CTTCCTCGCCGGCCCGGACGGCGCCTGGATCAACGGCCAGACGCTGCGCGCCAACGGCGGCATGGTCTGAGCCACTGGGGTCTGGTCGCCAGATCTGCCCCCGGATCTGCCTTCAGGACTGACCCCATGAGAGGGCAGCGGCCGGTAGTCCGGCCGCTGCCCGCCACTTGTCACCACCTGCCAACGCCACCCGGCCTGCCGATCGTGCGGCCTGTGGTCATGAGCTTGCAGTCGGGAAGACAGCCAGAGCCGGCGGCAGGCGATGCTTATCGGCCCATCACGAGCAGTAACGCCTTTGAGAGCACCGCGGCGACGGGGCGCGGCATCGTGGCCTTCGCCCCTCTCCAGCTTTCGGGGAAGCGGCCATTCTTTCGAAACGACTGGATGAAGCGAAATCTCTCGGTGCCGTCTTCGGTCGCCGCAGCCGGGGATGAGCCGAAGCGCATCACCTTGGAGCCGGCGCCTTCATAGGCGGGCCAGGCCGGCAGGTCGAGTCCGTTCGGATCGCCGTCTCGTGCGAAGTTCACCCAGTAGGACATCATCAGCGATGACAGGGCCTCGTCGGCCGGGCCGGCGGGAGACTTGGACGGAACGAAGCTCTGGTCGGTGGTGCCGAAGACGAAGGCCAGTTCAGCGCCGTGGACCGGGCGCGGCGAATAGGGCGACGAATGCTGATAGTTGTAGACAAAGACCTTTGACGTTGCCGTCCTTCGGTGGGTGCCGAGCCACTCCCATGTCTGCTGGCTGATGACGAGGTCGCCGATCAGGCGTTCGGCGGACTGCTTGGCAGCCTGCCTGGTCTCGGCGGGATAGGCTTTCAGAAAATCCGCAAGGCGCGAATCGCCGAATTGCTCTTTTGCCGCCGCGATGAAGGCGCGCGGGTTCCTGTGGGGAAGCGCTCTGGCCGTGAAGAAGGCGTGCTCGTCGGCGTTCCATCCCCCGAGCAGCGGAATGTCGGGTTGAGCGCCGCGCTCGAAGACGCTTGCCGGCGACTCCGGCAGGACGACGCCGTCGATATTCGGCGAGAACGCCGTCGTCGCCGGATCGAGCAGGAAATTCCAGGATGTGACGCGGTTCAGCCTTTCCGCCGGAACCCTGCGCAACTCGTCGACGCTGCCGACGCCGAGTCTCGCCATCAGTGCGCGGCCGCGGGCCTGGGCTTCGGACCTTGTTTCGATCGAGCCGTGTTCGGTATCCCAATACGCACCGCTTTGGCCGATCGCCTTGTGAAACAATCTGCGCGAAAGCGGCGAGGTCATCAGCAGGGCGACCGCATGCGATCCGGCGGACTCGCCGAACAGCGTCACGTTGTCGGGATCGCCGCCGAACTGCGCAATATTATCCCTGACCCACCGAAGCGCCTTGATCTGGTCCTGCAGTCCGAAATTGCCCGAGGCATCTGCCTCACGATCGAGATCGGGATGGGCGAGGAAGCCGAATACGCCGAGGCGGTAGTTCATGCTGACCACCACCGCGCCCTTTGCCGCAAGGTGGTCTCCCTCTGTTCCGAAGAAGGTCGAGCCTCCGAATACGAAGCCGCCGCAGTGGAGCCAGACCATGACCGGCCGGCGCTCCTGCGGTGTTTTCGCTGCGGTCCAGACGTTGAGCGTCAGGCAGTCCTCGCTCTGGTTTCTGGTCAGCTTGCGCAGGCCCGGCACCGGCATGGGCGCTCCGAAGCAGGGAGCGCCATAGGCCGTGGCATCCCGCGTGCCGCCCCAGGGCGAAACGTCCTGCGGAGAGCGCCAGCGCAACTCCCCCACAGGCGGCGCGGCATAGGGAATGCCCCTGAACGCCAGCACGCCATGCGCGTCGCGCTCAGCCCCTCGTATGGCCCCGTCGGGGAGGTTCACTTCCGTTGAAAGCATAGTGGGAAAAGCTCCATGCCTGCACGGGCAGGCGCCATAGATCGGGGTGAATGCGCGAATCGTCGGTTTGATCCGGCGGTTCAGGAGAGCTTGGGCGCGACGTGTTCGCGCATGAAGGCCATATATTCTTCTTCCGAAGCTTCCTGGCGCAGGCGGACGAGCGGGGCGATGTCCTCGGTCACGACATAGCGCAGGCGCTGGGTTCCGTCCGTCGCAGCGTCAAACAGGGCTTTCCCGACTTCGGCCTCCGTCGAGGTTGCCAGGCCGCGCATCCCGTCCAGCTGCCTGCTCATGGCGTCGATGAAAGGAGCATACTCGGCCGGCCCCTGTGCCTCTTCTTTCAATGAGGCAACCGCCTTGCCGTCGAAGGCCGTGGTCATCACGCCGCCCGGCTCGATCACCTTCACGGTGATCCCGACAGAGCGCAGTTCGTGGGAAATGCCTTCGGAATAGCCCTCCAGGGCGAATTTGCTGGAGCAGTAGAGCGCCATGAGCGGCATCGAGAACAATCCGCCTGCCGACGAGACATTCACGATCACCCCGGCACCCTTCTGCCGGAAATGCGGCAGAATAGCGCGTGTCATGTTCATCACGCCGAAGAGGTTGGTTTCGAAGAGCGCGCGAATCTGCGCATCGCTTAGGGCCTCGAAGACGCCATAAAGACCGAAACCGGCATTGTTGACCACCATGTCGATGTCGCCGAACCGGGCGATGCCGGCATCGATCGCGGCGCGGATGCCAGCAGGGTCCGTGACGTCGAGCCCGGTGACGAGAACATTGTCGAGCATTGCGAGATCGGAGGCGGCATCGGGTCGCCGCATTGTCGCTATCACGTTCCAGCCTTCAGCCTGAAACACCTTGGCGGCGGCATGGCCGATGCCGGTCGAGCAACCCGTGATGAGAACAGTACGCGGCATGAGATCTCCAATCCAAAAAAACGGCGTGCCAGTTCAAAGCTAGGTAGCACCATGCTATCGTGATTATAATGGGCACAATCTGGGATGAAGTGTTGTGGAAATCGGCATAATGAATCGTGCCAGCCTTCTCGACCTGAACGCCGTCATCGCGATTGCCGCGCATGGCAATTTTCGCGCGGCCGCAGCCGAGCTGAGAATGTCGCCTTCGGCGCTCAGCCGCGTGGTCGCCATGCTGGAAGGGCAACTGGGCGTCCGTCTATTCAACCGCACGACCCGGAGCGTGGCGTTGACCGAAGCCGGAGAGCAGTTCCTTCTGCACGTTCGCCCGGCGCTTCGCGAGATCGATACGGCCTTCACGACGGTCAGCGAACTCGGCGGGCGCCCGAGCGGCACGATCCGGATCAATGCTTCCGAGGGTGCTGCCCTGCAGATTCTCGATCCGATCATCTTCACCTTCCTGCGCCGCTATCCCGACATGCAGGTCGATCTTGTCACCGAAGGCCGGCTTGTGGATATCGTCGCTGCCGGCTTCGATGCCGGCATTCGTCTTGCCGAAGCGGTCCCGCAGGACATGGTGGCCATTCCCCTCGGGCAGGAGCAGCGTCTGGTCGTGGCATGCTCTCCCGCATATCTGTCTGGCCGAATCGCCCCGGAAACGCCGGCGGACCTTCTGGCTCACCGTTGCATTTGCCAGCGCATGCCCGGCGGGTCGATCTGGCGCTGGGAGTTCGAGAAGCGCGGGGACCAACTGACGATGGACGTGAAGGGGCCGCTCACCCTCGACAACCACAATGTGATCAAGAAAGCCGCGCTGGCGGGTTTCGGGATCGCGTTCATGGCGGAATCCCTCATTCTCGACGAGCTGCGCGACGGCAGTCTCGTTCAGCTGCTCGCGGACTGGACGCCGGCATTTCCCGGCCTGCGCCTGTATTATTCGAGCCACCGCCATGTCACTGCCGGCTTTCGGGCCTTCATCGATGTCGTGAAGGCGGCGCAATCCGCCACGCCATGATCCGCGATCGCCGGATCTCGGAATCGTCAGGCGGCTGCAACGATGCGTCCAGCCCTAGTCACGTCGCCGTCGGAATCCCGAAACGGCGGCGTGAGCGACGAGCGGATCGAGGCGCGATTTACCGCTTGGCCTCGTCGAGGCGATCGACTGCCTTGACGTTTTCGGCCGAAGGTCCATTGGGATCGAAGGTGGATGCCAGATACTTGTCGACGATCGCCTTGGCCAGCTCGGGGCCGATCACGCGGGCTCCCATGGTGATGATCTGGGCATTGTTGGACTTGGCGGCGCGCTCGGCCGAGTAGGTATCGTGCGTCAGAGCGGCGCGGATGCCCGGCACCTTGTTTGCGGAGATCGAAACGCCGATGCCCGTTCCGCAGAACAGCAGGCCGCGGTCATATTCGCCCTCGATGACCTTCTGCGCGACCGTCTGCGACACGTCGGCGTAGAAGCCCGGCTGGCTCAGATCCGTCACCGTGACGTCGGCCTTTCCGGCCAGATGCGCCCGATCACGTCCAGAAGAGGTTTGCCGGCGCTGTCCGCCCCGATTGCGATCTTCATGGGAGTTTCCTTTCCTTCCTTGGATTTTCTCTGGTTCGCCCGCCGCGACATTCGGTCTCGGACCAGCGTTTCGCACCGGTTTTTCGGCGCTCCGGCTGGCCCGAGATCACTCTTGGCATTTATATGATCTTCCATGACTTGACATTTGTCGAGTGGCAATCGAATATTGTCATCGTCGATAGTGACGACAGAGATCGTTCATGTCGACCGGTTTCCCTAGGAACGGGTTGCCGAGTGCATGTGAGGAGGAGAGTCCTGTGGAGTACCTGCTGGAAGTGGAAGGGCTGAAGAAGTCCTTTGGCGGCGTTGCCGCTTTGCGTGACGGTCGCTTTCAGCTCCGCGCCGGCTCGGTCCATGCTCTTTGCGGCGGCAACGGCGCAGGCAAGTCGACTTTCCTCAAGATCCTGATGGGTATCCACAGACGCGATGCGGGCTCGATCCGCCGTCGTGGCCAGGAAGTGGAATTCTCCGGCCCGGCCGATGCTCTGGCCTCGGGTATCGCCATCATCGAACAGGAACTCAGCCCTGTCCCCCATATGACCGTGGCGGAGAATATCTATCTCGGCCGCGAGCCGTCGACCCGTTTCGGCGGCATCGATTTCCGCAGCATGAATCGCGCGGCCCAGAAGCTGCTGG
>DASWOH010000105.1:0-2182 GCA_036398815.1 Rhizobium sp. | reverse complement strand
GCAGCGTGAAGCGGTTTTCCGTTTGGAATTGCGTCAAAACAGAGAGATAGCGCGTATTCGCGATTCAAAGAAAGCGAAAACGATCTGGCTACTGCTGAGTATCGACGCCGATATCGACATTCGGATCGAGCGCAGGTTCGCCATTCGTATCCGTCGTGGGCTTATTTTCCGGCTTCGCCTCCGTCACCGGCTGACCGCTCGTGTCGGCGCTGCTCTTGGTCTCGTCCGGAGCCGGAACGTCGGAGGACTGCTTGCAGCCCGTCAGCCACACATCGTAGATCGGATGGTCGACGGCATTGAGGCCGGGCGAGGCGGCAAACATCCAGCCATTGAAAATACGCCGGATCTTGCGGTCGAGGGTGATCTCGTCGACCTCGACGAAACCATCGATCTTCTGCGCCTCGGTATCGTCATGGGTAAAGCAGACGCGCGGCGTCACCTGCAGCGCTCCGAACTGCACGGTCTCATCGACATAGACATCGAAAGAGGTCGTCCGGCCGGTGATCTTGTCGAGGCCCGAGAAAACGGCGACCGAATTCTTGATCTTGGCTGCATCCGCGGCCTGAGGAATCAGCAAAACGCCCAAAACGGCAGCTGCCATCGCACCCGCCGTTTTCATCCTGATTGCTGTCGCTGATATCATCAATTCATCCGCCGGCTGATTCCCGCCTTCCGGCCATTCGATAAAATGCAAATATGGCCGGAAGAAGAGAAGGATGTCAGCCGCGAGGTGTCCAGGCGTCATAGTCGCCCGTCACGCGCGGCCGTTCGCCGCCGGCAGCAAGCGAGCCCTTAGGACGATAGGCAAACGCCGTGCCGGTCTGGTTGGCGACATGGCCCTTCTGCCAGTCGCGCGGCTTGTAGTCTTCCTTGCTCGGCGGGGTATTGGTGCGATGATGCATCCAGCCATGCCAGCCGGCCGGAATGGCGGACGCTTCCGCATAACCGTTATAGACGACCCAGCGCTTCTGCAGGCCGTAGGAGGACATCGGGCCTTCGTAATAGACATTGCCGGCTTCATCTTCACCGACGCGCTTGCCGAAACGCCAGGTGAAAAAACGTGTTCCGATCGTCTGATCGTTCCACCATGTGAAAATCTGTACGAGAAGCTTCATGTCGCAACAGCCTTGAACGGTGCGGGTTGCGCCTGACAGGCGCGGATTGGTCTCTCGCTTATGCCGCCTGCCGCGAAAATTGTCCAGAGAGTTTCGGTGAAATCAGCGCCTTTCGCACTTGCTTTCAGCACCGCCGCCATCCAGTCTCGCGGTCTGAAAACCGAACCGAATGAGAGTGTTGATGATGACCACCATCGCAAGCTTGGGCGCGAGGGCGCTTTCCGAACTCGGCCAATGCCTCAACGGCATCGATGAACAGCAGGTCGCCGGCCTGATCGAGATTCTCGCGACGTCGAAGCGGATCTGCATCTATGGCTGCGGTCGCGAGGGCCTGATGATGCGGGCGCTGTGCATGCGTATGTATCATCTCGGCCTCGACGTCCACATGGTGTTCGACATGACCACGCCGCCGGTCGGCCCCGGCGATCTGCTGCTGGTCAGTTCCGGTCCCGGATATACCGCAACGGTGCTGGCGCTGCTCGGCGAAGCCCGCAAAAGTGGCGCGAAAACCGCCTGCATCACCGCCGAACCGGGCTCGGAAGTGACCAGGCTTTCGGATTTTCCCTTCGTCATCCCGGCCCAGACCATGGCGCGCGACGAAGCCGCGCCGACCTCGTTCCTGCCGATGGGCAGCCTGTTCGAGGGCGCGCAATTCCTGTTCTTCGAGATTCTGGTGATGAAATTGCGCGACCGGATCGGCGAGACGGCGGAATCGATGCGGGCTCGGCATACGAATCTCGAATAATCAGAAGCTCAGTTCTTTTTCGAGCACCCGCGCCTCAATGCCGGAATTGGAGCTGGCATCGAGCGAGGCGGCGCTTTTGCTCCAGCCGATCTCCGAAAACCCCAATCCCCTAAAGAAGCGGATGGCCTTGTCGCTATCTGCCGGAACTTCCACCCGCATCCGCCTGGCCGCCGGAAAACATGTCTCGACCTCGGCAAAGAGATCCCTGCCGATGCCCTGCCCCGTCAGTTGCGGATCGACGCACAATTGCTGCAGGAGGACGACATCGCCCTCGTCCTTGTCCATCGCCGCATAGGCCATGCCGCCTATGCGCTTGCCGTCA
>DASWOH010000104.1:0-81483 GCA_036398815.1 Rhizobium sp. | reverse complement strand
GCGCTGGAAGGCGAAATCGGCCGGACGATCACCTCGATCTCGGGCATCAGCGCGGCGCGCGTCCACATCGTCATGCAGGATGTCGGCAATTTCCGGAAGGCGGATCAGAAGCCGACGGCCTCGGTCATGATCCGGGCCAATGCCGAAGCGGCGCGCAAGGCGGCCCAGGCCATCCGCCATCTCGTCGCCTCCGCCGTTCCAGGCCTTGAGGTCGACGACGTCACGATCCTCGATTCCACCGGGCAGCTGCTCGCTTCCGGCGACGATCCGAGCAACGGTGCGCTGAACCGCAATCTCGGTATCGTGCAGAATGTTCAGAGCGAAGTCGCATCGAATATCGACAAGGCGCTGGCGCCCTTCCTCGGCATGGACAATTTCCGCTCCAGCGTGACGGCCCAGCTCAACACCGACAGCCAGCAGGTGCAGGAAACCACCTACGACCCGGAATCGAAGGTCGAGCGTTCGGTGCGCACCACCAAGGAAGCGCAGAAGTCGCAGCAGCGCCAGTCGGATACGGCGGCAACCGTCGAGCAGAACATTCCGCAGGCGGCCCCTCAGGCCGGCGGCAACGGGCCGACGTCGAACGACCAGACCGACAAGCGCGAAGAGCAGACCAACTACGAAATCAACAGCAAGACGGTCGCAACGGTTCGCAACAGCTACAAGATCGAGAAGCTGTCGGTCGCCGTGGTGGTCAACAAGGGCCGTCTCGCCCAGATGGTCGGGCAGCCGGCCGACCAGGCGAAGGTCGACGCCTATATCGCCGAGATGCAGAAGATCGTCGCAACCGCTGCCGGCGTCGATCCCAGCCGCGGCGACGTGGTCACCGTCAATGCGATGGATTTCCTCGACACCCAGCTGCTTGACGACACGTCTTCGGGCTTCGGCATCATGGATGTGCTGAGCCGCAACATCGCCGGCATCATCAATTCCCTCGCCTTCGTCGCCGTCGCCGTCCTCATCGTCTGGATGGGCTTCCGTCCGCTGATCCGCTCGCTGAGCGGCGGGGCCAATGGCACGGCTCTGCCGGATGCCGCCGGCCTGGAATTGCCGGATTTCGCGCCGGGCGCCGTTGGCGGACCCGGTGCCGCGCTGATGGACGGTTTCGGCTCGGATTTCGGTTTCGACAGCACCGACGACCTGCTGACGATGGGCGAGGACAGCGGCACCTTCAACCGCCGCGTCAAGGAAGGGCCGGAGCGCCGCCTCTCGCGCATGGTGGAGATCAGCGAGGAGCGCGCCGCCAAGATCCTCAGAAAATGGGCCGTCGACAAGGCTGCCTGATAAAAAGAGACCGGGAGAGATCCCGGTCTTTTTGCATGAACGGATAGTACGCGGGCGAGGCATTGCAACCTTGGATTTCGCCGATATTCATTACAAGTCCACGTCACAAAATCAGGCTGTATGATGTGTTGGCAAGCGAGCCGGAGGCCGGAAATTTCATTGCTGGGTAGAAAGAATCGACTTAGAGTCAGGCTACCTGTTCGTGATAGCGCTGAAGCGGCGCGAATCGGACGGTGAATCCGCCTTCGGTGAATTCAAAGGTTGAAGATGCCGGGATGCCGGGATGCGGGGAAATCAGTCTATAGTTTGTTGATTAGGTTTTTGGCGATACGTGCCAATGCGATTGCCGAAGTGGAATTCATATCAGCGCTTGCGCGCCGTGCCTCCGCCCGGATACGTCTGAGGCGTAGTCATAATTTGAGTTGGCGCAGACATCTTTTTTGAAGATCGATGCCGGTTTTCGGGGGTATGCGCTGAGACCAGGCCGAGCAGTGCTCTCGTTGACGTCTGATCGTCTGACAGTGGCAGGAAACGCAGAAAATGGACATGCAGATATCGCAGGCGAGCAAGGGCGACAGGGATACGCGAGCAGCCGCTCCCTCCAACGCCATGTCGCGCGATCAGCTCATTCTGCAACTGACTGCCGTCGCCGGCCCCGCCTATCTCCAATCCGGCCTGCGCGTGCTGACGGACTATGTCGGCGCCTCTCACTATCTCCTGGCGCGTTCCGACCTGATCCAGGAGAGCGGGCTCGATTTCGTGGTGTCCTCGGATTGGCCCTTCGATCTCGTCCGGCGTCTGGCTTCCGAACTTACAGGTGGTTATGGCCGCACGGGCGAAGTGGAAAAATCCATGTCGCTGTTCCAGCCGAATTTCGCCTTCCTGCCCGATGATGTCGAGCCGCCGGAGGGTGTCAGCCGTCACTATTGCGCGCTGACCTTCAATGTCGGGCGCACGCGGTTCTCGCTGATGCTGCTGGCCCGCGACAGCCTGTTGCTGTCGCCCGAGCGGCTGCGCGATGTCGGGCTGCTGGCTGGCTATTTCGCCAGCTTCACCCGTACCGTCGAAGGCAAGCTGGAGCGCGATTTCGATTTGACCGAGCGTGAGCTGGAATGTCTGTTCTGGATTGCCGAAGGCAAGACCAGCGACGAGATCGCCATGATCCTCGGCATCTCGCGCAATACCATCAACAATTACATCACCAGCGTCATGCGCAAGACCGCGACGAAAACGCGGTCGGAAGCCATCGCTTTTGCCGTCAGAAACAACCTCGTTTGAAGGCCTATTGAATGCGATATCAGCCGGGCAAGGCGACGGACATGTCGGGCGAGACGAAGCTTAGCCGGTCGCATCGGATTTCCGGTCGCTCCGATCTCTTCCCGAAGCTGGTTTCGATGCAGAAGTTGATCGACGCGCAGAATTTCGCGGTCTACCGCCTCAACGGCTCCGGCCTGCCGAGCAAGCAGCGCCTGGTCTGCGAACTGGAGAACTGGGGCTCGGCCAATCCCGTCATCAACAAGGCCTTCGTCGAGGCCTATGGCGAGGCGATGATCGAGCATATCGAGAAGTCGCTGCTGCCGCTGATGTGGAACGGCCGCGACAGCGACAGCACGGCGGAGACGCCGGATTTCGCCGCTTTCACCCAGCGCCTGAAACCGCATCTCCTGCCTTTTGCCGGGGTCGCCTTTCCGGTGCGGCTGGGCTCGGTCGGCAACGGCTATGTCGTCTTCACCGCGAAGTTCATGGACGTGGCGAGCGACATGATCGTCGAGCTGCATGGCCGCAGCTGCCAGATCATGATGGAGCTTCTGTCGCTCGATGAGCGCCGCTCGCCGGCCGCCGAAGCACTGAGCGAACGCGAGATCGCCTGCCTGCAATTGGCCGGCGACGGACGGATCAGCGAAGAAATTGCTGAAAAGCTCGGTTTGTCGGTACATACCGTCAACGCCTATCTCGGCTCGGCGACGATCAAGCTCGACAGCGTCAATCGCATCCAGGCGATCGCGAAGGCGATCCGCTTCGGTTACATCAGCTGACGCCGACGCTCCTTAGCGGATCTTTATCGTGAATACCAGGATGGTTGGGGCCGTCCTCAGGCCGCGTGCGTCTCGCCGCCGAGCGCATAGCGGGCGTCTATCAGGCTGCGTTCGAGCAGTGCTGTATTTTCATCCGGATCGGCGGACGCTTTCTCGAAGGCGATATGGTTGATCTCGATGCCGGCGTGCTGGTCGGCAAGCGCCAGCTTGGCATAGATCGTGACGCCGCGCGGCTTGATTTCGAGGTCGATGGTGACCTCCGCCGGGCCGCTCCAATCGAGCTTGTAATCGCCGCCGAGCCCGAAATTGACGATGCCGGGAAGGAAATAGAGCTCGGCGGCCGAAGCGACGAGATCCGCGAGATTGCCGTAGCGTTCGAATCGCAGCAGCGAAATCAGATCGGCGGCGTCGAGAAGCCGCAATTCGCTGGCGACCGGGCTGATGGCCTCGGCGAGAATGCGTTCACGTTGAGCAGAGTAGGGGCATTTTTTCATTCGATTTATCGTACCCGTGTTCTATTCGACTGTGCGTAGATCCGATGGATTAGCTCTGCGACGGCCTTGTAAAATACTGACGGGATGACACTATCGACCGAGACTTGCGCAAACATGGAGCGCGCGAGCGGCGGGTCCTCGAAAACCGGGATGCCGTTTGCCTCGGCGATCTCCCTGATTTTCAGCGCGATGAGGTCCTGACCCTTGGCAACGACGACGGGCGCGTCGCCTTCCTCCCGCACATAGCGCAACGCCACGGCGAAATGGGTGGGGTTGGCGATGACCAGAGTTGCGCGCGGCACCTGCTTCATCATCCGCCGGCGGGCGCGGTCGCGGGCGACCGAGCGCTGGCGCGACTTGACGATCGGATCGCCCTGCGACTGCTTGAACTCGTCCTTGATCTCCTGCTTGGTCATCTTCAGCTGATCGAACCAATGGTGGCGGCTCCACAACACGTCGGCCATGCCGACGACGGCGGTGGCCAACAGCACGATGGTCAGGATCCGCTGGACGATGGTCGAAAGCCGCACGAAGATCGTCTGCGGATCGGAAGCGAGCGAGTCGATCGCGTGGAAGAACTGGCCGCGCAGTACGAAGAACATGATGATGCCGACCACCACGATCTTGGCGAGTGACTTGCCGAATTCCACGAGGCCGGATGTACTGAAGAGGCGGTTCCAGCCGGAAACAGGCGATATGCGCGAAAATTTCGGCTGAATGCGGTCGAGAACCGGTGTCGGCAGGTTCTGGAACATCGATGAGCCGATGCCGAAGATGAAGAACAGGACGATGGCGGGCAGCAGCAGATTGCCGACTTCCCAGCCGATGCGGGTAAACAGTGAAAGGACGTCCGGCCCCGTTTCAAGCTGCCACTGATCCGGCTTTTCGAAGAGGTCGCGCAGCACCTCGCCCATGCGCCCCACGCGCTCCGGCAGGAAGAAGGTGACATAGATGACGGTAGCCAGCATGGAAGCAAAGATCGTTGCTTCCCTGGAGTGGGGCACATTGCCCTTTTCCACCGTGTCGCGGAGTTTTTTCTCCGTCGGTCTCTCTGTTTTACTGTCCTTGTCTTCGTCAGCCAAAGCAGCCGTCCTTCGCGAAACGGAAAGAGGCCGCGCAACATGCGCGGCCCTGTTTTGAACAGTCTAGGACGATTCAGGTGAGTCGCGTGGAAGTTACGCGGCTTTCTCCACAGGTGTCATGTCCTTGGCCTTGAGCTCGATCTGGCCGGAATTGGCAAGCCGGATCGCTTCCTGCGCGATGGCGCGCCGGGCAACGGCGATTTCACGCGCATTGACGCCGTTGCTGGGCACCTGCAGATCGGATTCGATCATGCGGCGCTGGCGCGGGCTGATCGATGCGAGCACGATTTCCCGGATATCCGTGGTCGAGCCGCGCAGCGCCATGGTGATGATATCCGAGGCGATGTCGTTGAGCAGCAGCACGCGGCTCTGTTGCGGCATGAGCATGAGGTCGTCGAAGAGGAAGATCTTCGGGCGCACCTTGTCGACCGATTCCTTGCTCAGCGTTTCCAGCGACGTCAGCAGCGTATCGACCTGCGGCTTGTCGAGCTCGTTCATCAGATCCGCGACCTTGGTCGAGCCGGAGGCATTGCGTTCGGCCTCGATTTCGGCCATCAGCCCCTGGATTCGGTTCTCGATGATCTGCGCTGCTTTCGGGCTGACATCCTTGAGATTGACCGTGCGGTTCATGATGTCGGCGCGCTGCGCCTCCGGCAGCTGCAACAGAATCTTGGCGCCGAAAGAGGATGGCATCATCGACAGCATGTAGGCGATGGTCTGCGGATGCTCGCGCAGGAAGAACTTGGCGACGAAGGCCGGATCCGCTTCGCCGAGGCGATCCCAGATCGAGGCTTCGTAGGCCTGAAAGGCCGTGCGCCGGCCGAGCAGGCTGTCGACCTCGTCGGGCGTCAGGCCCTCCTCGAGAATGCTCTCGATCGCCTTGGCATTGTCCATCAGGCCGGCGCCTTCGGTGAACAGATCCTCGAATTCGGCCACGAGCTGCGCCAGCTCGTCGGGCGGAATGAGCCGCAGCGATTGCGCAGAGGCAATGATGAGCTGCAATTCATGCTGCGTGAAATACTTCAACAGCCGTCCCGCCACCTGTTTTCCCATGGCAAGAAGAACGGCAGCGGCCTTCTCGGCCTGAGACAACGGTTTCTCGGCAAGGGCGCCGCTGAAATCGTCAAAGTCCATCATGGTCTTCATCTCCGTCCCGAACAGGGAGTGGGCCTACTCTGAAAAGTAATCAGGCATTTCATTGCCCGGTCCCGAAATGATCTCCGGGGAATAGTATGCAAAATCAAATAAATGGAGCGAAATTGCTCATTTCGCCCTGTTGTTGGACAGTTCGATGAGCTTGATGCCGAACCGGGTATCGTCATGCTCCAGCACGGTAATCTCGCCCCGGCCGATGCAGCGGCCGTTCACGGTGATTTCGACGGGCTCGCCGATCTTCTTGTCGAGGGCGATGATCGCGCCTTCGGTCAGGTTCATCAGGCCGGAAACCTGCATGCGGCTGCTGCCGAGTACGATCTGGACGTCGATCGGGATATCCATGATCAGGTCGAGATTGGCGCTCAGGGCGCTGCCGGGAGCAGCCGTTTCGGCAAAGGCGGAGGGGCTGCCGAAATCGCCCTCGCCGAAGGCGGAACCCGTATCGTTGCCACCGAATTCATCGCCGAAGGCCGAAAGACCGGTGGCCGGCTCGGCGCCGAACGCGTCGAGATCGAAATCCGGTGCGACGCCGTCGGTATCTTTCTTCAGGACGCCACGCAGGCCGTCGATGGCCTCGTCCAATGCGGCGTCGCTGCTTGCGATTTCCAGCGAATCCTCGCTGCTTTTCTGTGTCGTCTTCGTAGCCATGAAATCACTATTCCAGTTGAAACTTGCCTCAAGCTGCCGTGGGCGCGGGCCGCACCCGCCGGCCGGTCAATTCATCAGGTGTCGAAGAAGCTCGTCGTCGGAGTTCACGGTGTCCTTGACGCGCACCGTGTAGTTCTCGCCGGAACGGCCGAACTCGCAGACATAGAGGTCCTTGCTGTTGGCGCTGACCTCGACCTGGACGTCGCCCGCATCCATGAAGGGAATGACGTCGCCGACCGCAAGCCTGGAGATCGTGTCCAGCGTCAACGATTGCAGCCGGATGCGGGCTTCGAGCGTCACTTGCGAGCGGCGCACCTGCTCGTTAAGTTGCTCCGCCCATGCGTCCGATGAGGAGGATGGGTTTTTCGCCCGCGGCGCGCTGACCACGGTCCGCAACAGCTCGTACTGCGGAACGATGATGACGATGTCCGAAACGGCCTTGCCGAGCGAGATCGTCATGGCGATGGCGGCGGCGAAATCGTCGGTCTGGCCGGCAACCGGCTTCGGGCGATCCTCGATATTGTAGGGTGTATCCAGATAGGGTTCGAAACCGCCCGGCGCATTGACGGCCGAACGCAGCACGTTGGCGATCTTGTCGAACACCATGACGGAGAGGTCGAGTTCGATTACCGAGAGCGGCCGCGCAACAGGGGCTTCGATGGTCTCGGGCAGCGCGCCCAGCATATGTTCCATCAAGGTCATGACGAAGCCCGTGCCGCAGCCGAGCACGAATTTCTGCGACCAGTTGCGCAGGGAGCCGTCCACCAGGGCGTAATTGCCGCCGATGCCGGCGATAAGCTCGCTCATCAGGCCCGACCGGCAGCCGGCATAGCCGACGGAGACCTCAAGGCCGGTTTCGCTCTTGATGATGTCGGGGAGGAACTCGGCATAGACCTGGCCAAAGGCCGTGCCGAGCTTTGCGAGCGTCGTCCGGTCGCCAAGGCCGCCGGTCAGCTTGGCGAAGAGGACGGGGTCCATTGCCTGCCCCTGGTGTATGGATTGCTGGCTCATGATCGTCAGGCCGCCTTGCTCTCACCGCCGGGGTTCATCATTTCCTGCTCGACCGCGTCGATGGACGGCCGCTCGTAGGAGGAGATCGTCTTGCGGCCGTATTCGAGCGCCACCTGCGGCACGGAGCCGTTCATGTAGGCGAGCAGCGTTTGCTTCACGATGACGTAGAGACGATGCTGCTTGCTGCGCACGACCTTGATCTGCGACACCAGCGGCGCGCAGACGGAGTAGGAGAGGATGATGCCGAGGAAGGTGCCGACCAGCGCCGAGCCGATGAGGTGCCCGAGCACTTCCGGCGATTCGTTGATGTGGCTCATAGCCTTGATGACGCCGAGAACGGCGGCGACGATACCGATGGCCGGGAAGGAATCGCCCATGATCGTGATCGCATGATAGGGCTTCATCTTGTCGTGCTGGATGGTGTTGATTTCCTCGTCCATGAGCGCCTCGATCTCGTGCGAGCGGGCATTTCCGATGATGATGAGGCGGACGTAATCGCAGATGAAGGCCGTCAGGTCCCTATTCTTCAAGACCGTCGGGGCGGCCTGGAAGATCACGGATTCGTCCGGATTGTCGATATGGGCTTCGATCTCGTTGCGTGACTTGGTGCGCAGGTCCCGCATCAATGCGTAGAGCACGCCGAGGGTGTCGAGATAGTCGCGCTCCTTGGGAACCGAATGCCTGAAGGCTTCGCCCAGCGCCTTGCCGGAGTCCTTCAGGACCTTCATCGGATTGGCCATGATGAAGCCGCCGATGCCGGCACCCGCGATGATGACAAATTCGAAGGGCTGGAACAGCGCGTTCACATCCCCGCCCATCGCCATGAAGCTGCCAATGATGCAGCCGCAGGTCACTACAAATCCGATAATAATATTCATCGCCGTTCCATACCTGAACATTGCTTCGTGAAATCAAGTAGGAGACCTGCCTTGCGTGAGGCTGTTCGGCGCGCTTGGCCGCGGGTCCTTTTGTCGTGTCAGCCTCGCACAAGCCAATGGCGGCACAGTAGCGGGTAAGGGCATCTATGCCCGGCTAACGACATGTCGGAGCGCCGCGCTATCGGGCGTTTCCTTTCCCGTTATTCTCCAATGTCCGGAGGGCGTTGAAAATGCAGTCTGGTATCTATGTGGCGCTGTCATCGCAGATGGCGCTCGAGCGGCGCCTGACGACGGTTGCCGACAACATGGCCAATGTGAACACCACCGGTTTCCGTGGCACCGAGGTCAAGTTCAATCAGGTCCTCAGCAATACCGAAAACAAGCTCAACGCCAAGGTCGCCTTCGTCTCGCAGGGCAACGACTATCTCTCCACCGACAATGGCGAACTGCAGAACACCGGCAATCTCCTCGACTTTGCCGTCAAGGGCGAAGCGTGGTTCGGCCTCAATACACCGGCCGGCCTGGTGCTGACGCGCGACGGCCGCTTTACGATGACGGACAGCGGTGCGCTGGTCTCGGCACGCGGTTATCCCGTGCTCGATCCCGGCGGTGCGCCGATCCAGCTCGATCCCACCGGCGGTGCGCCGAGCGTCTCCTCGAACGGCACGATCGCGCAGAACGGCAAGCAGGTCGGCCAGATCGGGCTTTATACCTCCGACGTCAGCAAAGGCTTCCTGCGCTACAACAATAGCGGCGTGCTGCCCACGGACACGCCGCAGCCGGTGATCGACCGCTCCACCGTCGGCGTCGCCCAGGGCTATCTCGAAAACTCCAACGTCAATGGCCTGCGGGAAATGACCGAGCTGATCGAGGTCAGCCGCGCCTTCGACAATATCACGTCGCTCACCAACAGCAGCGAAGGCACGCTCACGGACGCGATCAAGACCCTCGGCGGCAGCCAGTAAGAGGGGCGGATCATGTTCGAGGACGGGATGCCGGAGGGGGCGTTGTCGCCGAAGCTTTCGCATATGGCCGCCCTGGCGGAGCAATATGCGATGGCGGAAAACGCGGTCGCCCATGGCGGCCATGTGCGCACCATCGCGGCCGGACACTACACGGTCGCCGGGCTCTCCAGGCATGTGCGCCTCGGCGAGTTCGTCGCCCACCGTTCGGCGACCGGCATCCATCTCGGCGAGGTCGTGCGCGTCGAACCGGAACTGACCTATGTCTGTCCGATCGAGCCGGGCGAGCCCATCGGCATCCATGACACCGTCATCCGCAAGGGCGCCTTCCGCATCGCGCCGTCGGAAAGCTGGTGCGGCCGCACGATCAATTCGCTGGGCGAACCGATCGATGGCCTGGGACCGCTGACGGCGGGCACGCATCCGCGTTCGATCTCCAACACCGCGCCGCCCTCCATGACCCGTAAACGCGTCGAGACCGGCTTCAAGACCGGCGTGCGCGCCATCGATATCTTTTCGCCGCTCTGCCTCGGCCAGCGTCTCGGCATCTTCGCCGGCTCCGGTGTCGGCAAATCGACGCTCCTGTCGATGCTCGCCCGCGCCGATGCCTTCGACAAGGTGGTGATCGCGCTGGTCGGCGAGCGCGGCCGCGAAGTCCGTGAATTCATCGAGGATACGCTCGGTTCCCACATGCGGAAGGCGGTCGCGGTCGTTGCGACCAGCGACGAGAGCCCGATGCTGCGCAAGATGGCGCCGCTGTCGGCGATCACCATCGCCGAGCATTTCCGCGACCAGGGCGACAATGTGCTTTTGATCGTCGACAGCGTCACCCGCTTCGCCCACGCCATCCGCGAGGTTGCGACCGCGTCCGGCGAGCCGCCGATCGCGCGCGGCTATCCGGCCTCGGTCTTCACCGAGCTGCCGCGCCTTCTGGAGCGCGCGGGGCCGGGACCGGAAGGCACGGGCACGATCACCGCGATCATTTCCATCCTCGTCGACGGCGATAATCACAACGACCCGATCGCCGATTCCACCCGCGGCATTCTCGACGGCCACATCGTCCTGCAGCGCTCTCTCGCGGAGGAGGGACGCTATCCGCCGATCGATCCGCTGGCCTCGGTCTCACGTCTGGCGCGCAAGGCCTGGACGCCCGATCAGGAAAAGCTGGTATCGCGCCTGAAGGCGCTCGTGCACCGCTATGAGGAAACGCGCGACCTGCGCCTGATCGGCGGATACCGCCAGGGCAGCGACGCGGATCTCGATATCGCCGTCCGCCAGGTGCCGATCATCTACGAGATCCTGAAACAGACCCCCGGCGAGCGGTCCTCGGCCGACGCCTTCACCGATCTGGCGACCGCCTTGAAGAACGGCTCGGTCGCGACCACACCGGCAAAGAGAGGCTGACGTGAGAGAATCCGATGCAGACGAGCCGGTCGCTCCGCCGAAGCCGGCGAAAAGGCGGACGGTCACCGACAGGGCGCTGGCTTGCACTGGCCTGGTGCTGGCCGGCATCTCGGCCTTCTTCCCCTGGTACGTGTTTCTGAACCCGGACAAGTTCGGCATTCAGGTCGCCGAGGGCGATCGGACGCGGGATCTGCCGAACTGGCCGGGGCGCGAGATCGTCAACGTCTCGCCGCTTGCCATGGCCAACAAGAATCCGAGCGAGCCGAAGGATGTCGTCCCCGATCCGCTGACGACAGCGACGGTCAGCAATGTCGGTCGCGAGGACGACAAGGGTCCACCGGCGGAAGATCAGCCGTTTCCGGGCAAATCGCCCTTCCATCTGCTGCATGTCGCAAACGGCCGGGCGCTGATCGAGGACGACACCGGCATGTTCGTCGTGCGCGTCGGCTCGCTCCTGCCCGATAACAGCCGGCTGGCGACGATCGAGCAGCGGGACGGAAAATGGGTGATCGTCACCTCCACCGGCGACGTCTACAGCCATGAATGAATACTCGAAATCGCCCGCATGCCGGGCCTTTTAAAGACTTCCGCAAGAACGCTCGCCCCGCAAGTCCCACGCAAGATTATCGCTCTAATGTCCCTGGTGTAAGAACGGAGAGAAGCCCATGCAACCCATTCAGCTCTTTGACCTGGCCTCGCGGCAAGCCGAGTGGCTTCAGACGCGCCAGGAGGTTGTTGCCGGCAACATCGCCAATGCCAATACACCGAAGTTCCGTGCCAAGGATGTGACGCCGTTCCAGGCGGTTCTCGACAACCAGAATGTCGGTATGGCGAAGACCAATCCAGCGCATTTCTCGGGCAGCGAATTCAGCGAGAGTGGCGACGTCAATGTCGAGGAAGCGTCGCTCAATCAGGAAATTGGTGTCCAGGAGTCGGGCAATACCGTCGCCCTGGAAAACGAACTCGCCAAGTCCGGCGAGATCAAGCGTCAGTACAGCTTGAACACCGCACTCGTCAGCTCCTTTCATCGCATGATGTTGATGACCGTAAAACAATAGATGAAGTGAAGATGTCATGGACCCCTTATCTGCCGCATTGAAGATTGCGGGCTCCGGCCTGGAGGCTCAATCGACCCGCTTGCGCGTCGTCTCCGAAAATATCGCCAATGCCCGTTCGACAGGCGATACGCCCGGCGCCGATCCCTATCGCCGCAAGACGGTGACCTTCGGCGCCGAACTCGATCGGGCCAACGGCGTGACGACGGTCGGGGTAAAGAAAATGGGCGAGGACACCGGCAAGTTCGTCGAGCAATACGACCCGGACAATCCGGCGGCGGACCAGAAGGGCTACGTCAAGATGCCCAACGTCAACATCCTTGTCGAAATGGCCGACATGCGCGAGGCCAATCGCTCCTACGAGGCCAATCTGCAAACGATCCGGCAGGCACGCGACCTCATCTCCTCCACCATCGATCTGTTGAAGAATTCATAATGATTGACGCTATCAAGAATGTCTCCTCGCTCTCGGCAACCCGTGGCCTCGGCAGCATCGCCACGGATCTGAGCTCCGCCGCATCCAACGCGATCGCATCGACGCCGGAAACGGCAATCGGAAGCTCCGCTGCCGGCAGCTTCGCCTCGGTTATGTCCGATGTGGCGAAGAATACGGTCAGCACGCTGAAGGAAGCCGAAAATGCCTCCTTTGCCGGCATCAAGGGCACGATGAGCACCCGCGAAGTGGTCGACAAGGTCATGCAGGCGGATCAGACGCTGCAGACGGCGATCGCGCTGCGCGACAAGATGGTCTCAGCCTTCCTCGACATTACGAAAATGCAGATCTAGGGCGGATTGCTCCGCTCCAACTATGTGACTTGGCGTGTTCCTGTTCAAAAGCCGCTTGGCGGCTTTCGGGATCGCGCTCCAGCCCGAAGGACGAAAACATGAGAGCGCTCGCTATTGCCGCGACGGGCATGGACGCCCAGCAAACCAATCTCGAAGTGATCGCGAACAACATCGCGAACATCAACACCACCGGCTACAAGCGTTCCCGCGCCGAGTTCTCGGACCTTCTGTACCAGACCGAGCGGGCCAAGGGCATTGCCAACAGGCCGAACCAGGCGGTGGTGCCGGAAGGCGCCAATATCGGTCTCGGCGTGCAGACGACGGCCGTGCGCAACATCCAGATCCAGGGTGAGCTGTCGCAGACGTCCAACGAGCTCGATGTTGCGCTGGTTGGCCGCGGCTGGTTCCAGATCCAGATGCCTGATGGTACGACGGCCTATACGCGCGCCGGCTCGTTCAACAAGAGCGACACCGGCCAGATCGTCACGGCGGACGGCAACGTGCTCGAACCCGGTATCACGATTCCGAACAATGCCAGCAACCTCGTCATCAACGAATCCGGCCAGGTCTCGGCAACGGTCGGCACGGCGACCACGCCGACCGTTCTCGGCCAGTTGCAGATCGCCAACTTCGTCAACGAAGCCGGTCTGCAGCCGATGGGCAGCAACCTCTTCACCCAGACGCCGGCCTCAGGCGACCCGGTGGTCTCCGATCCGAACCAGAACGGCTTCGCTTACATGAAGCAGAACTACCTGGAATCGTCGAACGTCGATCCGGTCAAGGAAATCACCGACCTGATCACGGCGCAGCGCGCCTACGAGATGAATTCCAAGGTCATCACCACCGCCGACGACATGGCGCAGATCGTCAGCAAAAACCTGAAGTAACAGAGGGACGGGCCGAACATGAGGTTTCGCCGGATGAAAAGCTTAGCAATGGCCTGGTTCGCCGCAGCGGGCCTGTCCGTCATGTTCGTGCCGGTTTTCTCCGCCGGCGCAACGGGTGTCGATGGAACGAGCATGGGCACCGCAGTGGTGCCGACCGAGGTGATCTATCCCGGCGATATCATCAGCAGCGGCCAGCTCGAAGAGGTCGATGTCACCAATCCGAACCTCACTGGCGACTATGCCAGGGCGATCCGGGACGTGACGGGCAGGGTTTCCAAGCGCACGCTTCTGCCCGGCCGGACCATCTCGATTTCCGCCCTGCGCCAGCCCTTTGCGGTGACACGCGGCTCGAACGCCCGACTGGTGATGAGCATGGGCAGCATGACGATCACCGCGGCGGGGACGCCCTTGGACGACGGCGCGGTCGGCGACAGCGTGCGGGCCCGCAATCTGGACTCCGGCATCATCGTTAACGGCACCGTCCTCGAAAACGGCACGATCCGCGTGGTCTCGAAATGAGAAGCCTTCGTCTTTTTCTCGCGGTCCTGATGGCATTGCCCAGCCTGATCGTCTCCGATCCGGCCCTGGCGATGCAATCGCGCATCAAGGATATCGCCTCGCTGCAGGCCGGCCGCGACAACCAGCTGATCGGCTACGGCCTGATCGTCGGCCTGCAAGGGTCCGGCGACGGCTTGCGGTCCTCGCCGTTCACCGAACAGTCCATGCGCGCGATGCTGCAGAATCTCGGCATTTCGACGCAGGGCGGCCAGTCAGCCGCCAAGAATACCGCCGCCGTGATGGTCACGGCCAACCTGCCGCCCTTCGCCAGCCCCGGCAGCCGTATCGACGTCACGGTCAGTTCGCTCGGCGACGCCACCTCGCTTCGCGGCGGCACGCTGATCATGACTTCGCTCAGCGGCGCCGACGGGCAGATCTATGCCGTGGCGCAGGGCTCCGTCATCGTTTCGGGCTTCCAGGCGCAGGGGGCAGCCGCCAGCGTCACCG
This sequence comes from Rhizobium sp., assembly GCA_036398815.1. Classification (GTDB taxonomy): domain Bacteria; phylum Pseudomonadota; class Alphaproteobacteria; order Rhizobiales; family Rhizobiaceae; genus Rhizobium. The sequence continues at coordinate 66,796 of DASWOH010000104.1, read as the reverse complement.
AGGGCACCACCACCGCCGGTCGCGTGCCGGGCGGCGCCATCATCGAGCGCGAGCTGCCGTCGCGTTTCAAGGATTCGGTCAATCTCGTCCTGCAACTGCGCAACCCGGACTTCTCCACCTCGGTCCGCATTGCCGATACCGTCAATGCCTGGGCGACCTCGCGCTTCGGCGCGCCGATCGCCGAAGCGAAGGATTCGCAGGAGGTCGCGCTCGCCAAGCCGAAGATGGCAGACCTGACGCGGCTGATGGCAGACATCGAGAATCTCGCCGTCCAGACCGATACACCGGCCAAGGTGGTCATCAACGAACGCACCGGAACGATCGTCATCGGCGCCGATGTTCGCGTTTCGCCGGTCGCCGTCAGCTACGGAACGCTGACGGTCCAGGTGAGCGAAAATCCGCAGGTAATCCAGCCGGAACCCTTCTCCGACGGCCAGACGGCCATCCAGGACCAGACGGATATCACGGCGACCAAGAGCGGCGGCCGCGTTGCTGTGCTTCAGGGGCCTGACCTGAAGACACTCGTCTCCGGCCTGAACAATATCGGCGTCAAGCCGGACGGCATCATCGCCATCCTGCAAGGCATCAAATCGGCCGGCGCCCTGCAAGCGGAGCTCGTCCTGCAATGATCCCGATCGCTATCGCCAGAAAGATGCTGAACTCCTGCTCTACGGCCATGGCCGCCTTGCTGCTGTCCGTCTGCGCCGCGGCGGCGCAGGAAGCGCCGAAACCGGTCGTCGATCCGGCATCCAGCCAGGACGAGATCAGGCAGTTCTGCACCAATATCGCCGATCCGGCCCGCGACCAGCGTTATCTGTTGCAGAAGCAGGAGCTTGAAAAGCTGCAGGCCGACGTCGATCAGCGCATCGCCACCATGGACCAGCGCAAGGCGGAATATGAAGACTGGCTGAAGCGCCGCGACGACTTTCTGAAGACCGCCGATACCGGCCTGGTCGACATCTACAAGAACATGAAGCCGGACGCGGCGGCGGCGAGCCTCGACGGGGTCAAGGTCACCGTGGCGGCCGCGATCATCATGAAGCTCTCCCCGCGCCAGTCGAGTCTCATTCTGGCGGAGATGGATGCGCAGAAGGCGGCCGTTGTCACCAACATCATCGCCAGCGCGTCCGATCCGAATACATCGAAGTCGAAGGACCCTTCATGAACATGCGTCTTACGGCCACGTGCGCAATCGTCGTCTTCCTCGCCGGCTGCCAGTCACCGCAGGCCCTCAAGGAGCTCGGCCGGGCGCCAGCCATGAGCCCGATCGGCAGCGGCCTGCAATATGCGCAGACGCCGCAGATGTCGCAATATCCGAAGCGGCCGCATCAGGTCGCGCAGGGCTATTCGCTCTGGAACGATTCGCAGGCGGCCCTTTTCAAGGACGCCCGCGCGCTAAACGTCGGAGACATCCTGACCGTCACGATCCAGATCAACGACAAGGCGGACTGGGACAACGAGACCAATCGTAGCCGAACGAACAAGAGCGACATGAACTGGGATATCTCGGCCAAGATTTTCGGCTGGAAGCCCGCTACCAACGCCGATGCAACCTCGGGCTCGGACACGAGCACCGACGGCAAGGGCAAGATGAAGCGCTCGGAGCAGCTCAATCTGCTGGTGGCAGCCGTCGTGACCGGCATTCTCGAGAACGGCAACCTGATGATCAGCGGCTCCCAGGAAGTCCGTGTGAACCAGGAAATCCGTATCCTCAACGTCGCCGGTATCGTGCGGCCGCAGGACGTCACCGCGGAAAACACGATTTCCTACGACAAGATCGCCGAGGCGCGCATCTCCTACGGCGGCCGCGGCCGTCTGACGGAAATTCAGCAGCCGCCGGTCGGTCAGCAGGCGGTCGATCTGCTGTCGCCGCTTTGACGGCTGGGCAGCACACGGCATTTTTATAACGGGCGGATAGAAACATGGCAGAGGCCGCAGACGCATCGGCAAACAGCAAGGGATCGCCGTTGGTCATGACGATCGTCGGACTGCTCGTCCTGACGGTCCTCGGCGGTGGCGGCGGTTGGCTTCTCGGCACCGTGGTTGCGCCGAAGATCAAGGCGGCGACATCCTCCGGGCAGGCGGCGGACGGCGAAAAGCAGGCGATCGCCCCCATGGACGCAAGCAATATCATCCAGCTCGATCCGGTCATCACCAATCTCGGCTATCCCTCGCAGAACTGGATCAGGCTGGAAATCGCGCTGGTGTTCAAGGGCCAGCCGGACGCGCAGCTTGCCCAGGCCATCCACGAAGATATCCTGGCCTATGTCCGCACCGTGTCGTTGCAGCAGATCGAAGGTCCGCGCGGACTTCAATATCTTCGGGATGACCTTCAGGAACGTGTTGACCTGCGCTCCGAAGGACGCGTATCGAAAGTCATGTTCAGGACTTTCGTGATCGAATGATTCGATTATTACTTGTTTTATCTACATTAGTATTTGCTATATTGTCGCCTGAGCTGGCGATGGCGCAGCAATTGCCGCAACAAATTCCGACGGATCTCCTGAACGCTCCGGTGAACGGGTCGGTCGCGGCCTGGATCATCCGTACCTTCGGGCTGCTGACCATCCTGTCGATCGCGCCCGGCATCCTCATCATGGTGACGAGCTTTCCGCGCTTCATCATCGCATTTTCCATCCTGCGCTCGGGCATGGGCCTTGCGACCACGCCGTCGAACATGATCCTGCTCAGTCTGGCGCTGTTCATGACCTTCTATGTCATGTCGCCGACCTTCGATCAGGCCTGGAAGGACGGCGCGCAGCCGTTGCTGGCCAATCAGATTTCGGAGGCCGATGCCGTTATGCGCATCGCCGAGCCGTTCCGCACCTTCATGGCGAACAACACGCGCGACAAGGACATCAAGCTCTTCGTCGACCTGGCGCAGGAGCGCGGGCAGACGGTGGTGATCGACAACAAGATCGACTATCGCGTCCTGATCCCGGCCTTCATGATCTCGGAAATCCGTCGCGGCTTTGAAATCGGCTTTCTGGTCGTGCTGCCGTTTCTGGTCATCGATCTGATCGTCTCGACCATCGTCATGGCGATGGGCATGATGATGCTGCCGCCGACATCGATCTCGTTGCCCTTCAAGATCCTGTTCTTCGTGCTGATCGACGGCTGGAATCTGCTGGTCGGCAGTCTCGTGCGCTCTTTCCACTAACCAGCCTAAAGCCGGCGGGAGCGGGTCATCGGGGCAATGCCCGATGACCTGGCGTTCTTATTCGGCAGCGATCGCCGCCGCATTCTCGTCCTCGACGAGGAATGGTTCGGTACGCGCGGGCAGTGCCGGCACATCCATGTGATCCGGAGCGAGGCCCTGCCTGGCGCGCTCGACCATCATCCCATAGGCCGTCTCCAGATGGCTGGTGAAGCGTTCGGCGTCGAAGAGCGGCTTGATGTAGCGGTTGGCGGCCAGCACGTCCTTGAGCCTGGCGGCACGCTCCGGCTGCCCGGCAAATTCCACGGCCATATCCTCATAGGCCCGGACATCGGCGGCGACCAGTTCCGGCACGCCGATGGCGTTGAGCAGGCTTTCGCTGACGCGCGAGGCGAAGTTGGTGCCCTTCATCGTCAAGACCGGCAAGCCGCCCCAGAGTTGCTCCGAGGTGGTCGTATGGCCGTTGACCGGGAAGGTGTCGAGGCCGAGATCGGCAAGCTGCTGGCGGTCGATATGGTCTTCGTAGCGGATACGGGTCGTGAAGACGACGCGCTTGCGGTGGATGCCGCGCGACTCCAGGCGAGCCCACAGATTGGCTTCGGCGCGGGGACCGTTGCACAGCAGCCAGAGTACGCTGTTCTTTGTGCGCTTCAGGATGTTGCACCAGACATCGACCATCTGCGAGGTGATCTTGCGGTTGCCGTTGAACGAGGCGAAGACGAAGGCATCTTCCGGCAGCCCGTGCTGCGCGCGGGTCGTCGGCCGTGGCTTCGGGCGGTAGGTCGGGTCGTTCGCCTGATAGCTTTCGGGCAGGCGGCAGAACTTCTCGTGGAAATGCGGCTTGGAATGATCCGGCAGCACGTAGGGATCGCCGATGATATAGTCGAGGTCGATATTGACGGTGGAGCCGGGAAAGCCGAGCCATGCCGTCTGGATCGGTGCGGCCATGTGATTGAGGATGCGCGCACGGCTATCCTTGGTGTGTCCCTTGAGGTCGACGAGGATGTCGATGCCTCGGGCGCGAATGACCTCGGCCGCGGCCTGATCGGAGAGGCTGCGGATATCGACCATGGCCCCCCATCTCGAATAATCGAACTCTTCCTCGTGTTGAGACGCCAATGGCGAATGGTCGAAGAGGGTAATCTCGAACCGGTTCCTGTCGTGCAGCTCCAATGTCCGTTGCAGGAGCTTCATCGTCGCGTGGCCCGGCCAGAAGTCCGCCGAAAGGTAACCGATGCGGATCTTGTCGGCCCATGCATGCGGCGCCTTGCGGCGGGCCTCGGCATGTCCGGCGGGCAGCGGCACCGTGTCGTGGATCGCGAATTTGTTGATCGCTTCGTCGCCGCACCAGTGCAGGTGAAAGAAGGGGTTGTCCGGCGTGACGTAATCGAGATTGCCCGCGGCCAGCGCCGTCTTGATGGGCGCCATATGTTTGTCGACCAGTGCGAGATCGGACGCTTCGCGCGCGAAGATCAGGTAAAGCGTGCGGAAGACGATATTGTCGGGATGGTTCTTGAACAGCGTGGCGACGATGTGCCGGTTGCTTTCGTCGTGAAGATTGTCGGTCAGCAGTTTCGCGGCCAGCAGCCGGTGCCTGAGCTCCGGCCCATCGACCAGCACGGTCTTGAAACCGGTCAGCAGCTCCTTCTGCTGGCGGCCCAGGAAAATGCTGACGAGGGCAAAGGCCAGCTCCGGGTCCTTGAAGGCCAGCGGCAGGATCAGGCTGCCGATCGATAGCGCTTGGTCCTCATTGCCGCAATCGGCATGCAGCAGCAGGGCTTCGCGCAGATAGTCCTCGCGATGGGGCTTTTGTCTCCCTGCCAGTTCATAAGCTTTCGCGGCATCCGATTTGAAGCCGAGTTTGAGCAGGGTCTTTGCCAGCAGCGCGTAGGTCTTTGGCGACGTATCGCTATTGAGCAGCTCGTTCAACGTTTCGAGCGCGCGCGTATATTGCCCCTTCTGATAGAGATTGGACGCTGTCACAAAGGCGTTTTTGATAGTCACGAGCGAGAACTCCGAGCGAAACGTTGAACAGGCGCCGGCTGCAGACCGAGGACCGTCATCATGGATTCGCCAAATCATCGCGCGCGTAGCTTGCCTGAAACCGAAGCGGCGGTTGAGGCGCGCGTTTACGCACTGTTAGCTACGTTACCGACCTCCATTGCAGCAGGCTCCGCACTTAAGGAATTCGCAAGCAATGCATGCGAGCTTGCACGTGACATGACGGGTTTGGCCCCCTAGGAAATGGGGCCGAGGAGCATGAAGCCGCTCCGTCATCGCCGGTATTTGAAGTCCGGTATGTCCTCCTTTTTGTATTCAGTTTCCAGGGGACACACTCATGACCAGCATTAACACCAACAATGCAGCAACAGCTGCTCTGCAGACGCTGCGTAGCATCAACAGCAACCTGCAGGACACGCAGAACGCCGTTTCGTCCGGCCTGCGCATCTCCAAGGCTTCCGATAACGCCGCCTATTGGTCGATTTCCACCTCGATGAAGTCCGACAACAGCGCCATCGGCGCCGTTTCCGACGCCCTCGGCCTCGGCGCCGCCAAGGTCGACACGGCATCCACCGCGGTCACCAGTGCCATCGACGTCGTCGGCCAGATCAAGGACAAGCTCGTCACCGCCATGGAAGGCTCGGTCGACAAGGGCGCGGTCCAGGAAGAAATCGGTCAGCTTCAGGCACAGCTCAAGAGCGTCGCTCAGTCCGCCTCGTTCAACGGCGAAAACTGGGTCATGGCTGCCGACGGCGACTCCGCTTCGGTCGTTTCCTCCTTCATCCGCGGCACCAACGGCACCGTCTCGGTCAGCACCACGTCCTACAAGTTCGATTCCGGCGCAACCGGCAACGTTCTGTTCGGCTCGAACTCCGGCACGATCGACACCACGTCCGGTATTCTCGGCACCGTGGACAGCACCGTCAGCGCTTCGGTCTTCAGCCTGGATATCTCCAGCATGACCTCGGGCCAGATCTCCAGCGCCCTCGACATGGTTCAGACAGCTCTGAACTCGTTGACCAGCATGGGTTCGAAGCTCGGCTCGATCTCCAGCCGTATCGATCTGCAGACGAGCTTTGCCTCCTCGCTCTCCGACTCGATCCAGTCGGGCGTTGGCAAGCTGGTCGATGCCGACATGGAAGAAGAGTCCAGCAAGCTTTCCGCTCTGCAGACGCAGCAGCAGCTGGCCGTCCAGTCGCTCTCGATCGCCAACTCTTCGACCCAGTCGATCCTGTCGCTCTTCCGTTAAGAAGAGGGACTGGCGTTCCGCGCCAGACCAAATTCCTGAACAAGAAGTTAACCGCGCCCCTCTAAGGCGCGGTTTTTTTTATATTTTTTGCCACAGTCCGGTTCAGCTTTTCTTAACCATATTGCTGTTTTCTAGGCCCATTGAAACGGCGAGTTAACCATAACCAACTGGGGTTAACAGGCATGATGCTGAATGCCGTTACCGGTTTTTAGGTCCGGAATGTCCCTTATTTAACCACTGCCAAAGGGGCAAAAGATTATGACGAGCATCCTTACCAACAATGCAGCAACAGCCGCTCTGCAGACGCTGCGCGGCATCAACAGCAACCTGCAGGACACGCAGAACGCCGTTTCGTCCGGCCTGCGCATCTCCAAGGCTTCCGATAACGCCGCCTATTGGTCTATCGCCACCTCGATGAAGTCCGACGACAGCGCCATCGGCGCCGTTTCCGACGCCCTCGGCCTCGGCGCCGCCAAGGTCGATACGGCAACCACCGCCGTCACCAGCGCGCTCGATATCGTCAGCCAGATCAAGTCCAAGCTCGTCACCGCCATGGAAGATTCGGTTGACAAGTCGTCCGTCCAGGAAGAAATCGGCCAGCTTCAGGCACAGCTCAAGAGCGTCGCTCAGTCCGCTTCGTTCAACGGCGAAAACTGGGTCATGGCTGCCAGCGGCGACTCCGCATCGGTCGTTTCCTCCTTCATCCGCGGCACCAACGGCACCGTCTCAGTCAGCACCACGTCCTACATGTTCGATTCCGGCGCGACCGGCAACGTTCTGTTCGGCTCGAACTCCGGCGCGATCGACACTGCTTCCGGTATTCTCGGCACCGTCACTGGTTCCTACTCGGTCTTCAGCCTGGACATCACCGGCATGACCGGCGGCCAGATCTCCAGCGCCCTCGACATGGTTCAGACCGCTCTGAACTCCATGACCAGCATGGGTTCGCGCCTCGGCTCGATCTCGACCCGTATCGACCTGCAGACGAGCTTTGCTTCCTCGCTCTCCGACTCGATCGAAACGGGCGTTGGCAAGCTGGTCGATGCCGACATGGAAGAAGAGTCCAGCAAGCTTTCCGCTCTGCAGACGCAGCAGCAGCTGGCCGTCCAGTCGCTCTCGATCGCCAACTCTTCGAGCCAGTCGATCCTGACGCTCTTCCGTTAAGAGGAAGGGCCGGCGCTTCGCGCCTATGGCAACAGCCGAGCAAGAAGTTCACCGCGCCTTCCCTGGAGGCGCGGTTTTATTTTGACGAGACGCGTCGGACTTGACCTGCGGCGGTATTTCGCAGCGCAGCGACGAAGGCGTCGAACAGCTTGCGCATGGCCACCTGCTTATAAGGGTAGATACTGGGGCTATCCATGTTGTGGACCACCATCGCTACGTCGAGTTCGAACACCAGCAGGCGCCCGTCGGGGAGTTCCGCGCAGTCGATGCCGAAATAATCGAGCCCGATGCGGCGATAAAGCCCGTCGAAACTGTCCTTGTGGCGGATCGCGAAATCGGTATCGAAATTCTCCATCCACGCCTGCTCGACCGCGCGCTTTGCTGGGCTCTCCGCCATGCCGGCGCTGAGATAGTGCACGATCCAATGCTCGGACAGCGCCATGTGGCTGGCGAAAGCCTTGCCCTGAATGAACACGATGCGCTGCTTGTTGTATAAGCCGTCCGCGCCGCGGAAATCGATGAAGGGCGCGACGTAGATCTCCGGAGCCGGCTGCGTTTCGAGCCACGCCGACAAACCCGGGAGATCGGCAATGCGTTCCATTCCATGGCCGGCATGGGTGCTGATCGGCCGGACGACGAGCGGGAAGGTAAGTCCAGGCGCACATTTGTAGAGCTGTTTTGTGCCCGAGCCGACGGCGAGAAGCTCCTCGCGGGGTATGCGATAGGTGTTTGGCGACAGAATGGAGGGCTCGTCGGCCAGCATGGCGCTCACGCCGTCGCGCGTCAGTCGGCTGACCAGTTCCGGATCGTTGTTCATGATCGGACCGTCGAAATCGGCCAGCAGCGTCCGCATTTGCGCAAGTACGGGGGCATTCTCTGTGGATTCGCCGATCGCCATGAAGGCGACGTCGTGTGCCGGCAAATCCCCAAGCTCTGCCGTCTCGGCATCCACGTAATGCAGCCAGAGAACGCAGTCGCTGTCCACCAGCAGGAAATCCAGCGGGGTGTTCGCCATGAAATCGCCCGGCGTCACAAAGGCCAGCAACCGCGGTCCCTGTCCATTGCCATGGACCACGCAGAAGTCCCGTTTCAGTTCCACCGCGCTCCGGAACATCTGGCGCGCTTCATCGGCACGGCCGAGGGTGTGCAGGATCGTCGCCAGGTCGAACAGGGCCGCCACGTCGGTGGCATCGGCGCGGATGCGTTGCGTCAACTCGTTCCAGATTGGCGTTACGTCGGCACCCGCATAGATGAGCGAGACGATCTTCTGCATGCCGATCGTTCGGCTGGCGCTGTCGGCGATATCGAGGGCGTGGTCGGCAGCGGGGCCGCGTGTCATCAGCATGGGAGAAAGTCCTGTCGGGAACCGAGTTTCAAGACGCCCTGGATCAGCGCGTCGATATCCGTCTGCCGCGTGCGGTGGTTCACGATTGCCGCGCGGATAGCCGGTTGCCCGTTCAGATGGGTCATCGACGGGGCGACGCGTCCCTCGGCGTGGAGATGTTCGACGATCCGCGCGTTGATCTCCGCCGGTGCGTCGCCGGCGGGGCCTACATAGGCGAAGCAGACGATGTTGAGGGCAACGGGCGCGAGGAGCCGCAGACTGGGCTCCCGCTCGACCCTCAGGGCCAGATCGCGCGCCAGGGCGCAGTTGGCGGCCATCGAATCCCCCAGCGCCTTGACGCCGTAGGTTTTCAGGGTGAACCAGGTCTTCAGCGCGCGAAAACCGCGCGACAGGTCGGGGCCATGGTCGCAGGGCCACCAGTCGCCGCCCGCCAGGCCTGAGGCCGCGCGGCTGAGATAGGCGGCCTCCGAGGCGAATGTCTGGCGCTGCAAGGTGCCGTCCCGCACGAGGAGGAAGCCGGCGTCATACGGCACCTGGCCCCATTTGTGGAAATCGAATGCGAGCGAATCGCAGGATTCGATGCCCGTGAACAGATGCGCCAGGTCATCGCAGAGGATACCCAGCGCGCCCAATGCACCGTCGACGTGGAAATGAAGATCATGGGCGTCGGCGATACGCCGCAACGCGATGAGATCGTCAACCGCGCCGGTATTCACCGTTCCCGCCGTTCCGACGATCAGGAAGGGCATATGCCCCTCCGCTTCGTCGCGGATGATCGCCTTTTCGAGAGCTTGTATGTCGATCTGCCCGGCGGCATTGGCCGGGATGCGCCTGAGACGATCGCTGCCGATACCCGACATTTCGAAGGCGCGGGGCACGCAGCCGTGTACCTCGCTCGATGCGTAGGCCATGAGCCGCGGCTCGCCGGGTAGTCCCTTGGCGCGGACGCCGGTGCCGAGCTTCCGCGTCTTCGCGAGCAACAGGGCGACAAAATTGGCTTGCGAGGCTCCGGTCAGGAAGATGCCGCCGGCGGTATCCGGAAACGAGAAGATCTGCTGCGTCCACCGGACGATCTGTCGCTCGACCTCGATAGGCATATGGTCGCGTCCGCCGAGATTGGCGTTCAACCCTCCGGCCAGCATCTCCGCCAGCATGCCGGCGGCTGTTCCGCCACCCTGCACCCAGCCCATGAACCCCGAATGGATGTTGCCGCTGCCATAGGGCAGGATGTTGTCGCGGAATACCGCGTGGACATCGGCGATCTCCGTGGGGCCGACGGGCAGGGGCGCATCGAAGAGCACGCGCGCCGATGAGGGCGCCGGTTGCCAGACGGGTTTCTCAGGGAGTGCTTCCAGATAATCGAACATGTCGTCGAGCATCCGGTGGCCCTGCCGTCGCAAGGCCTGCCAGTCATCGGGGTCGAGGCTCGTTCGTTGACGAGGCTCGTCCCCCGACAATCCGCCGCCTTTCAAATCTAACATCTCGACTCCACGCCTGGCTGACTATGCCGGCAATCTTACGCCGCCCAAGATGGCGCGAAGCTGACCTGAAGGGTTCGGCCCGGCGTCGCTCCGCAAGCTCGCCCTGGAGGGTATCCCGATGGCAAGCGTATGCGCGGTAAGGTTCGTTAACTTTTAGGGCGCGCGTTAACGTTTTGTTAAGCCTGATGCTGTCATTTGCGACTAACGCAACGGTTGGTTAACCTCTCCTAAGAGCCGGTTAACAGGCATGACGCTGATTGCCGTTCCCGGCCGCAGACCGGAATGTCCCTTCCCATTTAAGCCACAAGGGGCAACCTTCGATGACCAGCATCCTGACCAATGACGCGGCAATGTCCGCTCTCCAGACTCTGCGTTCGATCAGCACTAACTTGGAAGATACCCAAAACCGGGTTTCCTCCGGCTATCGCGTCGCCAAGGCCTCGGACAATGCCGCCTATTGGTCGATCGCGACCACCATGCGTTCCGACAACAGCGCGCTCTCCGCCGTCTCCGACGCGCTGGGCCTTGGCGCCGCCAAGGTCGATACCGCCTATACCGCCATGGACAATTCCATCTCCGTCGTCCAGCAGATCAAGGACAAGCTTGTCGCGGCAACGGAAAACAGCGTCGACAAGGCCGACATCCAGGAAGAAATCTCGCAGCTTCAACAGCAGCTCGAGAGCATTGCGCAGTCCGCATCCTTCTCCGGACAGAACTGGATGGTCGCCGCCGACGGCGCGTCCGCGTCGGTCGTATCCTCCTTCGTCCGCAACAATGACGGTTCGGTCTCGGTCAACAGCACCAGCTATTCGTTCGACACGGGATCGGCGGGGAATGTCATGTTCGGTGCCGACGCCAGCGGCACGATCGACACGACCTCCGGCATTCTCGGCACGAAGCAGGACATCAACGGCACATCCTATTCCGTCTTCAGCCTCGACATCACCGATATGACCAGCGGCGATATCGGCAAGGCGATGAACCTGGTGCAATCGGCTCTCAACACGATGACGAGCACGGCTTCGCAGTTGGGCTCCTTGTCCACGCGCATCGATCTGCAGACGAGCTTTGTTTCGGCGCTCGGCGATACGATCGATTCCGGTGTCGGTAAGCTTGTCGATGCCAATATGGAAGAGGAATCGAGCAAGCTTTCGGCATTGCAGACACAGCAGCAATTGGCCATCCAGTCGCTGCAGATCGCCAACAACAGCGCGCAGAACGTTCTGGCTCTCTTCAAGTGAGCCTTGACCGGAGCTTACGTCGCGATCCGGCGGCGGCATTTCTCTCTTGCCGCCGCCCATAAGCTTTTGCTAACCCTATTGGGTAACTGATTTGCAGTATCTGCGCAGAGCCTGGTGTCCGATCGACTTTGTTGGAACCGCTTCAAGGCTCTGTTTTAGCGACGAGCCGCGTTGGGATCATCCCTGCTGGCGGGCATGAGGCCGATCGTTGCTGCCGGTTTGGTCCGGTTTGCCAGTCCCAATGGAATTACGGGTTTTCAGATGAGCAATGTGACGACGAACCGCGCCACCTCGGCCGCGCTGACTGTGTTGCGTGGAGTCAACAAAGATCTTGGCGTCGTGCAGCAGCAGGTTACATCCGGTTTTCGTGTGGGAAGCGCAAGCGACGACCCGACCTATTGGTCGATGGCGACGACCATGCGGTCGGACCAGAGCAGCCTTTCCACCATTACCGACGCGCTCGGCCTTGGCGCCTCGAAGGTCGACACGGCCTCGACCGCCATGGACACGGTTGTCAGCATCGTGAGCCAGATCCGGGCCAAGCTGGTGTCGGCACAGGAGTCGGGCACGAACAAGAATGCGGTCAATACCGATATCCAGCAGCTGAAGGATCAGTTGCAATCGGTGACGCAATCCGCCTCCTTCTCCGGCGAGAACTGGCTCTACAACACCAGCGCGCAGGCCGACACTCAGAAATCGGTGATCAGCAATTTCACGCGCGGCACGAGCGGCCAGGTCAGCCTGACGTCGATCAACTACGATAGTTCGCAAACCCTGATGATCGACACGGCCGATGCAAGCCGCGGCTTGCTGACGAAGAATATCGATGCCAGCACGCTTGGCACATCGGACGGCACGTCGACCGCCCGCAACTACTATCTCCTGGCCGCCGATTCCGGTACGCCGCCGGCCGATGGTAGCGAGATCTCCATTTCCGATAGCACGACGGACGACGAGCTGACCGACATGATCAACGTCACGAACTCGATTTTGACCTCGGTGACATCGGCGGATTCGACGCTGGGCGCGATGAAGTCGCGCATCGACGATCAGTCGGACTACATCTCCAAGCTCAGCGACGGCATCAAGACCAGCGTCGGCGATCTCGTCGATACCAATATGGAGGAAGCGTCGGCACGCCAAAGCGCACTGCAGACGGCGCAGCAGATGGGCATCCAGTCGCTGTCGATTGCCAACACCATGGCGAGCAAGGTGCTGATTCTCCTCCAGTCGAGTTGATCTTCGCATTGGCGCGGCTGGGTCGCCGCGCCTGGCGCATTCATCCTCGCACAAGTTTGACCTCCTACGGTTCCTCGCAATGGCATGGTTGCGCCATCTCCCGGAGACGCTTGGCGTCAAGCCGGGGAGGGTGCGGCCGCAGGACGGAAACCGGAAGCGTGATGATCGACGTTTTGAGCATGGGAATTCAACGGGCCTGTCGAGGCATCCACGCGCGGCTTTCCGCCGGCGAAGACGAGGGGACGCGTTCATGAGCCCGACGCTATCCCGCTACCTCAAGGATTTCAGCGCCGAACCGCCTCCGCCCGCCGCTCTGCCGGACTTGGTCTTCGAAGAGACGGCCGCCTTCCTCGACAACCCCGTGGAACCGCCGGTCGATATCGAAGCCGAGCGTCGCGACGCCTACGCGCAGGGACACGAGGCGGCAACGCAGGAATTGTCGCTGAGGCATCAACAGGCGCTCGAAGCGATGGCCGCAGACCACCGAGGCGAGATCGACGCGCTGCGCGCTCGATACGAGGAGCAGGCGGCGGAGAAGATCGCCGCCGGCATGACGCAGATCGCCACCACGCTAGGGCAGACGGTCAGCACCGAGGCCGCCGCCGTGCTCGCGCCGGTCATGACGGAAGCGCTGACGGCCGGGGCCATCGCCGATCTCGCCGAGCTGGTGACGGCGTCCATTCTCGATGGCACCGCCGGCCCGGTCACGGTCAGCGGTCCACGTCATCTCTTCGATATTCTCCATGCCCGCCTCGACGATAATGGCGCCTTGCTGCGCCATGTCGAGGCCGACGATGTCGATCTCACCGTGACGATCGGCGAGAGCGTCCTTGTGACGCGCATGTCCGCCTGGGCCGCTAGTCTGAGAGAGATTCTGAAATGATTGACGGCGATCAAAATCAAGGCAAGCATGAGATCATTATCGTCAAGCGGCATAGTGGCAACGACCATGAAGGCGGCCACGGCGGCGCATGGAAGATCGCCTATGCCGACTTCATGACGGCGATGATGGCCTTCTTCCTGGTGATGTGGCTGGTGAATGCCGCAAACGAAGAGACCAAGGCCTCGGTCGCCTCCTATTTCAACCCGATCAAGCTCGCCGACGAAAAGCCGACCGAGAAGGGGCTGAAGAAGCCTGTCGATCAGGCCGACGGGAAAAAGAACGAGGCGAAATCGCAGAACGAGGAAACCAACCCGAACAACGGCAAGTCAGCCAAGACCGGCGAGGATCAGACCTCGACCTCTGGCGACCAGACGGCCTATTCGGAGGCCGATTTCTTCGAGAATCCCTATTCGGTCCTGGCCGAGATCGCCCAGCAGGTCGGCCAGCAAGCCAATGTCAGTGCCAAGGGCGAGGGCGGTGCCGCTCAGTCGGGTCCGGCGACTGGCGCCGATGGCGGCCAGGCCTATCGCGATCCCTTCGATCCCGATTTCTGGACCAAGCAGGTTCAGGTTTCCAGCGCCTCGAAGAAGGCGAACGAAGAACAGGCAGCCAAATCCGATCAGGCGTCGAAGGGTGAGGTGGTCGCCCTCTCCAAGGCGACAGCTGCCGATTCCGGTGAGCCGACCGACAAGCCCCATACGCCGGAAGACCAGCCGACGCTGAGCGACCAGCGGCAGAAGGGGCAGGGCGTCGATGAAAAAAGCGCCTCGGCGGCGCAGAGCAAGGATATCGCGTCGGCTAAAGACAAACAGCAGAGCGCCAAGGATCTGCAGCAGGCGATTCAGGCTGAGATCAGCGGTGTTGCCGGGCAACTGGCCGAGGGCGTCCAGGTGGCGTCGGCCGAGGGCGGTCTTCTCGTGACGATTTCCGACCAGTCCAACGATCCGATGTTCAACATCGGTTCGGCCGTTCCGCGCCGGGAAATGGTGCTGGCAATGGCGAAGATCGGCAAGATCCTGGCCGATCGCGGGGGCGCGATCCTGATCCGCGGCCATACCGACGGCCGTCCCTACATGGTCGGCGGCCACAATGACAATTGGCGCCTGTCGCTCGATCGCGCCCAGAGCGCCTATTACATGCTCACCAGCGCCGGGCTGGACGAGAAGCGCATCGAGCAGGTTTCCGGCTTCGCCGACCGCCGCCTGAAGCTGCCCAACGATCCCTTCAATGACGCCAACCGTCGCATCGAGATTCTGGTCGAAGATGCCAGCGACCAGTCAGGCGGTAATCAGAACCCGACGACGCCGGGAGCGCGCAAGCCGGGCCAAGGCAAGCAAAACCAGGGCAAACAGGGATAGTTCATGGCGCGCATTCAGCATCGTCGTCGCCTCGCGTTTGCGTTCACCCTCGGCATGCTCATGCCGGGGGGGCTTCGCGCCGAGAGCCAGGATGGCCTGCCGCCCTACAAGATATTGCGCTCGCTCGAATTCATCCAGGATTCCGTGGTGGCGGGCGACAGTTCGGCCGGCGAGATGCAGCGTTTCATGCTGTCGACCATCGATGACCGCCTGCGTAATGCTGACAAGTCCGTGTTCGACGACAGTCGCAACGTCGATGCCGCGCTGATCTACGCGATGAGCGGCGGCAATCCGGCGACACTGGAATATCTGATGTCGCGCGACGTCAATGGCAATTTCGACAATCGCGTCGCCGATGTCCTCAGGAAATATCTGAACGGCAAGGGACTGCTGGTGGTCAACACGCTTGCCGATATCGCCAAGGAATATCGCGACAAGAAGATCGGCCCCTATCTCTCGCTCGTTGCCGCCAACGTCATGTCCGCCAAGAATCCGAAGGAAGCCCTGAAGCTTTACGATTGGGCGCGCCTGACGTCACCGGGCACCATTGTCGAGGAATCGGCCCTGCGCCGCTCCCTGGCGCTCAGCGCCGACGCCGGCATGGTGCCGCAGGGGCTTGGCTATGCCGCGCGCTATACGCGGCGCTTCCTGCACTCGCCCTATGCCAGCCAGTTAGCCGATCTCTTTGTTCAGCTCGTCGTCGATCACGACGCGGACGTCAAGCAGCAGGATATCATCGATATCCTGTCCTTCATGGACCCCCCACGGCAGCGGGAAGTCTATCTGCGCATGGCGCGCCGCGCCGCCATCGCCGGCAAGGCCGATCTTGCGGCGCTGGCCTCCGGCCGCGCCCAGTCCATCGCCAATGACGGCAGCGATGCGTTCAGCGCGCTGGCGGGCTTTTACGGCGGGGTCGCCGGGGTGTCGACTTCCGATATGGGAACGGCGATCCGCAAGATAGACCAGATGCCGGCTGGCGAATTGAACCAGCAGGACCGCGCCCTGCGCGAAGCTGCCAGGATGGTGGCGGACGAGATTTTGCGCGCGCCCGACCCGGCAAGCCTGAAGCAAGGCTCGCCGCTTAATCTGCCTAGTCAAGAAGATACTGAACACGATGCTGCTGTGACGAACCAACCTGGGGCCCAATCCCCCGGCACGGCGGGTGTTGAGGCGGGAGCCGCGGCGAATGCGGCTCACACCCCGAAGGACGGGCGGCAGGAGGCCGACCCTTCGTTCAATGCGTTCGTCACGACGAGCCGCTCGAAGCTTGATGCCATCGACGGCCTGTTGAAAGCAGGAAAGTAATTGATCATGCAGGATATCGGTATCTCCAGTGCCCCATCCGGGGCCGATCTCATTGCTATCGCCAAGGGTGGACGGTCGGCGACGCAGGATGACGGCGCGGGCAAGGGTTTTCTGGATGCGCTGACCAGCTCGCTCGGCAACGGACGCAAATTCGACGCGAACGGCGACGGCAATGCGGGCGCAGCCGAGGCGGCGGCCGGCGCCGATATCGATACGAATATCAATACGGATATTAGTACGGATGGGGACACGGCCCCCGCTCCGGTCTCGCCCGCCGCCTCTGTCCTCGCCTCGGCCCCCCCTTCGGTCTCGGTCTCGGCCCTAGCGGACGATCTCGCGACGATCGCCTCCGCCATGGGTGAAATCGTCAATGCCGGAGCCGAGATGATCGACCCGTCCGTAGCGAATCTCGCCAATCCCGCGACGCAGACCGAGGGCGCCAAGCCGCCGGTCGGCTCCAAGTCTCCGCAGGGGACAGGTGCTGCGAATCTCTCCAAATCGCTGATGGATCTCCAACAGGCAGTCCCGCGCAATGTCGCGACCGCCGACATGACCGCGGCGACCAAGACGATTGGCGGCGCGGATGCGGCGCAGGCCTCGGCTCAAACTCAGATCCAGCCCCAGTCTCAGCCCCAGATTCAGCCCCAGCCCCAGCCGTCGGATCAACTCGATGATATCGCCCGGCAACTGACGGATGTGGTCGTCGGCGATCGGCCTGTGCGGAGTAATGGTGACGGTAAGACCACGCCTGCCAAGACCGGCAAAACTGCGCCAGTTACCGATGATGGTAAGTCATTGCCGACGCAGAGTGTTCAAACGGACAGTGCCGCATCGGACGTCCTGTCGCTCCTGAATGTGCAGCAGGCGGTCGCCCCGGCCGCGCCACAGAGCGCGCCGCCCGTCTTGACCGGTGCTGACGTGAAGACGCAAACGGCGCCGGATCAGTCTCTGCCGAGGCTCGCCAATGTGGCGCCGAAGGATACATCGGTCGATGCCGAGGATACTGTGCCGGCACTTCCGCGCACCAGCGACGATACGATCGAAACGGCGCAGACCTTCCGGCTGGTGCGTGCCGATGGACGTGGCGGCTCACTCGACATGTCGATCAGCAAGAGCAGCGATGACACAGCGCAGCTCGACATTACGGCATCGGGCAGCGGGAATGTGCAGACCGTCACGGTGCTCGATTCCCGCCGCTATCTGGGCCTGGCGGCCAATTCCAATACGGCGCTCGTCACCTCCGTCCTTGGCGGAGACAAGGATTGGTCGAGGGCGATGCAGCCGGGTTCGGCGCTTGCCAATGCGGCGAGCTGGACGAGCACCGGCAAGGTGGTCAACACGCTGAAGATTCAACTGAATCCCAATGATCTCGGCGAAGTCACCGCGACCATGCGGCTTTCGGGCGATCAGTTGAGCGTCGATCTCAAGGTGCGGACCGGCGAGGCCTACCGGCAGCTCCACGCCGATCAGAGCCATATGGTCGACGCATTGCGCGCCCAAGGCTATCAGGTCGACAGCATCACCGTCACCATGGCCGCGACCGGCGACCAGTCATCGGACGGCAGCAGGCAGTCCAGTTTCCAGGGACAGTCCCAACAGCAATCCTTGATGAATCAGGGGCAGGGTGGGGACGCGCGGCCGAAGGGACAGAATTATTCGGGGCAGCAGGCAAATGGCAATGACGGCAATCGCAGCTCGGGCGAACGTAGCACGGACGATGGTACTGCTGGCTACGCTCAGCGCCTGCGCTCTGGCGACGTCTACCTCTGACGCCCTTGCGTCCGGGAATGCGGCGTCGCCGGACAACGGCGCGGCCGGTCTCTGCGAACGCGAGATCCAGTCGGCAGCGGCGAAGTACGGAATACCGGAAGGTATCCTCTATTCGGTCGGCCTGACGGAGACGGGGCGCAAGGGGTCGCTCTATCCTTACGCACTCAATATCGAAGGCAGGCCGTTTTTCCCGGCGTCCCAAAATGCTGCCTTGCAGACCTTCGCGGCGGCAAAACAGAGCGGTGCAAAGTTGATCGACATCGGCTGCATGCAGATCAATCAGTATTTTCACGGAGAGAACTTCGCATCCGTCGCTGCCATGTTCGATCCCCACAGCAATGTCGAGTACGCCGCGAAGTTCCTCCGCGACCTCCATGACAGGCATGAGACCTGGACGATGGCGGTAGCTCGATACCATGCCGGCCCGAACAACAACCCCGCCCAGAAGGTGTATGTCTGCCGCGTCATCGCCAATCTCGTCGCTACGGGATACGGAAAATGGACGCCCAACGCGGCAAACTTTTGCCAAAATTGAACAACCTATAGATTGTATATCGCCATATTGTCGCCGCAGCTGTCCGCGTTCGCATGGTTGACAGCGGTGAGGCGAAGTGAACTGCGCATATTCGTAATATGTTAACTAACAGTTTTTTATCGGTGTAAAATCAAAAGTACCCACTACATCTAGTGCAAATCGCACCCTAAATCTTAATCAATTATTAATTCCCGTCACTCATTTCCGACAGTTGTTCGTGATTCGCCCGATTCGTACCCATAGATCATCGAAACACCACACTGATTCGGAGGCGGACGAATGATCGTAGTGGTTGATGAGCGCGAGCTTGTTAAGGACGGCTACACTTCTCTTTTTGGACGGGAAGGTATCCCGTCGACGGGGTTTGATCCCCGGGAATTCGGCGAATGGGTTGTGACGGCCGCGGATGGCGATATCGCCGCGGTCGAGGCATTCCTGATCGGACAGGGCCAGCACGTGCACGAATTGCCTCGGGCGATTCGCGACCGGTCGGCGGCCCCGGTCATCGCCGTCAGCGATCAACCCTCGCTAGAATCGACGCTGGCACTTTTTGACTGCGGCGTCGATGATGTCGTGCGCAAGCCGGTACATCCTCGTGAGATCCTGGCCCGTGCGGCTGCGATCCGTCGCAGGCTGAAGGCGATCTCCAACTTCACCGATATCGGCCCTATTCGCGTTTTCGCCGATGGCCGTGACCCGGAAGTCAACGGCGAGGTCTTCGCATTGCCGCGGCGCGAGCGGCGCATCCTGGAATATCTGATTTCCAATCGCGGCCGCCGCGTGACCAAGACGCAGATCTTCAATGCGATCTACGGCATCTTCGACGAAGAGGTCGAAGAGAACGTCGTCGAAAGCCACATCTCCAAGCTGCGCAAGAAGCTGCGCAAGAGGCTCGGTTTCGATCCGGTCGATTCCAAGCGCTTCCTCGGCTACTGCATCGACTGGAGTTGATGCTTCCACCGAGACTTGCCGCGATAGCGCCCTGAACCTGACAGCGAGCCCGAGAGATCTTCCGATTCTCGGGCTTTTTCACGACCAATGGTTCCGGTTGCGATACTCCCTTCATTATGTGCGTTAATACTTACCATTGCCGCGATCTTCAAGTGTTCCGACGGGCGCATGGCAAAATTCTGGAAGCTGTTTCACTACGACCGGCTTTTCCTCTTTTCAGACAGCTTCACGCAAGGCCCGGTCCCTACTCTCAGCCCTATGAGGAATAACGAGGATTCCAGATGAGTATTTTCGGCAGCATGAAAACCGCGATCTCAGGGATGAATGCCCAGGCGAACCGTCTGGGGACTGTTTCTGACAATATCGCCAACTCCAGCACCACCGGCTACAAAGAAGCGTCGACGAGCTTCTCCTCACTCGTGCTGCCGTCTTCCAGCGGCAACTACAATTCCGGTGGCGTCGAGACGACGGTTCGCTATGCGATTTCGCAGCAGGGCACCGTGTCCGCCACCACGTCAAGCACCGACCTCGCGATTCAGGGTGACGGCTTCTTCGTCGTACAGAACGCATCCGGACAAACGTTTCTGACCCGCGCCGGCGATTTCTCGGCGGACGCTTCGGGCAATCTCGTCAATGCCGCCGGCTTTACGCTGATGGGCTACTCCAGCGCCTCCGGCGCCCCTTCCGTGGTTGTCAACGGCTTTGGCGGCATGGTGCCGATCAATGTCACGCCAAGCGGCACAAGCAAGGCGGCGACGACGGTCGGCAGCATGACGGGTAACCTCAATTCCAACGCTACCGTCGCGACCAGCAGTTCCACCGGTTATCTGCCGTCCGAAAATACGTATCCGGTGACCACCGACACCAGCAAGAGTTCGATCACGGGCTACGACAGCCAGGGCAATGCCGTCACCTTCGACATCTACTACACCAAGGCGGACGACAACACCTGGGATGTGCAGGTCTATAATCAGGCGGACCTGGTCTCCGATCCAACGTCAGGCGGCGCTCTTTATAGCAGCGACCCCGTTGGCAGCACGACGCTGAGCTTTGACTCGAATGGCGCCCTGACGTCCGGCGGATCGTTCGATCTCAGCTTCGGAAGCGGAACGACGGCGCAGACCATCGCTATGGATATGACAGGCTTCACCCAGGTTGCCACCGACTTCAGCGCCACGGGCAAGATGGACGGTCAGGCTCCCAACCCGGTGACGAGCGTCACGATCGCCAAGGACGGCACGGTCAGCGCGGTCTACAAGGACAGTTCGACCAAGGAGCTCTATCGCATTCCGCTTGCCACGGTGGCCAGCCCGGACAGTCTGACGCTGGAAAGCGGCAACGTCTATTCAGCCAACGGCGAGTCCGGCGTTACGGTCACCAGTTGGCCGCAGAGCGGCGGCTTTGGCTACATTCAGTCCGGCGCGCTGGAGGAATCCAACGTCGACCTCGCCACCGAGCTGACGAACATGATCACGGCGCAGAAGAGCTACACCGCAAATTCCAAGGTGTTCCAGGCCGGTTCCGACCTTCTGGACGTTCTCGTCAACCTGCAGCGTTAAACACGATAGGGTACCGGGCCAGTCATGTCGCTCACCACAGCACTCAACAACGCGCAAGCGATATTCAACAATAGCGGCACGCAAAGCAGTGTCGTCTCGAACAATATCGCCAATGCCGGCAATACGGATTATTCCCGTCGCCAAGCGATGCTGACGACCGACATGTCTGGCGCGCAGGTCGTGAAGATCGCCCGCGCCAGCGAGCCTGCCCTGCAGAAGGCGTTCCTGAGCAGCACCTCAGCCGACGCTGCCCAGCAGCGTCTCCTCAGTGCCTATGAGAGCCTCAAATCCGCAACGCTCGGCGGCAACGACAACGAGGTTGCGCCGGCCACCTATCTGTCGAATTTGCAGACGGCGATGCAGACCTATGCGAGCTCGCCGTCCAGCACGACGGCGGCGCAATCGGCCGTCAATGCGGCGCAGAGCCTCGCAACTGCGCTTAACAACGCCACCACGGCCGTCCAGAGCGTTCGCACCGACGCCGACAAGCAGATCGCATCGGATGTCGATACGCTGAACGGCTTGTTGAAGCAGTTCCAGACGGCGAACAATGCGGTCAAGAGCGCGACCGCGGCTTCCAGCTCCACGTCGACAGCGCTTTCCGATGCGCTCGACCAGCGCGATTCGATCCTGAAGCAGATTTCGCAGATCGTCGGCGTCACGACGGTGACCCGTGATAACAATGACGTGGCGCTTTACACCACCGGCGGGGCGACGCTGTTCGAGACGATCCCGCGCGCGGTGACCTTCACCCCGACGACGTCCTATACGGCCAGCATAACCGGCAACAATGTCTATATAGACGGGGTCGCGCTGGCGGCGGGGCAGGGGGCGAGCACGACGGCGCAGGGCAGCCTCCAGGCGGCGCTGCAGGTTCGCGACGACGTCGCTCCGACATACCAGATGCAGCTCGAGGAAATTGCGCGCGGCCTGGTGACGACGTTTGCGGAGACGAACCAGACCGACTCCACCAAGGCGCCAGGCCTGTTCACCTGGAGCGGCGGCACCGTTCCGGACAGTGCCACCGTCGTTACCGGCATGGCCGGCTCGATTGCGGTCAATCCGGCGCTGGTGACCACCTCTACCCAGACCGGTGACCCGACACTCCTGCGCGACGGGGGCATCAACGGCTCCGATTATGTCGTCAACACAACTGGCGCCAGCGGTTATTCCGACCAGCTCGACGCCTATATCACCGGCATGAGCACGAAGATGGACTTCGATGCGACCGCCGGTTCCGACACCAGTGCCAGCATCATGGACTACGCGTCTTCTTCCATCGGCTGGCTTGAAGGCCAACGCAGCACTGCAACGACAGCGGCGGAAAATACCTCGGCGGCGCTTTCGCGCTCGTCGACCGCCTACTCGAACGAGACTGGCGTCAACCTCGACGAGGAGCTGACGCTGATGATGGATATCGAGCAGTCCTACAAGGCGGGTACGAAGATATTGAACGCCGTCAACGAGATGCTTCAATCGGTACTGGATATTGCGAGCTAAGCCATGAAACTTTCCTTCATTTCGAGCACAGCCATTCAGAATTCGATGCGCCAGACGATCCGTCAGGCGCAGAATGAAATGACCGATGCTTCGACCGAGGCGACGACCGGCGTCTATGCCGACATCGGCGTCTCTCTCGGCAGCAGTACCACGACCAGCGTCAATCTCACGCGGGATGTGACCCGCATCGATGCCATCCTCAGCAGCAACTCGGTCGTCAACCAGCGGATGACCTCGTCGCAGACGGCGCTGAGCGACATGTCCTCCCAGGCCCAGAAGTTCATGGACCAGCTCGTGGCGCTGCGTGGCAATACCGACGGCAGCAGCGTGCAGTTGACACAGCAGACGGCGACCGCGACGCTTTCGAGCTTCGTCGCCGATGCCAACACCATGGTCAACGGCGAATATCTCTTCGCCGGCACCAATACCGACGTACAGCCTATGGCCGACAATTCCGCGGCGACGACCACGGCCATCCAGAGTGCCTTGAGCGACTATGCGACTGCCCAGGGGGTGGCGATCAGCGATCTCTCGGGCGATCAGATGAATGATTTCATCACGACCGTTGTCGAGCCGATGGTCACGTCGGACAGTAGCTGGTCGAGCTGGTCGAGCGCCTCGGATCAGAACATGTCGAGCCGTATCAGCAATTCCGAGGTGATCGAATCCTCCACCAACGCCAATGCTACCGGCATGCGCTACCTGGCGCTTTCGACCACCGTCGCCAACGCGCTGATGGGACAGGGTTTGAGCCAGGACGCGCTGAACGCGGTCACGGACCAGGCGACCAGCTATGCGCGCCAGGCGATCGACGGGCTCAATAATCAGGCAAGCCAGCTCGGCCTGTCGCAAGCGCGCCTGACCGATGCCAATACGTCGCTGAACGCCCAGAAAACCATCATCAACACCAATATCGGCGATCTGACGGGGGTCGATCCCTATGAGGCTTCGACCAAGGTCAACAGTCTCGAGACCCAGCTCGAGACCGCTTACACCATCGTCTCCAAGATCCAGCAGTTAAGCCTCGTGAATTACCTTTGATGATCAAAGGGATGGAATGACCAGGAAGGATGCATGAATGTATCAGTTCTCATATGCGGAAGTCATGCAGGATGCAGTGGCCGACGCCAAGGAGCGGGAACGTCAGGTTCTGGACCGGTCGATAACTCTTCTCGCCGCGGCTCGTGACAAGGAGAAGTACGGCCGCGAGGCGATCGAGGCGCTGTTCTACACAAGACGCGTCTGGGTCAGCTTCATCGAGGATCTGAAAAGTCCGGAAAACCAGCTTAACGTCGAACTGCGCGCCAATCTTATCTCCATCGCACTTTGGATCCTGAAGGAATGCGACAGGATCCGGAGGCGCCAGTCGGAGAATTATCAAGGCATCATCGATGTCACCACCATCATCAGGGATGGACTTAAATGAAAAGTACGCTTCGCATATCGCTTAAAGCCGGGGAAAAGATCTTCATCAACGGGGCTGTGCTGCGCGTTGACCGCAAGGTTGCCCTGGAATTCCTGAATGATGTGACCTTCCTGCTCGAGAACCATGTTCTCCAGCCGGAGGAGGCGACGACGCCGCTGCGCCAGCTCTATTTCATCGCGCAGATGATCCTCATCAATCCGGAAGGCAAGGAAC
Organism: Rhizobium sp.; assembly: GCA_036398815.1. Lineage (GTDB taxonomy): Bacteria > Pseudomonadota > Alphaproteobacteria > Rhizobiales > Rhizobiaceae > Rhizobium. The sequence goes on along the minus strand of DASWOH010000104.1, from coordinate 42,419 downwards.
AATCGACGGCGATGTTCCGCAAGTCGATCGTCATGCTGCTCTCGTGCTTCCGTCACGAGGAAGTGCTCGCCGAACTGAAGCGTATCGACGGCCTCGTCGCCACCGGCCGCGCCTTCGACGCGCTGAAGGCGATCCGTGGCCTCTACGCGATCGAGGACAATATCCTGAACAATCAGGAAATGCCGGCGGCGACGATCGAGCATATTCGTCGGGAGATCGCGCCATGGCGGTAGACTCAGTCACCAGCAGCACCAGTACCAGCACCTCTTCAAGCACCGCGGCGACGGCGGCGGCGAGCGCCAGCCTGAACTATAACGACTTTCTCACGCTTCTCGTCGCGCAGATGAAGACGCAGGATCCGACCGATCCGATGGATGCGACCCAGCAGATTTCGCAGCTCGCCAGCTTCTCCCAGGTCGAGCAGCAGATCCAGACGAACTCGCACCTGGAAACGGTGTTGCAGAACCAATGGATTTCGCAGGCGTCGGATTATATCGGCAAGGAGATCATGAGCGCCGACGGCACGGTCACCGGCACGATCAAGGAGGTAACCGTCTATTCGGACGGTATTATCGCGCAAACCGAGGCGGGCGATAAGATCCTGCTGCAGGCGGGCGTTACCGTCGCACCGGCGGGAACGACGATTGTCGCGCCGACGACGACGAGCGATACTACCACCAGTGATTCGTCGGACACCGGCTCATGAGGAGCTGACCGAACCAGAGGATGAAGAGGTCATGAACGAAGCCGATGCATTGGATATCTTCCAGGCAGCCATATGGACGGTGCTCGTCGCCTCCGGCCCGGCCGTTCTCGCCGCCATGATCGTCGGCCTGGTGATCGCCTTGATCCAGGCGCTGACCCAGGTGCAGGAGGCCACATTGACCTTCGTGCCGAAGATCGTCGCCGTCATGGTCACGGTCGGGATCACCGCGCCCTTCGTCGGCTCGCAGATCTCGATCTTCACCAACCTGGTCTTCTCCCGCATCCAGTCGGGATTTTAGGGTAAATCCGAAAGCCTGAAACGGCTTTCGGATTCCGTGCGGCGTGGGGTCAAGCCATTCTCGCGCAAGCTTCGCCTTCTACTGATCGGTTCGAATAGGGTAAGCGGTTCAGCCGTTTGCCTCCTCTCATGAAGAGACGGAACCGGTCGATGGCACAACCACCCGCATTAGCACTTCCCAAAGTGAATCCCAGCGTCCGTGATATCGGGTTTGCCCTCGGTATCATGGTCATCCTCTGCGTGCTGTTCCTGCCGATCCCGCCGTTCCTCATCGACATGGGCCTGGCGTTTTCGATCGCGCTCTCGGTGCTGATCCTTATGGTGGCGCTGTGGATCAAGAAGCCGCTGGAATTCTCGTCGTTCCCGACCATCCTTCTGATCGCCACGATGATCCGCCTGTCGCTGAACATCGCGACGACGCGCGTCATTCTTTCGCATGGCTATGAAGGTCACGACGCGGCGGGCGGGGTCATCGCAGGCTTTGCCAGCCTGGTCATGTCCGGCGATTTCGTCATCGGTCTGATCGTCTTCCTGATCCTGATCACCATCAATTTCATCGTCATCACCAAGGGCGCGACGCGTATCGCCGAGGTCGGCGCGCGTTTCACCCTGGATGCCATCCCCGGCAAGCAGATGGCCATCGACGCCGATCTCTCGGCCGGCCTGATCGACGAGAAGGAAGCACAACGGCGGCGCAAGGAGCTGGAAGAGGAAAGCTCCTTCTTCGGCGCCATGGACGGTGCCTCGAAATTCGTGCGCGGCGATGCTGTTGCCGGCCTGCTCATCACCTGCATCAATATCTTCGGCGGCATCATCATCGGTTATTTCCGCCACGGCATGGAGATCGGCCAGGCGGCGGATGTCTTCGTCAAGCTCTCCGTCGGCGATGGTCTGGTGTCGCAGATGCCGGCGCTCATCGTCTCGCTTGCCGCCGGCCTCCTCGTCTCGCGTGGCGGTACAGCCGGCTCCACCGATCAGGCTGTCATGAATCAGCTGAGCGGCTATCCGCGCGCTCTTGCTGTGTCGGCGGTCCTTATGGGCATCCTGGCCGTCATGCCGGGCATGCCGTTCTTCCCCTTCATCACCCTCTGCGGCCTGCTGACGTCGGGCGCATGGCTCATTCCGCGGCAGGTCGCGGCGGAAAACAAGCTTCTCCGTGACGCGGAGGAAAAAAAGGTGATGCAGACGAAGGAAATGGAGAAGGACTCGGTCAAGTCGGTCCTGAAGACTTCGGAAATCGAGCTGGCGCTCGGCAAGATCGTCTCGACACGCCTGCTCGGCGCGCATCAGGAACTGGCCTTCCGCGTCGGCAAGATGCGCAAGAAATTCGCGACGCAGTACGGCTTCGTCGTGCCGGAAATCAAGGTGACGGACGACATCGCCATTGCCGACAAGTCCTACCAGATCCGCATCCACGGCACGACGATCGCCTCCAACATCCTGCGCGTCGGCGAAGTGCTCGTCGTCACCGGCTCGGGCCGCAAGCCGACCGTCCCCGGCGACGAGATCCGCGAGCCCGCCTTCGGCATGCCCGCGGTCTCCGTCCTCGAGGCCTTCACCGAGGATCTGAAGCGCGAGGGCTTCCAGCCGATCGACAATGTCTCCGTCGTGCTGACCCATATGAGCGAGGTCATCCGCAACAACCTGCCGGCGCTTCTCTCCTACAAGGACGTGAAGATCCTGATCGATCGCCTCGACCCGGAATACAAGAAGCTCGCCGACGAGATCTGCTCGTCGCACATGTCCTATTCCGGCCTGCAGGCGGTGCTCAAGCTTCTGCTCGCTGAGCGCGTCTCGATCCGCAACCTGCATCTCATTCTGGAAGCCGTGGCCGAACTTGCGCCGCATGTGCGCAAGACCGAGCAGATCGTCGAGCATGTACGCGTGCGCATGGCGCAGCAGCTCTGCGGCGACCTCGCGGACAATGGCGTACTGCGCGTGCTGCGCCTCGGCAGCAAGTGGGACCTGATTTTCCATCAGGCGCTGAAGCGCGACCAGAAGGGCGAGATCGTCGAGTTCGACATCGATCCGCGCAGTCTGGAGGAGTTCAGCGAGCAGGCGGGCAAAGTTATCCGTGAATACATGGACCGCGGCATGCCCTTCGTCCTTGTCACGTCGCCGGAAACGCGCTCCTATGTGCGCATGATCATCGAACGCCTGTTCGCGACCCTTCCGGTCCTGTCGCATGTGGAACTGGCCAAGGGGATCGAGATCAAGATTCTAGGTTCTATTTCATGATATCCGATCCCCAGGGCACCATTCTGGCGTTGTTTCTCGCCTTCTGCCGCATTGGCGGCTGCGTGATGGTGCTTCCGGGGTTTTCGTCGGGCCGCGTGCCGCCGCAGATTCGGCTGCTTCTGGCGGCGGCCCTGTCGATGGCGATCCTGCCCCTGCTCTGGAACACGATCTATCCGGAAGTGTCCAAGAGCAGCGCCACCTATATCAGTCTGATTTTCACCGAGACGGTGATCGGCCTGATGTACGGCATGATGGCGCGGCTCTATACGCTCGGGCTGCAATTCGCCGGCACGGTCATCTCGATGCTGATCGGCTACAACGCGCCGGGGGGCATGGACGTCATCGAGGAGTCCAACGAGACGGCGCTTACCAGCATGATCAGCTTCTGCGGGCTGATGATATTGTTCATCCTGGATTTCCATCATTACGTCCTGCAGGCGCTGGTCGATTCCTATTCCGTCATTCCCTTCGGCGGCCATGTCGATGTGCGCGCCTCGCTGGTCTCGGTCACGGACACGCTGGCGACCACCACCTTCATCATGCTGCGGCTGGCAAGCCCGTTCCTGCTCTACGGCCTGATGTTCCAGATTTCGATCGGCTTCATCAACAAGCTCGCGCCGCAGATCCCGATCTACTTCATCTCCACGCCCTATCTGCTGATGGGCGGGCTATTCATGCTCTATCTCAGTATCGCGGCGATGATCAGCCAGTTCTCCGGCGCCTTCCTCGGCGTCTTCAACGGGCATTAGCGGCCATGGCGGAGAGGAGCCGGTCCGAAAAGCTGAAGCGCCTCGTCGCCGTGCAGCGCCATCTGGAGCGGATCGCGGAAAACGAGCTTGCCGATACCACCCGCCAGCGCTCCGAGGTCGGCGACGCGATGGAAAGAGTGATCGGCGCGATCAGCTCGGCCGATCCGGTGCACGCGATATTCTCGATGCAATATGCCCAGCGCTATGGTCGCCTGACGCTGAGGGACCAGCAGCTCCAGGGCATCCAGTCGCTGATTGAAATGAAGGTCCTGCAGGAACGCACCAAGGCGGAGCGGCTTGAGGAGCATATGAAGGACGCGCGCGAGCTCGAAACGCGCGAGGCGGACGACAACGCTGTCTACGACATCATCGATCAGCGCTTTGCCGATACCACGCCAGCCTCCAGCAAGGTTCAAAAACCATAATCGTTCCCATCTTGGAGCAGGATGGTGCGTCGTTGGTTCGCTCCAGGCTCCAAACGTTCGATTCGGCATGACCCTGCTTGCTTCAGGCGTCCCGGGATCATGCGACAGTGAAAGGAAACGTGACGTGGCTATTTCGCCTCCGAGTGATTTGGTGCTGGATGTCGTCCAGGCCGCCAGTCCGGCCGACGTTCAGGCCGCCCAGGAAAAGCTCGCCGCCAACAGGGCTGCCTTCGCCGCGACCAGCCTGGCGGAAAACGGCAATGGCTTCGGCTCGACCGTGGACGCGCTCAACAGCGCCGCGACGCAGGCAGGCCTCAGCAACGCCAATACCCATACGGGGCCGACGAAAGTGCCGCAGGTCTATCGCAAGTTCGAGGCCATGGTGCTGCAGAACTTCGTGAAGAACATGCTGCCGAACAGCGAGACGCTCTACGGCAAGGGGTCCGCCGGCGAAATCTGGAAGGGCATGATGGCCGAGCAGGTCGGCAACACGCTCGCCAAGGACGGCGGCGTCGGCATCGCCGAGAAGATGTACAAGGATCAGGTCTCCAAGATGCGCAACACCGGCGCCATCAACTCGGCGACCAACGAGAATGACAAGAAGATGGCGCTGAGCGCCATCGCCGATTTTCAGCGCAAGACACTCGCCGCGTCTGAAACCGATGGTGACGGCGATACGACGGTCACCAATCAAGACGCGCTGACATCCAAGAAAGCATGAGTTGGGGGAAGACATGGAAGTAATTTCGAACGACTACCGGATCAAGTCGGTCCTCGGCCGCCTGGAAATGATCATCGACAACGAGAACAACCGGATCGGCAGCGATCCGGAATTCGATCTCAAGGTCTCGAATGCTCACAAGAGCCGCTGCCTTTATGAGCTGTCGATGCTGTTTCGCGATACCAATCCGGCGGAACTCGCCGTCACCCATATCGAGCAGTTGCATGGGCTGAAGAAGAAGCTGACCTTGAACGCCCGTCGCGTTGAAGCCCATCTCCAGGCCGTGCGCGCGGTTGCCGATATCCTGAAGAATGCGGTGCAGAACGCCGATGCGGACGGCACCTATTCGCAGGAGCAATTTCGTGTCCGCGAGGCCGGATGATCAAGCTCGTCCTCACCGGCCTGTGGGTCTGCGTCGTGACATTGGCTTCGGTCTATTTCTCGGTGCAGACGGCGACGGCGCCCGCGGCCAGTCCTGACGACGCCAGGAAGGCGCAGCAGGAGTTCGTCAAGGGCGAAGCGATCAACGTGCCTGTCATCGCCAACGGCCAGGTGTCCGGCTATTTTCTCACCCGCATCTCTTTCATGATGGACAAGGGCAAGGCGGCTGCGCTGCAGACGCCGCTGGCGGCTTTGACGACCGACGAGCTCTATTCGCTGCTGGTGGGCAACAAGGCGATCGACATCGCCCATGTCGAGACCTTCGACGTCGCCGCCTTTCGCGACGAGGTCAAAAAGAACATGAACGAGCGGCTCGGCGGCGATTATGTCGGCGACGTGCTGATCGAACAGCTTGATTATCTCTCGAAGGGCGAGATCGGCAACGGCGATGGTTCCGGCAAGAAAACCGCCAAGCCCGTGACGATCGTCCAGGGCGATTCATCATCGGACGCGCCGCCGAAGCCGGCGCATTGAGCTTCGTTCGAGCCGATTGCTTCGGCCGTTCCGATCAAGGGGCGGCCGTATTCGCCGATGGGCCGAAACGGCGTTAACAAATCCCTTCTGTTCCGCCGCAATTGCAATCGATTTTTCTAACGGAAGCTTGGGGCGGTCTTGTTATAAGCACTCCCATCGGTGCTTCCGCTGTCTGCGAACGGACAGTCGGTTGAGGGGCCGCGTCGCGAATTTTGCCGGCGCCGGGCGCATCAAGCGTCCGAGGCAGGAGGTCTTGGGTGAATCTGGTCGCAAATTTTGCCGTGCACGCGTCGCGTCGAATGATTTTCGACCTGCCGGTCTGCGATCTCGATTGGGAAGATGCGCTCGCCTTCATCAACGAACTGGCCTCCCATCCGACCGGTCAGACCGTCATCTCCTTCGTCAATGCCCACAATATGCTGATGATGCTGGGCGACGGCGACTATCGTGACGTCCTGGCGCGAAATCTCGTTCTGCCCGATGGCGTCGGCCTGGATATCGCCTCGCGGATTGCCCATGGCGATCCCTTTCCCGCCAATCTGAACGGCACCGATTTCGTGCCGGCGCTATTGACCTTCATGGAACGGCCGAAGCGCATCGGCCTCGTCGGCGGCCGCCGCCATGTCATCGAGAAAGCCGCGGAAAATTTCCGCAAGCATACGCCCTGGCATGAGTTCATCGTCATCGCCGACGGCTTTTTCGGCGAGGCGGGGAGCGATCTGGTGACGGCGGAGATCAGCCGCCTAGATATCGACGTGCTGATCGTCGGCATGGGAACGCCGTTGCAGGAAAAATGGGTTGCCGAACATATCGAGCCGCAGCATGCCCGGCTGGTGATGACGGTCGGCGCCCTGTTCGATTTCGTCTCCGGCACGGTGCCGCGCGCGCCTGCCCTTGTGCGCACCACGCGCTTCGAATGGGCCTATCGGCTGGCGCAGGAGCCGGGCCGGCTGTGGCGGCGCTATATGCTCGGCGTGCCGCTCTTCCTCTATCAGGTCGTCCGGCACCAGTTCGGCCGCAAGCGGCGCATCCTGCGCGCCGCCGAGCAGCAGCCCGCGCCCTTGCCACAGCTTCCGCCGCGCGACAGGCTTGTCGGCTGATCCCCTATCGCGGCGGTTGTTAACCTTTTCTTTGCCATGAAAATTTAGAGTGGGTTAACCATCTGCATCGGTCACCGACCATGCGCGCGAGATAACCCGCCATGTTCGAAAACAAGGCCAGGACCAGACCTCATCCTGACGAGACGGACGCCCTGGAGGTTTCCGGCGGTACGGTCCGCCATGCCTATCTCGACCGTGGCGCGGATGGCTATCTGATCGCAGCCAATCTTCAGCCGGCCGATCGCCATGCGGTGAGCGATGCGCAATTGCTGGCGATCATCCAGGGGATGCTGGATGGCGATCCCTATCCGGTCTCGGGGCAGGCCAGATCCATGGCAGGGGAGGCCGAAGAGGCACAGCCGCTGCCCGACCGCATTCGCGATATCCTGCGAAGCCACCCCGTCGGCCATGACGCGATCATGGATCGGGAGCCGGCGCCGACCGTCCACGAGCCTGCTGCTGCCCTCTACACCGAAGACGCAGCGGTTCCTCCGCCTTCTCCGGTCGAGCCGATAACCATACTGACGGTCGCGCCTGCGCCGCATCGTCGCGGGGCATTCGGGCTCGGCTCCATCGTCTTCGTTCTCGCCGCTGCGCTGGCCGGTGCCTTCGTTCCGACAATGCTGGCCTCGCCGCCACGCTATATGTCGCAGGCTGTCTTGCGGATAGAAGGGCAGGAGGCCGCGCGGCAGGCGCTTCTGGACGTTGCCGCCAAACGCGCCGTCGCTCCATCCCTGCTCTCCGATGTCGTCGCCAGATTGAAGCTCGACCGCGATCCTGAATTCACTGGCGGTCGGGCCGGGGCCTTCGGCGTTGCCATGGACCTGCTGTCCGGTAACGGCAGCGCGTCCGATGCGCCGTCGCGCGCGCAGGCGGTTCTTCGGAAGTACATCGCCGTCACAGCCGATGCGCGGAGCGGCACCTTGCATCTCGCCATCACGACGGACGACCCGATGAAGTCGGCCGAGATCGCCAACCGCTTGGCCGATGCGACGGTCTACGACGCCGCCGTTGCGCAGGGTGCGGGTCTCTCCGGCAAAAGCAGCGCGCCCGACGACCGGAGCCTGAAGAACCTCGATCAGGCAAAGGCCGCGCTGGCCGATTTCAAGGCGCAGTACGGCGACGACAAGATCGCGTCGGCGCTGGACCTGCAAGCCCAGCGGCAGCGATTGGATGGCGAGATTAAAGCCGCCGAGGCTGCGGTGCTGAGCGCGAGAGCGCGTGCGTCGGCCGCCAGGTCCGCGACCCCTGCCACCGTCATGAGCGGCGCGCTGCCGGGCGATCTGTCGTCCGCCGGTCTCGATGATCTGCGCAGCCGCTACAGCGCCGCGAAGGTGGTTCTTTCCCAGCTTTCCACACAGCTCGGCCCACGCCACCCCCGCCTGCAGGCGCAGCAGGCGACGGTCGATGGCCTTGCGGCCGATATCCGCAACCAGTTGCAGAGGCTGGTCGCCAGCAGCGAAGCCACCCTGAAGGCGACGCTTGAGGATCAGGCAGCACTTTCCGCGCGGACGGCCGCCCTCGGTCAGAAGGCCGCCGATGTCGACATGGCGCGGCTTGCCCGGCTGCAGGACGATGTGGCGGCGGCACAAAGCCGTTATGATGCGGACCTGCAGAGCGCCGAGACGGCTCCACCCGAAGTTGCGCCGCCGATCATCGTCCTTGCCCCGGCCACAGCCGGAAAGGTGCCGCTCGACGACGATCTCGTAAGCCGTCAGGCCGCGGGTTTCCTGATCGGTCTCGGTGCGGCAGTTTGCCTGGTCTTTCTCAGAAAATGGATTGGCGGCACGCTACCCTCGGAGGATCGCACAATCGGATCGATCGCCGCGCCGGAGCCGCTTTTCGATCCTCAGGTCGAACCGGCTTCATCGTTGCAAGAGCCAATCTCAGACCTCCCGCAGGAGCGCTTTGACAACGTCATCTCTGTTGCCGACGATCAACCCACCGTCACGGACGAATTGACGCAGATCCAGCGCGAATTGGCGCTTTTACGAGCAAAAGTGGAGATTTATACCGCACATCGGCGCGCCGTGCGTGGTTGATTTCTCCTTGCAATTACCGCTTTCAGATATCATAGGGCGTTGATAGGCAAATCTGCCGGGCCGATGGCTTGTAGATTGCCGCTGGAATTATATCGGGAGAGACGCGTGACGACTGTGATCGACGGCAAGCAGGTGGCGGCTTCGGTGATCGAGGCGGTGAAGACGGCGACGTCCGCGCTGGAGAAGGAGACCGGCGTCAAGGCCGGTCTGGCCGTGGTGATCGTCGGCGACGATCCGGCCAGCCACAGCTATGTGAGCTCCAAGAGCAAGATGGCCAAGGAATGCGGCTTCAAGTCCATCCAGCACACGCTGCCGGCCGAGACGACGCAAGCTGATCTGGCAAAGCTGGTGCAGTCGCTGAACGAAGACCCGTCCATTCATGGCGTTCTGGTGCAATTGCCGCTGCCGAAGCATCTGGATGCCGAGCCGATCATCCAGTCGATCCGTCCGGACAAGGATGTCGACGGTCTGCATGTGGTCAATGCCGGCAAGCTTGCCACCGGCGATCTCGCAACCGGCCTGATCTCCTGCACGCCGGCCGGGGCGATGTTGCTGGTGCGGCGTATCCATGGCGAGGACCTGTCTGGGCTGAATGCTGTGGTCATCGGCCGCTCCAACCTGTTCGGCAAGCCGATGGCGCAATTGCTGCTTCATGCCAATGCGACGGTGACGGTGGCGCATTCGCGCACCAAGGACCTGCCGGCCGTTGCCCGCACAGCCGATATCCTGGTGGCGGCCGTCGGCCGTCCCGAGATGGTGAAGGCCGATTGGATCAAGCCTGGCGCTACCGTCATCGATGTCGGCATCAACCGCATTGCGGCACCTGAGCGCGGCGAGGGCAAGAGCCGGCTGGTCGGCGATGTCGCCTTTGCCGAGGCCAGCGATGTCGCCGATGTCATCACACCGGTTCCGGGCGGTGTCGGGCCGATGACCATCGCCATGCTGATGGCCAATACCGTCATCGCCGCCTATCGCGCCGCGGGCAAGCGTGCGCCGAAGTTCTAAGGCTCTTCCCCCGAAGGGGGTATGCGGCGAGTGTCTTATCCAGCTTGTCGGGCGGTATCTCCGCTTCAAGCTTCCGGTGCCAGCGTCCGGGCAGGTCAAATTCCCCATGGTCATCGGCTGCCTGCGCCGATAGTTGCATTTTAGCAACGGCGACTACGAGAGATAGTAAAGTGCACTTCGTATAATTGACAAACATACCGTCCGTTTGTAAGTCATGGTTAGGACATAATCTGTCTTGCGGTCGAAGATTCGGCCGGATCGGTAAGGGCATTTCGAAGCCGTTGCCACGAGGGGAATGGAGAGGGCTCTATGGGGCTCGATCCAGCATGGGGAGCGTAATCGCGCATTTATTCGATCGCATTTACATGGTGTCGCTTTTTGAAAGGCGGCAAATCCAGCTCCGTGCTCGCGGAAACAATTGAAATGCATATTGCAAACAGGAGTTCACCATGAATTTGAAAAGTCTTCTGATCAGCTCTGCTGCTTCGCTTGCTGCAGTTTCGGGTGCGCATGCAGCCGATGCTATCGTTGCTGCTGAGCCGGAACCTCTTGAGTACGTTCGCATCTGCGACGCATACGGCGCTGGCTACTTCTTCATTCCGGGCACCGAAACCTGCCTCAAGATCGGCGGTCAGGTTCGTACGGAAGGCCAGTGGTACGATGCCTACAACCCGAAGCACTCCACGGGTACGCTCTGGCACACCCGCGCTGAATTGAACGTCAACACCGCGACCGACACCGAATACGGTCCGCTGAAGACCGAAACCGTCTTCCGTTGGGACTGGAACGACGGCAATTCCACCAGCACGAAGCTGCTGTTCGCCAACATCAGCCTTGGCGGTTTCCTGGTCGGTAAGGCAGACTCCCAGTACATCTCGTTTACCGGCTATGCCGGCGACGTCATCAACGACGACGTGATCTATGACGGTCCGTACGAGCTCAACCAGATCACCTACAACTACGATGCCGGCAACGGCTTCACGGCCGTGGTCTCGCTCGAAGACTCCAACTCCAGCGGCTCGGACGCATCCTATGGCGCCAGCTGGTGGGTGGATGACAAGTCGAATCATTATGCTCCGGACGCTGTTGCCGGTGTTGGCTACAAGTCTGGCCCATGGTCCTTCAAGGTCGTCGGTGGTTATGACTCCATCGTCGAAGAAGGCGCTGTCAAGGCTCGCGTCGATGCCGACTTCGGCACCTTCTCGGCCTTCGTCATGGGCGGCTGGAACACGAACGGCGACAAGCTGAACAAGTATGCCGGCACGAACCTTGATAGTTCTGCTTGCCCGGCTGATCGTCCCGCGCTTTGCGGCTGGGGTGACTGGGCAGTTTGGGGCGGCGTTGGCGTTCCGTTCAACGACAAGCTGAAGTGGAACCTGCAGCTCGCCTACACCGACTCGAAGATCTTCGCCGCAACCACGAACGTCAAGTGGAACCCGGTCAAGAACCTCCTGATCGAGCCGGAAGTCTCCTACACCAACTTCGACTCGGTCAACGACGACCAGTGGGCAGGTGTCCTGCGCTTCCAGCGTAGTTTCTAATCCGAAGTTATCCGGCCTCGTGCCGGGTAGAAGAAGCCTGTCGTTTCCAATCCGCCAGGCTTCTTACATTGATCGGTTGACCTCCGATCAAAGACGGAAGGATCCGGTTTTCCCTACCGGATCCTTCCTGTTTACATGCTTGATGCAGCCATGTTTGCATGATCGCGATATGAAAGAGAATTCAGCCGGTCGATAATCGATGTCACAGCGGATGGTTTGTGATCTCGATCAGTTTGTCTTGATCTCGCGTGGCAGCCGCCATCTCATGTAACTCATGCTTCGGAAACCAGGCGCTCAGGATCATTTTGATGAGGGCTTGCCCGCAAGGTGCCAAGTTGAAGTCGCCTTTGTCGAGAGACCATTCGTAGACCAGTCCGCCAATTGCTGCAGTCAATGTGGAAGCGGCGGTATCCGGCGTCCATGGACAGGGCAAGGCGCCAGCCGTGCTCATGGAACAGAAAATCTTCGCAAAGTTTTCCTGCATTTCATGCCGGAAACATGTGCCGCTGTCTGTGTCACAGTCAGAGAAGGACATGTCGAGGTACATGATAACCTTCAGCATCCCGCGTTTGCGTGGGTTCTGTTGAACCTCTGCGAAGATTGCCGAAATTGTATCTGTGACCAGTTCGAGCGGATTGGGGGGGTGCTCTTGCGATATTCGCTCCGCAAGTTCCCGGAATGGCTTTTGCGCTTCGTCGCGGATCGCAAACAAAAGGCCCTGCTTATTTTTGAAATGCCAGTGAACTGCGCCGCGCGTGACACCGGCGGCGACGGCTATTTCCTGTAGCGTGACATTTTCATATCCGTTGTCGAGAAACAACGTCTCCGCTGAATGCAATATTACACGTCGCGTTTCCGCCGCTTCCTCCTTCGTGCGTCTCATCTACTTCTCCGCCAAAACCGACTGCCATGCGTGACTGTTGCAACAGACCTGCACTATAGTCATAGCGGGGAATATTCTGGTGACAATATTGCTTTTGTTGTCCTTTGGCCGGCAGAGGTATGCTGGGCACATTTTTTTGATCGCAAGGCCCCTCCGCAAGGCGGATGACAACCTGAAAGACGCCTTCAGATAAGGCGATTGTCCTCGGTTGTCTGCCGGGTACGGCGGCGTAGGCCGTCCGCGCCTGATTTCTTAGGTTCTTCGGCCGGTGTCCCATCGGCTTTTTCGGGGCGCTTGTCCTCGACGTCCTTGGGTAAGGGCTGTGGGTCGGGTTTTTTCTCGAAACGGATCATTGTCATTCTCCTGCTCTGGCAGCTTGAGAAAGCGCTCCACACGAACAGGGGAGCGCTTTTGAAAAGAAGGTCTTACAAGGCAAGAGCGGTGGCGCAGCCCTCGACGTTGCGACTGTCCGAAGCGATCTGGCCGGGCATCGTTGCCCAACCGCCGGCGTCGACGAATTGACGCTTCTTGTAGCTATCGGGAATAGCCTTGAACTCGATGAGTTTCGAGGCCGCGTCCGGCGCGGCATTGAAGCGCTGGACGCATATGGCGGCCGCCAGTTCCTCGCGCGCAACATTGCCGGCCGTTGCTGCCGCTGTGCGCGATGTGCCGCCCGTCACCCAGCCGCCCCAACTGAAGCCGATGATCATGGTGGCGACAGCGGTGGCGATACAGGCCCATACGAGCAACGTCTTGGATGGCTGGTAGCTCTCGAAACGCTGGGCGATCGATGTCTTGCTGCCGCTTTGCGTGGCCATTGCAATTCTCCTTGTCTATGGTTGTTCGGGTTCCGTCGCCGGCCAGATTGGTCGAACGGTTCAGGCGCTGTCGTCAGTATCCCATGCCACCCATGTCGCCATTTCCGGCCGCCGTCGCGGATTCTCTCGCCGGAATGTCGGCGATCATCGCTTCGGCGGTGATGAGAAGTGCTGCGATCGAGCCGGCATCTTGCAGAGCCGTCCGCACGACCTTGGCGGGATCGACGATGCCGGCCTTGACCATGTCGACATAGGTTTCCGTCTGCGCATCGAAACCTTGATTGTGATCCTTGCTGTCGATGAGCTTTCCGACGACAATCGAGCCTTCTACACCGGCATTGTCAGCGATCTGCCGGATCGGAGCTTCAAGCGCCCGCAGTACGATCGAGATGCCGGCTGTCATGTCGGCGTTTTCGCCGGTCAACCCTGTCAGAGCCGATTTTGCGCGCAGCAGCGCTACACCGCCGCCCGGCACGATGCCTTCCTCGACCGCCGCGCGGGTGGCGTTCAGCGCATCGTCGATGCGGTCCTTCTTTTCCTTGACCTCGATCTCGGTCACGCCGCCGACGCGGATCACGGCGACGCCGCCGGCAAGTTTCGCCAGGCGCTCCTGCAGCTTTTCCTTGTCGTAGTCGCTGGTCGTATCCTCGATCTGCGCCTTGATCTGCTGGATGCGCGCCTGGATGGCCGCCTTCTCGCCGGAACCGTCGATGATGGTGGTCGCATCCTTCTCGATCAGCACACGCTTGGCGCGTCCCAGCATGTCGATCGTGACATTCTCGAGCTTGATGCCAAGGTCTTCGGAGATGACAGTGCCGCTCGTCAGGATGGCGATGTCTTCCAGCATCGCCTTGCGGTGATCGCCGAAGCCCGGAGCCTTGACGGCTGCGACCTTCAGGCCGCCGCGCAGCTTGTTGACGACCAAGGTCGCCAGCGCTTCGCCTTCCACATCTTCCGAGATAATCAACAGCGGCTGGCCACTTTGCACCACGGCTTCAAGGATCGGAAGCATCGCCTGCAGATTACCGAGCTTCTTTTCGTGGAGGAGAATATAGGGGTCTTCAAGTTCGACGCGCATCTTCTCGGCATTGGTGACGAAATAGGGAGACAGGTAGCCGCGGTCGAACTGCATCCCCTCGACAACGTCGAGTTCGGTGTCGGCGCTCCTCGCTTCCTCGACCGTGATGACGCCTTCGTTGCCGACCTTGTCCATTGCCTTGGCGATCATCTCGCCGACGCTTGCGTCGCCATTGGCGGCGATGGTGCCGACCTGGGCGATCTCGCCGGAGGACTGCACCTTCTTGGCGCGCGCCTGGATCTCCTTGACCACGGCGGCGACGGCAAGGTCGATGCCGCGCTTGAGATCCATCGGGTTCATGCCGACGGCGACGAGCTTGATGCCCTCGCGCAGGATGGAGGCGGCGAGCACCGTTGCGGTCGTCGTGCCGTCGCCGGCAAGGTCATTGGTCTTCGAGGCCACCTCGCGCACCATTTGCGCGCCCATGTTCTCGAACTTGTCTTCGAGTTCGATTTCCTTGGCGACGGTAACGCCATCCTTGGTGATGCGCGGCGCGCCATAGGCGCTGGCGATCACGACATTGCGGCCCTTGGGACCCAGCGTCACCTTGACGGCATTGTTGAGCAGCTCGACACCGCGGAGCATGCGATCGCGCGCATCGGTGGAGAATCTGATTTGCTTGGCAGTCATGATGTTCGTCCAGTTCGGTCTTGAAATTGCGGGATTGCAGATCGGCCGTCAGGCGACCTTTCAGGCAGATGCATCGGTCTTTCCGACGATGCCCATGATGTCGGCCTCCTTCATGATGAGGAGTTCCTCGCCATCGATCTTGATCTCGGTTCCGGACCATTTGCCGAACAGGATCGTGTCGCCGGCCTTGACGTCGAGTGGGATCAATGCGCCGTCTTCATTGCGCATGCCCGGACCAACGGCGATCACTTCGCCTTCCTGCGGCTTTTCCTTGGCGGTGTCTGGAATGATGATCCCGCCCTTGGATTTGAGATCGCCTTCCGCGCGCCGGATGACGACGCGATCGTGGAGTGGACGGAATTTCATAGGAGTTCTTTCTGCAGCCGGTGCATATGGCGGCTGATGTCCTTACATAGCACTTGTGGCACTCGATAGATAGGAGTGCTAAGAAATATTACGTGCCGTTGAAAATTACTGTAAAATATAATTCGATTATTCTGCCCCCGCGCTTGATCTGGATTAGGCAGTAGTCAAGAGTTTTATTGACATTAATCCGCAGTTTTATTTGAGAACTACCGGAATTTATTGATATTTATTCATGAGAAAATCTCAATAAGCCTTGCTTTAATACCAATATAGGCATAAATGTAAGGTTCAGTTTTCGGCCACTCCGGCTTTTGCGGCGTCAGCGGCCTACGATCCGTCATGCATCACCGAATTCTCAAGAGCGAACGCATGGCGCCATTCCCGCCTGCATGTCGCTCTGTTCGAATCTTTGAGGATTCTTTGTGCTGACCGCCGATGTACCGGCAGAGTCGGAGTCGTCCCCGTTCGGATGGGATTAATGCGGGGAGACGCATCGGCGTGTTCCTGCGGAGAACCACGCCATGACCAACCGCACCACGCAAACCGTCGTCCGCTTTTCGTTCCCGTTTCTGCTGCCAGGGTTCGACGCGCCGCAACCGGCCGGCGAATACCGCGTCGATCACGATGAGGAGGCCATAGAGGGGATCTCCCGGCTTGCCTGGCGACGTGTCGGCGCCTTCATCCATCTGCCGGCAATCGCCATGCCGGGTTCAAGGCAACAAATGGTGCCGATCAATCCGGCTGATCTCGAAATCGCACTCAAAAAGGACCACAAGCAATTATGACTGATACAAAAAGCAGCGCCCATCCGATCCGACGCGATCCCGCCATGCATGTTTTTGCCGTGGGGCAGGCCGTCTGGATCAGGAAGGGCCCCGGCATGGCTGCTCCCAAATTCAGGAGCACCTACCGTGTCACCGGCACGCTGCCCCCGAGAGGCAATGTGCTGCAATATCGCATCCGCAACGATGACGAGCCGCATGAGCGGGTGATGATGGAGGACCAGCTGGAATCGGTGCGGGCCTCATCCGGTGGCGGAGAAACCCTCATGGAGAGGACGTTCGGTCATGCTCAGGGAACGAAAGCATGGCTCTCGTGAAACGAGAAAGCCGAGCCGTGAAAAAATGTTGCAGAAAACTGAAGGCGCAGATGGCCGTTAGCCTTGCGGAACCGGAGAACCCCTTATGTTGATCCGCTATGGTTACGAAATCACCCTGACCTGTCAGCAACCAACGGCCTTGGTATGTTTGCTATCGGTTCACGAGGATCGCGCGGCGGATATTCGATCTCCGGAAACAGTATTTACCATTCCCGACGTCCCGACATCGACTTACCACGATCTCTTCGGTAACCGATGCCGGCGGCTTGTCGCGCCAACGGGCGACCTGACGATATGGGGCGATGCCACGATCGAGGACGATGGCAAAACGGACAGGATATTGCCCGACGCGCGGGAAGTCCCGGTTTCAGATTTGCCGGACGATTGCCTTGTTTATCTCATGGGTAGCCGCTATTGCGAAACCGATCGGCTGAGCCAGGTTGCGTGGGACATGTTTGGCACAATTACACCCGGCTGGACACGGGTGCAGGCGGTTTGCGATTTCGTCCACGGTCATATTCGCTTCGATTACATGCAGGCGCGATCGACGCGGACGGCATTCGAGGCGTTCCACGAGCGTATCGGCGTCTGCCGTGACTTCGCGCATCTCGCAGTCACCCTCTGCCGCTGCCTCAACATTCCCGCCCGCTACGTCAACGGCCATCTCGGCGACATCGGTGTTCCCGTCGTCGATCCGATGGATTTCAGCGCCTGGATGGAAGTCTTCCTCGATGGAGCATGGCATACATTCGATCCGCGCAACAATACGCCGCGGATTGGCCGCATCGTCGTGGCGCGGGGCCGTGACGCAGCCGATATACCGCTCATCAACTCCTTCGGGCCGCACGTCCTGAAAGCGTTTCGGGTCTGGACCTACGAAGTGGCAAGCCTTAGCCAGGTATGAGCACGCGACCTTATTCGCTAGGCACTCGCCGACACGTCGGCCACGGCGCGCGAGTACTCTCATCTTTCCGCATGTGTGCTTGCCTCCAACACGCCATCCGTTGCCTTCGAGACCGCCGTCAACGTGTCGCTGTGACTGACGATCGATCGCCTATGCCCGGCTGATGGCCCGTTCGCCGCGCCGCGGGCCCGATTGGCTCGACGACGGCTTCTCTGGGGCGTGCCGATACCTGAGCAATGCGTTCTCTGGGATGCCGTGCTAACCGCTAATCGTTTTTGCAACGGCGGGCATTGGCGATGTCCGGAACCAAGCTGCGGTGCATAGTCATTCTCAGAATGCATCAACTCAGATCAGAATGTCATGAGACAACCATCTCAACAAGAAATATTGTGCGGAAAAGGAATGAACTCGCTCGCAAGAAAGAATCTCCGTGACCGCATCGCATATGTCTCCCGATGAAATCCGCCATGCATTCTCCGCCGCCATGTCGGACATGTATCGCAAGGAAGTGCCGGCCTATGGCACGCTGATGGAGCTGGTCTCGGAGGTCAATGCCGAAACGCTGGCCGCCAGCCCCGAGCTTCAGGGACGGCTCGACGAAACGGACTCGCTTGCACGGATCTCCGAGGAGCGGCACGGCGCCATCCGGCTCGGCACCGCCGCCGAGCTTGCCATGATGCGGCGGATTTTTGCTGTGATGGGCATGTTTCCGGTCGGCTATTACGATCTTTCGACTGCGGGCGTGCCCGTGCATTCGACCGCCTTTCGCCCCGTCGGCGAGGCCGCGCTCAAGCGCAATCCTTTCCGTGTCTTCACATCGCTTCTCCGGCTCGATCTGATCGCGGACGAGACGCTGCGCGCCGAGGCGGAGGCCGTCCTTGCCCGCCGGCAGATCTTCACGGAAGGCGCGATCGCGCTCGCCGAAAAGGCCGAGAAGGACGGGGGGCTTGCAGCCGGCGATGCCGACCGGTTCGTTTCCGAAGTTCTCGAAACCTTCCGCTGGCATGATCGCGCCAATGTCAGCGCCGAACTCTACCACCGTCTGCACGATGCCCATCGTCTGATCGCCGACGTCGTCTCCTTCAAGGGGCCGCATATCAATCACCTGACGCCGCGCACGCTCGACATCGATCTCGTCCAGGCTCGCATGCCGGCGCGCGGCATCGTGCCGAAAGCGGTGGTCGAGGGGCCGCCGACCCGCAAATGCCCGATCCTGTTGCGCCAGACCTCGTTCAAGGCTCTCGAAGAGCCGGTGTCCTTTCGAGGAACGGACGGTTCCTGGCATGCCGGCTCGCACACCGCCCGCTTCGGCGAGATCGAGCAGCGCGGCATCGCGTTGACTCCGAAGGGCCGGGCGCTTTATGACGCGCTCCTCACCGATTCCCGCGGGATCGTTCGGCCGGCTGCAGACGGTTCGAATGCCAGAGAATACGAAGCGGCGCTGGCCAAGGCATTCGAAACCTTCCCGGACAGTTGGGAGGCGATCCGCGCTGAAGAGCTCGGCTATTTCAGCTATTCGCTGACGGAGAAGGGCCGCAAGGCAGGCAACCGGACCGGTGATAATCTCGAACGATGGATCGCCGATGGTTTGGTGCAGTTCGATCCTATCGTCTACGAGGATTTCCTGCCGGTGAGTGCGGCGGGTATCTTTCAGTCGAATCTCGGCGACGACGCGCAGCATGAATTTGCCGCCAGCCCCAATCAGCTGCATTTCGAGGCGGATCTCGGGACAGGCGTACTCAACGAATTCGACCATTATGCCGGCATCGAACTGGCTTCGATCGAAGCGTGCCGCCGAGCGCTGAACTGGCCGGAAGCTGCGGAATAGGAGGCAAAGGCGCCGCCGGTTCCGCCCCGACATAGACATCAGAAGCGGTGAATGCGAAGCCCCAGGACTTTCTCCGACAAGACGACGACGAACAAGGTCAGGACGATGGATACCGTCGACACGGCGGCGGCCTCGGGGGTGAAGTTCGTGCGCAGATAATCGTAGAGCTGGATTGGAAGAGTGGCGGTTCCCACGTTCTTCAGCATGAAGGATATGGTGAACGTGTCAAAGGATATGATGAAAGCGAACAGGCATCCGCCAATCACGCCGGGCTTGATCAGCGGCAGCATGATGCGGCGAAACCGCGTCAACGGTCCCGCGCCGAGGCTCTTGGCCGCCAGGCTCCAGGAGGGTTCGTAGGACTCCATCGCCGCCGAAACGTTGATGAAGACGAAGGGAAGGGTAATGAGGCAATGGCCGATGATCATCGCCGCGATCGTCCGTGTGCCCATGCCGATCGAATAGACGAAGAACAACAGCGAGATGGCCGTCAGCACTTCCGGCAGCAGCAGCGGCAGGAGCATGGCGAGCCGGACGCTTTCCTTCCAGCGCCCGGCATGCTGAATATAGAAGATCGCCGCCATCGTACCGATGATCGCGGAGATCACCGTCGAGACCGCAGCCACCCAGAGTGACGTCTTGATCGCGTTGAGGAAGACCTCATTGTGAAAGAACACCACGTACCAGCGAAATGAAAGTCCCTGTGGCGGGAACGTCAGGAAGGCGCCGGCATTGAAAGACGCACCGACCACCACGAGGATCGGCAGCAGCAGAAAGGCGTAGATCATCAGGCAGTAGCCGGTGAGGAGGTGCCTGGACATCAGTTCGCCTTCCATTTCATGCGGGTGAGCCTTGCAAACAGCAGCACCACCATCGCCCCGGTCAAAGACAGCATCAGCGCCATGGCCGAGCCGAACGGCCATTGAAACGTGTCGATAAGGGCATCGACCACACTGACCGCCATCGTCTTCACGCGCAGGCCACCGATCAAGGACGGCGTGACGTAGGCGCTGAGCGACAAAACAAAGACCAGTATGCAGCCGGCCTGTATGCCGGGCATGGCCAGCGGCAGAACAATTCGTCGGAAGGCGGTGATGCGTCCGGCTCCGAGCGACCGGGCAGCCGCTTCGATGGAGGGGTCTATCCCCTGCAGCGCGCTCATGAGCGGCAGGATCATGAACGGCAGGAAGACGTGCACCAGGGCGATCACGATCCCAAGGGAGTTGTACATCAGGGCAAGCGGGCGATCGATCAGGCCGAAGCCGATCAGGGTGCGGTTTATCATGCCATTATTGCCGAGCAGGATCGTCCAGCCATAGCTGCGGATGACGATGCCAACGAGAAGCGGTGAGAGCACGAGGCCATAGGCGAGGCCACGAAAACGCATTTGGGTCTTGGCAAGCTGCCATGCGACGGGGAAGCCGAGAAGAAGGCAGACGGCGGTGGTGATGAAGCCGATCATCAGCGTGTTTGCGGTCTGCTCCAGGTAAAAGCTGTCGGCAAAGAGCCTGAGATAGTTTGAGAGGGTGAAACCGGGCGCATAGGGCGTTCCGCTCCCCGGATTGCGCAGGCTCATGACCACGATGTTGATGTAAGGCAATACCAGGAAGACGCCGAGGAGCAGAACAGCCGGGGCGATCAAGGCAAAGGGCTTCAGAGATTTTGCTCGAAGGCTCATGCGGCAGCTCCGAGCGCCCAGAAGCGATCGCCATCGACCTTGACGGTGACACGATCGCCCGGAGAGAAGCGGCTGCGGGGAAAGGTCTGAACATTGATGGTGTCGCCGCTGTCGAGCGCCAAGCGGTAGTCGATCAGGCTGCCCGAATAATAGCTCGCTGTGATGGTGGCCGTGGCGCCTGTCTGCCCGGCGCTTTCGGGAAATAGCTCGACGGCCTCGGGCCGCAGCACCAGCGTCACGGCTCCATCGGGCGACCTCGGAGCATTGAATATTCTGACCGTACCGAGTGCGGTATCGATGACCGAGATATCGTTTGCTTCGGTGGAGAGCAGCCGGCCGGACAGGATGTTGACCTGCCCCACGAACTGCGCAACCTCCAGACTGGCTGGTCGATCATAGATATCGGCTGGCGCGCCATACTGGGCGATCTGCCCGCCAAACATGACCACGACGCGATCCGACATGGTCATCGCCTCGGCCTGATCGTGGGTCACGTAAACGGTGGTGATCCCAACACGCTTCTGAAGATCGCGGATAAAGACGCGCATCTCCTCGCGCAGCTTGGCATCGAGGTTGGCAAGCGGCTCGTCGAGAAGGAGAATTCGAGGCTCGATCACCAGCGCTCGAGCAAGCGCGACACGCTGTTGCTGTCCACCGGAAAGCTGGCGCGGATAGCGGTCGGCATATCCGGAGAGCTGCACCATATCGAGAACGCGGGCCGTGCGCTCGGCGATCTCGCGCTTCGGGCGGCGGCGCATCTCCAATCCGAACGCCAGATTCTGCGCAACAGTCATATGCGGAAACAGAGCATAGTTCTGGAAGACCATGCCGATATCGCGTTTTTCGGCAGGCACATGCACGACATCCTTGCCGTCGAAACGGATTGCGCCCGATGTGGCGTCCTCGAAGCCGGCGATCATCTTCAGTGTGGTCGTCTTGCCGCAGCCGGAAGGTCCCAGAAGCGAGATGAACTCGCCGTTTTCGATCTTCACGGAAATGCCGTTGACCGCATGAGACGTTCCATAGTGCTTGGTGAGCCCTTCGATGCTTACCGCTGTCATGCTCGATCTTCCAAATTCTGCCGGCGGCAATTGCGTTCATGCCGCCATGTCGAGAAAGAAGCCGGACCGCATAGAGGCGGGCCGGCATGTCGCGAGGGGTTCGCCTGGGCGTGTTTAGCGCATGATCTTTGCCCAGGTCTCCGAGAATTCGGCCTGCTTTTGGTTCATGAAATTCCAATCCCATGTCAGGATCTTGTCCATCGCCTCGCCCGAGATCGGCACGTCTTTTTGCAGGTCGGCCGGGACGACCACCTTGGAATTGGTGGGGGAGACGAAGAACTGCTTCATGAGCGGTATCTGCCCCTCCGGGGAGAGCAGGAAGTCGGCATATTGGTAGGCGAGTTCCTTTTCCGGGGCGTGGGCAAGAATATTCAGCGTCTGGTCGAACATCAGCATGCCCTCTTCGGGCACGACGACATCGATCGGCAACCCTTGAGAGCGCAAGCGCGCCACTTCCCCGAAGTCGAAGGGCGCAACTACGAATTCGCCGGCTGCAATGCCCGTCGACAGATTGAAATCCGCCTGTATGACCGGGCCGAGCTTTTCCAGCGCCTTGAAGCCGGCATCGATGTCGTATTGATCCTTGCCGAAGATCTTCGATGCCAGCATCAGCTCCATCTTGCCGGCCGTATTGGCGAAATTGTAGAGGCCGATGCGCCCCTTGAATTCCGGGTTCTCCCAGAGATCCTTCCACCCCTTCGGCGGGGTTTGGACCATATCGGTGCGGTAGGCGATGCCGATCGGCGAGACCATCGCCACGGCGCCCCAACCATCCGTCTTCTTCGCAAGCGGGTAGAGATCGTTGTAGTTCGACAGTTTCGTCAGATCGAGCTTCTCGAAGAAGCCTTCCTTGCGCAGGCTGGAGGCAAAGGCCTCGTTGGTCATCAGGATCGAATAGGGAGGGTTTTCAGCGCCCGCCGCCCGCAGGTTGGCGCTCCAGACGCGACCGTTGCCGGCATCGAGTGTCACCGCGGCACCGCTCTTTGCCGTAAATGCCGGTGCCAGCGTCGAGCGCCAGAACTGCTCCCAGGCGCCGCCGAGCGTTGGCACCACGAGCGTCTTGCTTTGCGCGCGCGCAGGAAGGCTGATCATGCTTGCAGCGGCAAGGCCGCCCATTCCGGCAAGAAGCTGCCGCCTGTTCATGTTCATCATTTCGGTTCCCCTTGTCATGGCTGCGTGTCGGTGGTGCTGGTGCGGCAGGCGATGTTTCGCTTCTTGCGCTCAGGATTTGCTGAAGGCCTGACTTGTCTTCAGCGCGATATAGTCTCCGTAGGTAATCGGCGTGTATTTCGCCGGCGCCTTTGCCGCAAAGGGCGGCAGGCATTCGATGAGCGTCTCTTTCGACGGATTGACAAAGAAGGGAATGGATTGACGTCGTGTCGTTCCCTTGAAGTGGCCGGGCGGATTGGCGACCCGATGTGGTGTCGACAGCCATTCGTCGTTGGTCCAGCGCATGAAGGCATCGGCGATATTGACGACATAGGCGCCTTCGACGTTCGGCGCATCCAGCCATTGGCCATCGCGTTTGCGGACCTGAAGCCCCCCTGGGGATGCCTCCGAGCGCAGAATGGTCATGAAGCCGTAATCGGTGTGGACGCCCGCGCGCAACTGGCCGGGCAGCGGGCTTTCCTGTTGTTCCGGATAGTTGATGACGCGGAGTGCCGAAAGGTGGTCGGCAAAGGCCGGCTCGAAATAATCGGGCGCAAGCCCGATCGCCTGGCAAAATGCGTGTCGCAGATGGCCTGCGAGCGTCTCCATTTCGACAAAATAGGCGTTGAAGGCCGCCTGCAATCCTTGTGGCACCGTAGGCCAAACGTCACCCGGAAGGCGCGGCCCGAAATTCAGGCTCTCTTTATAGTCCCCCGGCGTCTTGATCCCGAGCGTGGCGCTCAGCGCCTCGTCCGCAATGGGAGAGAAAGCGACGCCCCCCTTTAGCGAGTTTCCTCGGCCTTGCTGCTTCTTCCACTCCTGCGGTTCATCGAAGAAATCGCGGGCAAGAGTGTAAAGCTGCGTGGTCGCCTCCGTGGAAACGCCATGTCCGGTGATCAGGAAGAATCCGGTTTCGCGGCAGGCGGCCTCGATTGCCTTAACGACGGCATCGCTACCGGCGGTCCGATGGATGAAAGGCGCGATATCTATGACCGGAATGCTGTCCATATCCTGCCTTGAGGACGGGGCCGTCTGCATTGTCTGATCCTTTCCGGAATGAACATAGTAGTGGCGGTTTGACGCCCCGCCAACGAGGGGATGGCGTCAGTCGAGCCCCTTGAAGGGCGCGTCGCGAAATTCGAGATATTCCTTCAGCGACATCTTCTGGAGATTGCGCATCCATTCCTGCCCGTCCTTGCTGACGTGGAGGGCGGCGATGGCATGCACGTTGTAATCGAAGGACGTCATCAGGCCGGCGGCGATCTGCTGGTTGTTGATGGAGGACTTGGCGAACTTGATCGCCGGAACCGGCATGCGCGCCAGCTTGCGCGCGAGGTTCTCGGTCTTTTGCTTGAGCTGATCGGCGGGCACGATCTTGTTGATCAGATGCATGCGCAGCGCCTCTTCCGCATCCACCAGGTCACCGGTGTACATCAGCCAGCGGACGTCGCGGGTGGCCAGCAGCCACGGCATGAAGAGGGCGGGCGGTCCGGAATTGTGCCGGACTTCCGGCTCGCCGAACTTGGCGTTGTCGGCGGCGATCGCAAGATCGCACGACATGACGAGTTCGAGTGCGCCGGCAAGCGCATAGCCGTTCACCGAGGCGATGACGGGGATTGGAGCCTTCCAGATGTTCAGAAGCGCCTGGGCATTTTCCGACATGTCGGCATGCCAGTCCTCGATGCTGACGTCATAGTCTGCGCCCTGCAGATCGTAACCGGATGAAAACGCGCGGCCTGCCCCTGTGATCACCAGTGCGTTGACGTCCTTGTCGGCGACAGCGAGGGCGACGGCGCGGTCGATCTCGCGCACGGTCGTCTTGTTCATCGCATTGAGCTTGTCCGGCCGATTGATGGTGATCGTCGCGAACTTGTCCTGTTCATCCTTGTCATAAAGGATGGTCTCGAAGCTCTCGGCTATGCTCATATGCTTTTCCTCTTTGCGTTGGCGTCAACCGGCGCCGGTTCCGATGCTTGCACCAGCAGGGCCGCCTTGTTCTTCTCGAAACGTTTTATCGATGCTGATTTGACCGGGCCAAATCCCCTGATCTGATCGGGGAGTTGGGCGAGCGCGATAGCGCGCTGCTGGTTTTCCGGCGACAGGTTTGCTGAGAGGTCGTTGATCAGTGCCGCATAATCGGCGACCAGCTTGCGCTCGGTACGTCGCTCGTGCGTGTAGCCGAACGGATCAAGCGGCGTGCCGCGAAGGAAGCGCATTTTCTCCAGTACGGAGAATGCGGGCGAGATGAGCTTGCGGCTGACGGCAATCTTTGCCGGGTTGCCGGTGCGCTTGTCGATCTTTCGGGAAAAGAGCGGCGGCGCCAGATGATGCTTGATCTCGAAATCACCTTCGAACTGCGCGGCGATCTTGTCCTTGAAGCTCCGGTCGTTGTGGAGCCGGGCCACTTCATATTCATCCTTATAGGCCATCAGCTTGAAGGCATTGCGCGCGACGGCTTCGGAAAAATCCTCTCCGAGCTTCGCTCGGGCCTCTGCATTGCGGGCGGTCGTCACCAGCTTGCGGTATTTTGCTGCATAGGCGGTGTTCTGGTAGTGCGTCAGGAACTCGATGCGCTTGGCGACGAGGTCGTCAAGCGTCTGTTTGGCAGGCGCCTCGTCCAGATCGACTGCCGCGGCTTGTTGGACAGCTTCCGGATCGACCACCGAGCGACGGCCCCAGCCAAAGGCTGCGCGGTTCATCGCAATGCCTGTGCCATTGAGTTCGATCGCCGCATCGATTGCCTCAAGACTGATTGGAACAAGTCCACGCTGCCAGGCGTGACCGAGCAGGAACATGTTGGCCGCGATCGCGTCGCCCATCAGGGCCGCCCCCAGTTTGGTCGCGGCAACAAAGCTGATGGCGTTGTCACCAGCCGCCTTGCGCAGTGCCTTCAACGTCGCTTCCTGGCGAAAATCGATCGCGGTGTTCTGCACAAAAGAGGCGGTCGGCGCGAAATGATCGTCGAGAACGGCGCTGGTTCGGCCGGCAGCGAAGGTGGACAGGGCGTTCTGCGCCGCTGATACGACGATATCGAAGCCGAGGACCAGATCGCTTTCGCCCGGCCCGATGCGTACGGAGGTGATCTGCTCTCGCGTCCTTGCGACCCGCAGATGCGAAATGACGGCCCCATTTTTCTGGGCAAGGCCGGTCTGGTCGAGCGTCTGCACGGCAAGGCCGTCAATGTGCGCGGCCATCGACAGTATGGCGCTGACGGTGATGACACCGGTCCCGCCGATGCCGGCGAGCAGCATGTTGTAGGGTCGGTCGGTGACTGGCCGGAGCGTCGGGAGAGGGAGGTCGTCGAAACTTGCCTTGGCTGCCTTTGAAGCCGGCTTGCGGATAATCCCGCCCTCGACGGTGACGAAGCTCGGGCAAAAGCCTTTTATGCAGGAAAGATCGGTGTTGCAGCTCGACTGGTTGATCCGCCGCTTGCGGCCGAACTCCGTTTCCTGTGGTTCGATGGAGATGCAATTGGAAACCGCGGAACAGTCGCCGCACCCCTCGCAGACGAGTTCGTTGATGAAGGCGCGCTTGTCGGAGACGGCCAAAGCGCCTCGCTTGCGCCGCCGCCGCTTTTCCGCAGCACAAACCTGATCGTAGACGAGCACGGTAACGCCCGGCACCTCGCGCAGTTCGCGCTGCACCGCATCCAGCTCGTCGCGATGGTTGACCGTAACGCCGCGCGGCAGATTGCCTTGCCAGATCTCCGGGCGCTCGGCGACGACGGCGACCCGGGCCGCGCCTTCGGCCAGCATCTGCCCAACAATGCCGGGAACGGAGACTTCGCCGTCATGCTTCTGGCCGCCGGTCATGGCGACCGCGTCGTTATAGAGGATCTTGTAGGTGGCGTTGACTTTGGCGGCAATCGCGGCGCGGATCGCAAGCAGCCCGGAGTGGAAATAGGTGCCGTCGCCCATGTTGACGAAAATATGCTTCTCGTCGGTGAACTGGGAAAGGCCGATCCACGAACCGCCTTCGCCGCCCATCTGGGTAAAGGTCGAGGTGCTGCGCTCTTCCAGCCCGATCACCATCATATGACAGCCGATGCCGGTGGATGCGCGGCTTCCCTCGGGCAGCCGGGTGGAAATGCTGTGCGGACAGCCTGAGCAGAAATAGGGGTCGCGTTTCAGCGCCGGCGTTTCCGTGGCGCTTGTCGCGAGGAGAGCCTCGATATCGTGCAATCTGGCCAGCAGATCGGTGTGATCCGCACCGATGACCGAGACAATCGCCCTGGCAACGGCGACGGCGTTGATCTCGCCAGCCGCGGATAAGAGCGGTCGGCCATCCGCTCCGAATTTGCCGTAGACCCTTGGACGCCGGTCGGAGGCCATGTTGAAAAGCTGAGCCTTGACCTGGTCTTCGATGACCGCACGCTTTTCCTCGACCACCAACAGGGTTTCGACGCCGGAGGCAAACCGTTGGAGGCCCTCCGGTTCGATCGGCCAGACCATGCCGATCTTGTAAAGCCGGATGCCGAGTTCGCCGGCCCGGCGCTCGTCGATGCCAAGGCTCGCCAGCGCTCCCATGAGGTCGAGCCACGATTTCCCGGTCGAAACGATACCGAGCCTCGCTTTGCCGGCAGTGCTGCCCCAGATCGTTCTATCGATGCTGTTCTGACGGGCGAAGGTGTGTATCGCCTCCATCTTGTTTTCCAGCCGCCGCTCCATCGCATGCGGACCGTCCGGCCAGCGCAACGAGAGGTCGCCATTGCCGTCGGGATAGACGATGGCGGGCCGATCGGGATCGAGCTCGACCGTCGCGGTGCATTCGACGATTTCCGTCTGGCACTTAAAGCCGGCCCAGGCGCCGGAATAGCGGCTGAGCGCCCAGCCGAGCAAACCATAGTCGATATATTCCCCGACGCCGGCCGGCGACAGGAGCGGTACCATCGCGGAGATCAGATTGTGCTCGCTCTGGTGCGGCAGGGTCGACGAAACGGCACCGTGATCGTCTCCGACGAGCAGCAGAACGCCGCCGTTCGGATTGGTACCGACGGCGTTGGCGTGACGGATCACGTCCATGCTGCGGTCGACGCCAGGTCCCTTGCCGTACCACATGGCGAAGACGCCATCATATCGGGCGCCGGGAAACATTGCTGTCTGCTGCGTACCCCAGACGGCGGTGGCGGCCATGTCTTCATTGAGGCCGGGCTGGAAGCGGATGTGGTGGTCGTCCAGATACTTCTTCGCGCGCGCCATTTCCCGGTCGAAGCTGGCAAGCGGCGAGCCGCGATATCCCGACACGTAGCCGGCGGTATTCAGCCCGCGCGCAAGGTCGCGCTGACGCTGGATCATCGGCAAGCGGACGAGCGCCTGCGTGCCGGAAACGAGAATGCTTCCCCGATCGAGTGTGTAGCGGTCATCGAGGCTGGGTGTCGTTGCGGTGGGGATTATAGGTCGATTTTCGGGGTGTGCGGCAACGGGGAAGGTGGACATTTATGCGCGCTCCCCCGGTGCTGTCGGTTCCATATCGAAAACACGGCCGGGATTGAGGATGTTATTGGGGTCGAACGCCGATTTGAGACGGCGCATGGCGGCCATTTCAGTCGGGCTTCGAACCAGCGGCAGCCACTTCTTCTTTTCAAGGCCAATGCCATGTTCGGCCGATATCGATCCGCCCTCGCGGGCGACACAGGCGAAGGTCGCGTCCGCAACGCGGTCATAGTGGTGCGTGCAAACCAGAAAATGCAGATTGCCGTCACCGAGATGACCGAAAATGTAGATGGAAGCGGCGGGATCGACGGCCGCGATTTCGGCCGTGGCTCTGTCCAGGAACCGCTGCATCGCGGAAATGGGCAGGCTGACGTCGAAGCCCGCGACATGGTCCATGCTGAAAATGAATTCGCTCGCTGCATCGCGCAAAGCCCAGATGGCATGATAGTCGCGCAGCGAGCGGGAAACGGCGACATCGCCGACGATGCCTTCCTCGTAGCATTCCATCAGCGCGGCCGCGAAGCGATCCTCGTCGCCCGCTTCGTCCTGCCCCTGCATCTCGATGAGCGCATACATTCCGGCACCCGCCGGCACAGGTGGCGGTGCACCGGTGCGATTGAGGACGCCGGCGTAAACGGCCGGGAAGATGACTTCGAAAGCGGAAAGGGAGGGTCCCAACCTCTGGCGCAGGTGCCGCAGAAGCGCGATTGCCGCACCGAGCGAGGGGAGGGCGCAAAATGCGTTTGCCAGTGACTGCGGCTTGGGATGAAGACGCAGACAGGCACGGGTAACGACGCCAAGCGTGCCCTCGCTGCCGATGAATATCTGATTGAGATCGAAACCCGAATTGTCCTTCGAAAGGCCCTTGAGGCTGGTCAGCACCGAGCCGTCCGCCAGTATAGCCTCCAAGCCAAGAACCTGGGCGCGATACATGCCGTAGCGCAGCACGCGAATGCCGCCGGCATTGGTGGCGATGTTGCCGCCGATGGTGGATGTGCCGCGCGCGCCGATATCCACGCCGAACATGAAGCCGTGGCTGGCCGCAGCCTCCTGGACAGCCTGCAGGGTCGCGCCGGCATGGGCGATGACAGTTCCGGCGTCCTCGTTGACGGGTTCGATTGCGCTCATGCGCTCCAGGGACAGCGCAACCTCGCCGGCCATAGGCCGCGCAGCACCCGCAAGACCGGTCCGTCCGCCTTGCACGACGACAGGCTGGCGGACGGCATCGCATGCGGAAAGAATGGCCGACACCGATGCGGTATCCTTGGGTCGAAACAGGATGGATGGCCGAACGCCGCGCTCGTCCGTCGCGTCCGCGCAATAGGCATCACCGACATCCGGGCCTGCGACAATAGCGTTCTTGTCCAGCCTGCCATTAAGGCGGGCCAGCAGTTCCCGCAGCCGCAAAGACGGCGTAAATAAGGGATGAGCGGCGAGCGCCCGGTCGATCGATCCGCCCATTCTGTTCCCCTGGTTATCTGGATCGAGGGCAGGTTATCGCCTATCTGATATTTGTCAAACCTATATTTAAATAGCTATAGCCTTTTCGCTGAATGCATGGCATCAATGCCTTCGGGCGAAGGATGGAGCTCTATGAATCTCAGATATGACGAAGTGGTAAGATCTGGCATCGCCAAACAGGTTGCCGAGAACATCAAGTCCGCGATCCTTGACGGGCGCCTGAAGATCGACGAGCGCTTGCCGACGGAAGAGGATCTTGCCCGGAGCTTCGGGATTTCTCGCCCGACTGTGCGCGAGGCGTTGAAGCGTCTGGCGGCGCAGAATCTCATTCATTCGCGTCGTGGCCCCCTCGGAGGCAATTTCGTGATGCGGCCCGATCCGGAAGGTCTATCAAAGGCGATCACCGGTGCCGCGACGCTTCTCGTCGGCATCGGCGCTTTCGATATCGACGAGATCATTACCGCCAGACTTGAGACGGAAACGATCTGCTGCCGGCTTGCCTGCGAAAACCGCAGCGAAGAGGGATTGCAGGCCATGGCCGCCGAAATCGCCTTGCAGCGGGATCAGAGCATCAGCGATGAAGATTTCTGTGCTTCCGATGTGCGGTTCCATCGGGCCCTGGTCGATTCAACCGGCAATGGCCCCTTGAAGCTGATGATGTACACGGTGATCGAATCTTTCATTCCGATCACGAACATGATCGTCTTCAGGGTGCGTGAGCGCCGTCAGGTCGTTGCTTTTCACCAGCGGATGCACGAGGCGCTGAGCAATCGCGATGTCGGTGAGGCGACTGCGGCGCTGACAAATCTCCTCACCTATGTGCGTGACAGCTATAGCGCCGCACTTGATGCGCGCGGCCGCCGGGCGAGCGAGCAGGCGCAGTCCTGAATCCGGCGGCTCACATCCTCAGAAGCATCGAAGTCAAGGGAATTTTATGTCAGATTCTTTCACGGCAATGGTGATCGATACGGTTGATGGCAAACCGCAGGCTGGGTTTCGGCAGTTGACCTTGGCCGATCTGCCCGACCACGACGTTCTGGTCGAAGTTGCGTTTTCCACGGTCAACTACAAGGACGGTCTGGCGCTTTCCGGCAAGGGAAGAATTGCGCGCCGCACGCCGATGGTCGGCGGCATCGATCTGGCCGGCGTTGTCGTCGAGTCGCGCTCGGACAAATGGGTCGCGGGCGACAAGGTTGTTCTGAACGGCTGGGGGCTCTCCGAGACCGAATGGGGCGGTTATTCCCGATACCAGCGGGTCAAGGCGGAATGGCTGATCGCGCTGCCGCAGGAATTCTCCCTGGAACAGGCCATGGCGATCGGAACGGCCGGCTATACGGCCGCGCTGTGCGTCAATGCTCTTGAGGATTGGGGAAGGATCGGCGTGGACGATCGGGAAGTGCTGGTCACCGGAGCGGCAGGCGGCGTTGGCTCGGTGGCCGTGAGCCTGCTTGCCAACAAGGGCTATAAGGTAACGGCGTCGACTGGTCGGCCGGAAACCCATGATTATCTTGCTTTACTTGGAGCCGCGGATTTTATCGACCGTGCGGCGCTGAGCGAGAAAGGCGGCCCGCTCCAGAAGGAGCGCTGGGCCGGAGCCGTCGATAGCGTAGGATCGACGACGCTTGCGAATGTTCTGTCTCAAACAGTCTATGGCGGTGCCGTCGCGGCATGCGGTCTGGCGGGAGGTGCCGATCTGCCCGCAACGGTGCTGCCGCATATCCTGCGCAGCGTTGCTCTGCTCGGCGTCGATTCCGTTATGGCGCCCATCGCGAAACGCGAGCGGGCTTGGCGAACCCTCAGCCAGCATCTGGACCCCGCCCATCTCAAGCAATTGACCCGTGTCGACCCGATGTCGGCATTGCCGCAGCTTGCGGAAGATATCGTGGCGGGGAAGATCCGCGGTCGCGTAGTGATCGAGATTACGGCCTGATCAGCATCTGAGTCGATCTGGATATCATGCGCCGTTATCAGGCGTCGGCCCGCGCCCGCTTTTGAAAGAGATATCGGGTTTGGTAAGTGTTCGGGCCTGTTGTCGTATCCTCACGGATCGGATCGAGGGGACTGGACAGCCGAAAAGAACTTTGATAGCAAAGGTAATGTTATTACGTTACAAGAAGATTTGCTGCCGTGGGTATTTTGATGGGGCCGGCTTGCGCCGAAGAGGGAAGCGGACATGGCATTTGTTCGTTGCTGCTGGCGGACGGGGCGCGGTCCATTAGCGGCCCTTTTCACGGCTTGACGCAACCACCGCCCTTGGCATAACTGGACACGACGGTTCCCCGACGATGACTCCGAGGGGATTAATAGGGAACACGGTGCGGACGACCCAAAAGGGACCAAGACCGTGGCTGCCCCCGCAACTGTAAGCGGATTGCCGTCCATCCTCGTGGTGCCGAAAGGCGCCGTGTCACTGCGCCAATTGGGCGCGGGAAGGCAGATGGACGACTGATATCCGTGAGCCAGGAGACCTGCCGTCGAAGAACGATCCATTGTCACGGGCGGGGATGCCCGAAACAGGAACAGGACATGACCATCCTTCACACTTCGCAGCGCCTTGATGCGCCGCCTTCCCCGAATCCAGACGTTCTTTCGACCGCTCGGAATGCCCTCAGGTCATTCTGACCTTCACCGCCGCCTTTTCCGGGCGGCGTTCACATCACTTCGGGGAATTATGATGAAGATCATTATCAAGCGGCCATTGCGCGCCGGCCTATACGCCATGTCCTTGATCGTCGCCGGCCTGTCGGGGCAGGCAAGGGCGGCGGAAACGAGCTACCCTCTTACGCTCCAAAACTGCGGCCGGCAGATCACCGTGCGGAAGATGCCGTCGCGCACGGTCTCTATCGGCCAAAGCAGCACGGAAATCCTCTATCGTCTCGGTCTTGCCGACAAGGTGGTCGGCACCGCGCTCTGGGTCGGGCCGGTCCTGAAGGGCTATGAGGACGTCAACGCCAAGGTCGAGCGTCTTGCCGACAACGATCCGAGTTTCGAGAGCGTCGTCGGAAAGAAGCCGGATATCGTCACGGTTCAGTTCCAATGGCAGGTGGGACCGGAAGGCGTGGTCGCCAAGCCGGAACAGTTCGAGGAGCTAGGCATCCCGGTCTATATATCGCCGTCGGATTGCGTCGGCAAGGAGAACTCCGGCTCCAGCGATGGCGTCCGCCATCAGGTCTTCGCCATGGATCTCGTCTATCAGGAGATCCGCGATCTCGCGAAGATCTACAATGTGCAGGACAAAGGCGAGGAAGTGGTCGCCGATCTGAAGCAGCGCGAAGCGGCGGCACGCGCCAAGGTCGCTTCCGCACAGGGCAAGCTTTCTGCTGTCTTCTGGTTCTCCAGCGCCAAGGATGCCGATCCCTATGTGGCGGGCCGCAATGGCGCGCCGGGCTACATCATGTCGGCGCTCGGCATCAAAAATATCATCGAGACCGATGATGAGTGGCCGACGGTCGGCTGGGAGACGATTGCCAAGGCCAATCCAAGCATGATCGTCGCGGCAGCGATGGAACGCCGTCGCTATCCGCTGGATAGCGCGGAGGCCAAGCGCAAATTCCTGGAAAAGGACCCTGTCGCGAGCCTGATGCCCGCTGTCAAAAATGGCCATGTCTTCGAGATGGATGCGCAGGCGATGAACCCGACCATCCGTACGATCGAAGGCATCGAGACGCTTGCCGATGCCATCGCAGCCGCCGGCCTGACGAAGTGAACCGCGCCCTTTCATCGATCGGACGGACGGGTACCGTCGCGTTGGCGCTTGCCGTCCTTGTCGCCGCGCTCTGGCTGGGCGCGGCGATCGGCGAAACCTCGATCCCGTTTGAGACCGTCGCCAAGACGGTGGCCAATCGGCTTTGGGGTGCCGGCTATCCGCTCGAGCCGATCGATGAGGGTATCGTGTGGAGCTATCGGCTGAGCCGCGCGGTCGTGGGAGCCTGTTGCGGCGCGGCTCTTGCCCTGTCCGGGGTCGTGCTGCAGTCGCTGCTGCGCAATCCCCTGGCCGATCCCTACATCCTCGGCATTTCCGCCGGCGCCTCCACCGGTGCCGTCGGTGTCGCGATCCTCGGCCTGGGCGCGGGTTTCCTGACGATGCCGATGGGGGCTTTCCTCGGTGCGCTCGTCGCCTTCGCTCTCGTCGCATCGTTGGCCGTCAAGGCAGGGCGCGGAACGGCCGCGATTATCCTGGCGGGCGTGGTGGGCTCACAGCTCTTCAACGCGCTCACGTCCTTCGTCGTCACCAAGGCGGCGACCGCCGAGCAGGCGCGCGGCATCATGTTCTGGCTGCTCGGCAATCTCTCCGGCGTGCGTTGGCCGGATGCCTGGCTGGCAATTCCGGCTGCGCTATTGGGGCTCGTCGTTTGTCTCTGGCATGCCCGGTCGCTCGATGCCTTCACCTTCGGAGCGGAATCGGCGGCCTCGCTCGGCATCTCCGTGCGTCGCACCTATGTCGTGCTCGTTGGCACATCCGCCATGATGACCGCGGTCATGGTGTCCATCGTCGGCTCTATCGGCTTCGTCGGGCTCGTCATCCCGCACGCCGCGCGCATGCTGGTCGGCGTTCGGCATGGCGTGCTTCTGCCGGCGGCGGCTCTGATCGGCGCGATCTTCATGATCGCGGCCGATATCCTGTCGCGCATTCTGATACCCGGCCAGGTCCTGCCGATCGGGGTGATCACCGCTCTTGTCGGTGCGCCCGCCTTCGCCTTCATCTTGAGCCGGAAAAGGGCGCACGCATGACCCTGTCGGCAAGGAATGTTTCGTGGAGCGCCGGCGGAGAAGCCATCGTGCTGGACATATCGCTGGACGTCCGCACAGGCGAGTTTCTCGGGATCATCGGGCCGAACGGTTCGGGCAAGACGAGCCTGATGATGATGCTGTCCGGCATCCGCAAGCCGAAGGCCGGGGAGATCCTTCTAGACGACACGCCGATCCGCTCTCTCGGACGGCGCGAACTTTCTCGGCTCCTGGCCCTGGTGGAACAACAGGCCGAGACCGCCGAGCGGATCACCGCCAGGCAGGCCGTCGAACTCGGACGCACGCCCTATCTCGGAGCTTTGTCGCCGTGGTCGCCCGCTGACGATGCGATCGTCGAGGCAGCCCTTGCGAATGTCGACATGACCCATCTTGCCGATCGGCTGTGGCATACGCTTTCGGGCGGCGAGCGCCAGCGGCTGCATATTGGCCGCGCGCTTGCGCAGCAGCCGAAGATCCTGCTCCTCGACGAGCCGACGAATCATCTCGACATCGGCCACCAG
This sequence comes from Rhizobium sp., assembly GCA_036398815.1. Taxonomy (GTDB): domain Bacteria; phylum Pseudomonadota; class Alphaproteobacteria; order Rhizobiales; family Rhizobiaceae; genus Rhizobium. The sequence goes on along the minus strand of DASWOH010000104.1, from coordinate 7,044 downwards.
ATCGGTCTTCTGGATCTCGTGCGCCGACAGGACCTGACCGTGGTCGCGGCCCTGCACGATCTCAACCATGCCGCCATGTTCTGCGATCGCCTTGCCGTCATGAAGGGCGGGCGGCTGGTAGCGCTCGGTACGCCGCGCGAGGTGCTGACGGTCGAACGCATCCGCGATGTATTCGGCGTGGACGTCGAGGTGGAGCACGACAGCGACGGCGGCTGCTTCATCCGTTACCGGGCATCGACAGTTCCGCGTCGGGAGACGCGGATCAAGGGCGATCTTCCACTCGAAGGTGCCGAGACCAAGGTGTCGTGAGCGTGCAGGGCCGCAAACATCGCCTCAAGGAAGATATCCGCGAATACCGGTCTAACGGTCGATGATGGCCGGCGTCAGCGCCAGCCGAGGGCAGGGGCGACGTGGGTTAGGATAGCCTCTATCACATGCGCGTTGTAATCCACGCCGAGCTGGTTCGGAACGGTCAGAAGCAGCGTGTCGGCTTCGGCAACGGCTTCGTCCTGCGCCAGCTCCTTGATGAGGGCGTCGGGCTCGGCGGCATAGCTGCGGCCGAAGATCGCCCGGGTCTTGTCATCGATGAAGCCGATCTTGTCCTGGTTCTGATTGCCGTTTCCGAAGTAGGCGCGATCACGGTCGTCCACCAATGCGAAGATGCTGCGGCTGACCGAAACGCGCGGCTCGCGTTTGTGGCCGGCCGTCTTCCACGCCTCGCGAAACACCCTGATCTGATCGGCCTGCTGGACGTGGAACGGAAGCCCGCTCTCGTCGTCCTTGAGGGTGGAGCTTTGCAGGTTCATCCCGAGCTTGGCCGCCCAGAGCGCCGTGGCGTTGGAGCTTGCGCCCCACCAGATCCGCTCGCGCAGGCCCTCGGAGTGCGGCTCGAGGCGTAGGAGCCCCGGAGGATTGGGGAACATCGGCCTTGGATTCGGCTGGGCAAAACCCTCGCCGCGCAACACATCGAGCAGGACTTCCGCGTGACGCCGGGCCATGTCGGCTTCGCTCTCGCCTTCGGCCGGTGCATAGCCGAAGTGACGCCATCCATCGATCACCTGCTCGGGGGAGCCGCGACTGATGCCGAGCTGCAGGCGTCCGCCGGCGATGAGATCGGCCGCGCCCGCATCCTCGGCCATGTAGAGCGGGTTTTCATACCGCATGTCGATGACCGCCGTGCCGATTTCGATGCGGCTGGTCTTCGCGCCGGCGGCTGCCAGCAGCGGGAAGGGCGAGGCGAGCTGGCGGGCGAAGTGATGCACGCGAAAATAAGCGCCGTCCGCGCCCAGTTCCTCGGCAGCAACGGCGAGGTCGATGGATTGCAGAAGCGCGTCGGACGCCGACCGCGTCTGCGATTGAGGCGAGGGCGTCCAGTGCCCGAACGAAAGGAAACCGATTTTCTTCATGACCGTACCGCTCGAAGATGTTGGATATATAATTTGTGTTTCATGGCATAGTTCCTGCTCGGGATACAGCCGGCACCGTGTGGCTGCCAAAGAAGTGATGCGTCAGTCCCATGGCCTGATGGTCAACTATCTTTACAAGCTGGACGATATCGAGAAAAACCACGAAGCCCTTGCGCAACACGGTGAGGTCGCGGCCTCGCCGGAGGTGAAAAAATGGCGGAGACCCATGCGTCCGCTGCCGGCCCCGGCAGCCCGATTCGCCGACGCCGTGGCGAAATGCAGAAGAGCCGAGCAGCAGATTTAGGAGGGGAGCCATGGGCAATCACCTGTTCGACGCCATCAGGGCGTCCGCAACGTCCCACGATGCCGTTTTCATCGAGACCGCCGATGATCGGCGCTGGACCTATGGGGATGCGCTACGCATTTCGGGGCAGCTTGCCAGCGCCATCGACGCGCTCGGCGTGCGCCCCGGTGATCGCGTTGCGGTCCAGGTGGAGAAGAGCCCGATGGCTTTAATGCTCTATCTCGCCTGCGTTCGATGCGGCGCGGTGTATCTGCCGCTGAACACGGCCTATACGCTTGTCGAGCTTGACTATTTCATCGGCGATGCCGAGCCGAGGCTCGTCGTCGTCTCCCCGAAGGCTCGGGCCGACGTCGAAATGCTCGCGCAGCGCTATGGCGCGATCGTCGAGACGCTCGATGCCGAAGGCGCGGGATCTCTGGCGGATCTCGCCCGGAAGCAGCCCGCCGACTTCATCGATGCCGCCCGCGCTCCCGACGACCTCGCCGCGATCCTCTATACATCAGGCACCACCGGCCGCTCCAAGGGCGCCATGCTCACGCATGACAACCTGCTCTCGAATGCGCTTGCGCTGCGTGAATACTGGCGCGTGACGGCGGCCGATCGGCTGATCCACGCATTGCCGATCTTCCACACGCATGGCCTTTTCGTCGCCACCAATGTCACGCTCGTTGCCGGTGCTTCGATGTTCCTCTTGCCGAAGTTCGAACCGGGCGAGATCCTGTCGCTGATGCCGCGAGCAACGCTGATGATGGGCGTGCCGACATTCTATGTCAGATTGCTTCAGCACGAGGGGTTGAACCGGGATGCCGTTGCCAGCATGCGGCTGTTCATCTCGGGCTCGGCGCCACTGCTGACGGAGACGCATGTTTCATTCAAGCAGCGCACCGGTCACGCCATTCTCGAACGCTACGGCATGACCGAGACCAATATGAACACCTCCAACCCCTATGACGGCGAACGAAAGGCCGGCACGGTCGGTTTTCCGCTCTCGGGCGTCACGGTACGGATTACCGATCCGGCCACCGGCGGGACGCTGGCGCCCGGCGAGACCGGCATGATCGAGATCGAGGGACCGAATGTTTTCAAGGGCTATTGGCGCATGCCGGAAAAGACCGCGTCCGAATTCACCAAGGACGGCTATTTCATCAGCGGCGACCTCGGCAAGATCGATGAGGACGGCTATGTCCATATCGTCGGCCGCGGCAAGGACCTGGTGATCTCCGGTGGCTACAACATCTATCCGAAGGAGGTCGAGAACGAGATCGACCAGCTCGACGGCGTCGTCGAGAGCGCGGTGATCGGCGTCGCGCATCCGGATTTCGGCGAGGGCGTGACCGCGGTCGTGGTGCTGGAACGCGGCGCGACACTGGACGAAAAAGCCGTACTCGCCGCGCTGCAGGATCGTCTCGCGCGTTACAAGCAGCCGAAACGGGTCGTCTTCATGGAGGAACTGCCGCGCAACACGATGGGCAAGGTCCAGAAGAACCTGCTGCGCGACCAATTCAAGGGTCTTTACGAAAAAGCCTCCTGAGAGGCACCTACAGCGCCCTGAACGTGCCGGGCTTGTGTAAATTAAGGCTGTTCAGGGCATCTGGTCGCATGTGGTGCGCAACCAGATGCCCCGAACCGCAGTGCTAGAACTCCAGCAATGCATTGTCGACGACTTCCTTCATGACGAAGAAGGTGCGGGTCTGGCGCACGCCGGGCAGGGCGATCAATTGCGTGCCGTGAATCCGGTTGAAATCGGTCATGTCGCCGACACGGATTTTCAGGAAATAGTCGAAATCGCCGGCAACGAGATTGCAGTCGAGCACGAAGCTCAGCTTGGCAACGGCTTTTTCGAATGCGCCAAAACTCTCGGGCGTCGACCGGTCGAGCACCACGCCGACCATGACCAGGGCGCCACGACCGACCTTTTGCGGCTCTATCATGGCCCGTACGGTCTTGATGTAGCCTTCCTCGAACAGACGCTGGGTACGGCGATGGCAAGTCGCCGGGCTGACATCGACCAATTGCGCGAGCTCGGCATTGCTGAGCCGCCCGTTCTTCTGCAGCAGGCGGAGCATTTTCAGGTCGATGCGGTCCAATTCCGATGGCATGAAAGAATCTTCCGAAAATTATGGATATTCTGGGTAAAACAGATTTAACTTGAGAGTTTTTTGTCTCAAAAAAGGAAATATCAGATTCAACTTCGAGAGCACCTTTCATTGAAGTGATGCTAGCGTCTTCCCGGTATCACGACAAGCTGAAGGGGAACTCATGCTGGAGAAATTCGAACGCTATCCGCTCACATTCGGTCCGACCCATATCGAGAAGCTGGAACGGCTTTCCGAGCATCTCGGCGGCAAGGTGGAGCTTTATGCCAAGCGGGAGGATTGCAATTCCGGGCTGGCATTTGGCGGCAACAAGCTGCGCAAGCTGGAATATATCATTCCCGACGCGATTGCCTCGAACGCGGACACGCTGGTGTCGATCGGCGGCGTCCAGTCCAACCATACGCGCATGATCGCGGCGGTCGCCGCCAAGATCGGCTTCAAGTGCCGGCTCGTGCAGGAAAGCTGGGTCCCGCATGAGGATGCCGTCTATGACCGCGTCGGCAATATTCTCTTGAGCCGCATCATGGGTGCGGATGTGCAGATGGTCGACGAAGGTTTCGACATCGGCATCCGGCAGAGCTGGGAAGACGCGATCGCGGACGTCAAGGCCAAGGGCGGCAAGCCCTATCCGATCCCGGCCGGTGCATCCGTGCACAAATATGGCGGGCTTGGCTATGTCGGCTTTGCTGAGGAGGTTCGCGCCCAGGAAGAAGAGCTCGGCTTCAAGTTCGACTACATCGTCGTCTGCACGGTGACGGGTTCCACCCATGCCGGCATGACCGTCGGTTTTGCCAAGGACGGCCGCGAGCGCAACGTCATCGGCATCGACGCCTCTTTCACCCCGGCGCAGACCAAGGCGCAGGTACTGGAAATTGCGCGGCGCACCGCCGAGCTGGTCGAGCTCGGCCGGGAGCTCTCGTCGGACGATATCGTCCTGATCGAGGATTATGCCTATCCGGTCTACGGCGTGCCGTCGGATGAAACCAAGGAGGCCATCCGGCTCTGCGCGCGGCTGGAAGGCATGATCACCGACCCGGTCTACGAAGGAAAATCCATGCAGGGCATGATCGACCTCGTGAAGAAGGGGTATTTCCCCGAGGGATCGAAGGTTCTCTATGCCCATCTCGGCGGAGCTCCGGCGATCAACGGCTACGCCTACACGTTCCGCAATGGCTGAGCCTTGAGACATGCGATCGCCGGGCATCGTGCCAGGTGACACGCGGGCTATGGCTCTGATGCCTCTGCCGACGAGCGGGCCGATGGGCCGCAACGTTGCCGATGTGGCGCTGATGCTGTCCGTGATGGCGCGGCCGGACAGGCGCGATCCCTTACGGTCGTCGTCGATGGCAAGACTTCCTTGCGCATTGCCGTCACGGAGGATTTCGGCTTTGCGCCGACTGAACGGGTTATTCGCGATAGTTTCAGACGGGTGACGAAGCGGCTGTCGAGCCATCTCGGCATGGTCGAGGAAACCCATCCCGATTGCGCCGATGCCGACCGCATCTTTTCGGTTCTGCGCGGAGTGATGTTTCTCGGCATGCATCATAAGTTGATGTTGTCCCATCCGGATAAGATCGGCCCGAATGTTCGTGCCAATGTCGAAGAGGGCCTGAGTTACGGCCCGCTCGATATCGCCGATGCACTGGTCAGACAGGGACGCTTCTATCGCGATTGGCAGCAGTTCTTCCAGACTTATGACTATGTGCTTTGCCCGGCGGTGACGATCAGCCCGCGTGATTGGCACGAGCTCTACCCGGAGGAGATCGACGGCAAGCCGACCAAAAGCTACTATCACTGGCTGGCTATGGCCTATGCCTCGACCCTTGCCGGACATCCCTCGATCACCATTCCAGTTGGCCGCGACACGCTCGGCATGCAGATCGTCGGCCGGCGGCATGATGATGCCGGTGTCTTGCAGGTGGCGGCCGGTATCGAGGAAATTCTCGCCGGGGACGCCGAATTCGGCGTCCCGAAAGTGGATCTGGCGGCTTTGGAAATGCGGCCGAAGCTGGCCGAGCAACCGGGTTTTATGGGCTTCTAGATCAACTGTTCTATTGCCCCCGGCCCGCGGCAACCAACCAGTCTCGAAACATCACGGCCTCACGGGAAAGGCTCTTTGCCTCGATAAGCCAATAGGCCTTGTCTGTGTCCGAGGCGGTGTCGAACAAGGTCACTAACGATCCCTGCGCCAGTTCATCGGTAATCAGCGCCGTGGGGCAAAGACCGATGCCCTGGCCGCCGATGACCGATCCGATCATCAAGTTGAAATCGGCGAAGATCGGGCCGGCCTTGGGCGTCTCATGAATGCCGGCGATGGCGAACCAGCGTGCCCAGGCATCGGTGGTCTCGTCATGAAGGAGTTCGGCGCTGGCCAGATCATGCGGTGTTTCAGACGTGCCATGGCGAGCCCGAAACGCCGCCGAGCAGGTCGGGCGCGTAGCGGCGCTCAGAAGCTCGACCGCGTTTGGACCTGGGCGCGGTCCGTGACGTATCAACAGATCGACGCCGGCTGCCTCCGGCGTCTTCGCCTCTAGCGCGTAGACGATGTTGATGCGAATGTCCGGATAAGCGCCCCTGAATCTCGGCAATCGCGGGATGAGCCATCGCGTTGCCATCGATGCGATGCAGGCAACGCTGATCGGGCGGCTGTGGATCTCAAGCCGCAACTGCTGGGCGGTGATTTCGATATGTCCGAGCCCGTGTGTTACCGCCGCGCCGAACTCGCGGCCAGCCGCAGTCAGCGCAACGCCGCGCGTTTGCCGCAGGAAAAGCGGCACATTCAGCCAGTTCTCCACCGTTCGCACATGCTGACTGACGCCGGCAGCGGTCAGATTGAGCTCGGCGGCAGCCTTGACGAAACTCTCATGACGCGCGGCGGCCTCGAAAGCGCGCAGGGAGGCGAGGGGAGGGTTGCTCATGGAGAATGACTAAGTAAGACTTAGCCTTAGAGCAAGAACAAACTGTATTGCCCGGCGGTGCTGTTTCGCTAGATTGCCGTGGAGGTCTGTGTGTTCGATAAGCGTGCAGGCCATCGTCACATAAGCGACCAAAGGGTAGTGATCGCAATGCAGAATTCATCCAGGCCACCCGTCCCTTCCGACGCGCACGACCGTCGCAGCAAGCCGCCGGTCGTGGTTTACCCGGTCGAGACGCTTCCGGCTGCGGATCTTGGTCTTTTGAATACAGCGCGACAGAACCTGACGAAGGTCGGCGAGACCATCGTTCCACCGAGGGACGC
>DASWOH010000103.1:0-23943 GCA_036398815.1 Rhizobium sp. | reverse complement strand
CCGGCCCATGGCGACGCGCTGCCGCTGGCCGCCGGAAAGCTGGCGCGGATAGCGGTCGAGAAGCTTTGTGAGGCCGAGGATTTCCGCGGCCTTGTTGACCCGCTGATCCATGTCCGCTTTCGGCGAGCGTTTGAGCATCAGCGAGAAGGCCATGTTCTGCGCCACCGACATATGCGGATAAAGCGCATAATTCTGAAATACCATCGCTATGTCGCGGTCGCCCGGCGCGATCCCGTTGACGGCGCGGTTGCCGATACGGATCTCGCCGGCGGAAATATTCTCGAGCCCGGCAAGCATTCTCAGAAGCGTGGATTTTCCGCAACCGGACGGTCCGACCAGGATCACGAACTCCCCGTCCGCAATCTCGATGTTCACCCCCTTGATGACCGGGAACGCCCCGAATGATTTCCTGACATCGACAAACTCGACACCTGCCATAAAAGCCCCTCCCAGAACTTATCCCCATTTTTGGTCTCTATCTGCCGGTTATCCCCTCCTCCGGAATATTCACCGCCAGAATGCACGCCAATTCGACTTCAACGTTCTATCCCCTGCCGACAAGCGGCATCTTTGTCGCCATCACCGTCATGGTCAGGACATTTGCCTCCAACGGAAGGTCTGCCATGTAGACGACCGCGCGAGCGACATGCTCGGCGGGAATCGTCGGTTCGCTGGCGATTTCCCCGTTCGCCTGCAGCACGCCCGAACTCATCCTCGCGGTCATGTCCGTTGCAGCATTGCCGATATCGATCTGGCCGCAGGCGATATCGTATGGCCGTCCGTCGAGCGCAGTCGATTTCGTAAGGCCAGTGATTGCATGCTTGGTCGCCGTATAGGGGGCGGAATTCGGTCTTGGCGTCGTCGCCGAGATCGATCCGTTGTTGATGATACGGCCGCCGCGAGGCTCCTGCGATTTCATCAGCCTGAAAGCCTGCTGCGTGCAAAGAAAGGCGCCGGTGAGGTTGGCCGCGACCACGCCGCTCCATTGCTCGAAGGTGATGTCTTCGAGCGGGATCGCCGGAGCACCGCTGCCGGCATTGTTGACGAGAAGATCGAGCCGGCCAAACTCGGCTTTGACCTTGCCGAAGAGGTCGGTAACCTGCTCGGCAGCACCGATATCGCAGGCGATCGCCCGCACCGTACCGCCGGTCTCGGCTGCAAGGTCTCCGGCAGCTTTTTCCAGCACATCGCGGCGGCGGCCGGTGATGACAACGGCATACCCCTCCGCGCTCAGCGCCCTGGCAATGCTCCGGCCGATGCCGGTGCCTCCGCCGGTGACGAGGGCGATCCGGGTTCTTTGTGCGGTTGCGGATTGCGGCATCTCAGATTTTCCCTCCAAGCTCATCATCGATATGGATTTTGATAATCTCATCGAAATTGGTTTCCGCCCTGAAGCCGAGCGCCGTCGCGCGCTGCGCATCGAAGTCCATCGCCCATCCGGAAACGATCGAGCGGATGACAGGATCGATCTCGCGGCGGATGAGTTTGACCGCTTTTTCGCCGGCGACTCGGCGCAGGGCCTCGATCTCCTCGCCGACAAGCGCGGACAATCCGGGCATGGTGAGATTTCGGCGCGGCCCGATCCTGCTGCTGTCGATGCGTGCGGCATGGACGAAGAAGCCGACAGCGGAACGGGGGCTGGCAAACCAGTGCCTCACGCTCTCGTCCACCGGCAGCACGGCTTCCTGATGGACGAGAGGCTCGCGCAGGATGTTCGAGAAGAAGCCGGAGGCTGCCTTGTTGGGCTTGCCGGGCCGGATGCAGATCGTCGGCAGGCGAATGCCGATGCCGTCGAAGATGCCCCGCCTCGAATAATCGGAAAGCAGGAGTTCACAGATCGCCTTCTGCGTACCGTAGCTCGTCAGGGGCGTCGTGAAGAAGTCGTCGCCGATCTTGTCCGGAAAAGGCTGCCCGAAAACCGCGATGGACGAGGCAAAGATAACGCGGGGATTGTAGGGCTCCTTCTGCCCCTCGTGCCGGATGGCTTCGAACAGCGAGCGTGTGCCATCGAGATTGGTGCTGTAGCCTTTGTCAAAATCCGCCTCGGCCTCGCCGGATACGATCGCCGCGAGATGGAAGATCATGTCCGGCCGCATACCGGAAAGCCTGGCCGCACCGCCGGCATCGGAAAGATCGAGCGTCAGCGCGGTGGAAACGGATGCAAGCGCGGGCGGCACCGGCGGCGCAATGACATCGACGAGCGTCAACCTGTCGATCCCGCGGCCGAGCACTTCTGCTTGCAGACCGATCTTTTCCACCAGCTTGCGACCGATCATACCGGCTGCACCGATAACCATCACATGCATCTCAGTCCTATCTCCTCATGCCCAGCGGCTCAAACCGCGCTGTCGGTGGCCAGCAGAACCCTGGTGGTTTCGTAAATGCGCGTCAGATGATGCCGGAACGCCGAGATCACGGCATCCCGGTCATGCCGCGTGAGAGACTCGAAGATCGATAGATGATCGCTGTAGCTCGCCTCGATCGCGCCCGGCTTGGACATGGCGTTGCGGCGATAGTCCATCATGTAGGTGTAGAGATCGGTGACGAAAGCGGCGAGGAGCGGGTTGCCGCAGGCGCGATAGATCGCAACGTGGAATTCGCGGTCGCAAATCAGGAAACGCATCGCATCGTCTCCGCCGAGACGCTGCGCCTCCAACAGGGCCTCCAGCTTTGCCAGCATCGCATCGTCGATCCGTTCGGCGGCATCGCCGACAACCTTGAGTTCGATGTGGAGACGTGCCGCGTGAACCGATTCCAGATCGTAGCTGTCGATCGCGTTGGGAGAGGCGATCGTCACCGTGATGTGGCTGAGGTCGACCTTGCAGACACGGCTGCGGCTGCCATGCGAAACCTCGATAATGCCCTGCGCGGCCAGTATCTGGATAGCGCCGCGCACCGTTTCGCGGCTGACATGGAGAACATTGGCCAGCTCGCGCTCGCCCGGCAGTTCGTCGCCCGGCCGCAACATGTTGGTGGCGATCAGGACCATCAGCTTCTCGGCGATGACGTCACGCGCCGTGCGGCGGGCGAGGCTCCGCGCGATATTCGGCACCTCGGTTAAGATTGGACTTTCGTCCATCGCGCCCTCCGGTCCACTGGTTGGTCCAGCAGATCAGTTTATTAAGGGTTGTCAGAGGAAATCCGTCAAGACGATTTCGTCGCCGCAGCGCAGCAGAAACAGGGCCGATACCCCTCGCACTGCCGCAATCCGAGCAGTTTCCTTCCAATTCGGGATAAAGGGCCGCAGGCCGGAGCGACGTGTTGAACACGCCTCGGGCTCCACCGGGGAGCCCGGCTCCCGCATTCGCCCGCCGATCGTCGGCTACATCATGTATGGCTGATCGCCGCAGCAAATTGTCGGCCGGCTGTCTGTGTCAGCTTCCGATCATCTATTGAAGCGAGCCAACCGCTGTTCGAGCAAATCGAAGAGATCATCGCCGCGTGCATTCGTGACGATCTCGCAGTTGGCTGGCCGCCCCGCCAGATGGCGCGAACTGACGGAGGCAACTGTGCGGCCATAGTTCGGTCCTGCCCCGCAATCGATCTCAAGCAGGGCATCGATACCCGAAAACAGACCCGGATCGATCATCCAGGCGATAACGCAAGGATCATGCAGGCACGGGTCGCCCTGCGCATAAGCCGTCACCATGCTAACCATGGTTCGCGCCACAGCGTTATCGATGGCCGCCAAACGTGCCAGACGCCCAGGTGTTGCAATGACGGCGCGTGTCACGTCGAGACCGAACATCGTGAGTTTTACACCGCTGGAGGTGACGATATGGGCCGCGTGGGGATCAACGTAGACATTGAATTCGGCCGAGGGCGTCGTATTGCCCGATCCGAAAGCAGAGCCGCCCATGAAGACAATCTGCTTCAGATTGGCGGCGAGACGCGGCTCCTTGACAAGGGCGACCGCGATATTCGTCATGGGTCCTATCGGACATAGCGTTATCTCGCCTGGATGGCTCATCACCGTGTCGACAATGAAATCGACGGCGTGTTTTTCCGCAGGTCCGATGCCGTTGCTCTTGAGTTCGACGCCTCCCAGCCCCTCCGTACCGTGCACGATCGAGCGGTGGCCCACAGTTCGCATCAACGGCCGCGCGCAACCGGCGTAGACTGGAATGTCCGGCCTGCCCAGCAGCGTGAGCACACCCAGGGCGTTCTTGGTCGTATCCTCGAGCGGCACGTTGCCGGCAACCGTGGTGATGCCCAACAGTTCGATCTCATCGGGAGCAGCCAGCGCCAGCGTTATGGCAACCGCATCGTCTACCCCTGGATCGCAATCAATGATGATTTTATGAGGGGCCACGACGCGGGTCTCCTTTGTGTTTTCCGGCTGAGCTTTCGAGCGAGGAGAGGACAGAGGCAAGTCATTTTTTCCTCTGCGCCGTTTAGGCTTTTCCTAAGCCTCCTGCTCCCCATTGCCTAGGATTAGGCGAAGCAACGCACCGGAAATGAATATTTTCCAAATGCAGCCTTAGTCGCAATAGTCGCATCAATCTCGCGAAAGCGGGCGCAATGACCGATTGAGGAATGACAGCATGATCCGCACAGGTGCCGAATATATTGAATCCATCCGGGATGGGCGTGAAGTCTATATCGGCGGCGAGAAGGTGAAGGACGTACCGAGCCATCCGATGTTCAAGCCGCTGGTGGACATACGTGCGCGGTTTTATGACATGCAGCATGACGAGAAGAGCCGTCATCTGATGACATATGAGGAAGACGGCGAACGCAACGCCATCGGCAACAAACTGCCGCACACGCAATCCGATTGGTGGGACAAGCGCCGCGCCACCGACACCCTGCTTGAAGACATCGGCGGCATCGTCACGCGCGTCGGCGACGAGACGGTCGGCGAAATGTGGTCGCTGTTCGACGGACAGGATGTTCTCAACGAGGTCGATCCGCAGTTTTCCGCCAATATCCGCAATCACATCAGCCATGTGCTCAAGGCCGATCCGTTCCACGTCTCGGCCAACACCGATCCCAAGGGGGATCGCTCCAAGGCGCCGCAGGACCAGGACCCGGACATGCTTCTGCATGTCGTCAGGGAAACGGATGCCGGCATCGTCGTTCGCGGCGCCAAATACGAGACGGCCGCCGCCTACGCCAACCAGGCCTTCACCAAGCCGACCATCGCAAACTGGGGCAACGAAGCCTATTCGGATTATGCCGTCGGCTTCATCTGCGACCTCGGTTCGCCGGGTCTGAAGTTCATCTGCCGCACCGGTTTTGCCGGCCGCGCCCCGGCCGACGACTATCCGCTGTCCAACCGCTTCGACGAGGTCGACACCATCGTCATCTTCGACGACGTGCTGATCCCCTGGGAGAACGTGCTGTTCTACCGCCATACCAAGGCAGCGGTTTTCATCCGCGCAACCCTGCACCGCTATTCGGCCTTCGCCTTCGTGCAGCGCAACCTGAAGCTTGCCGACATGATGATCGGGGCGGCGCTGTTCAACGCCCGCCAGACCGGCCTCGACAAGCAGCAGGCAGTGCAGGAGAAGCTGTCGAAACTCGCCGTCTATCGCGAGGGCATCAACGCGCATCTGACGGCATCGATCGCGCTTGCCGAACGCTCGCCGGGCGGGCTGATGATGCCCAACCAGTCGCTGCTCTATACCGGTCGGGTGCTCGCCTGCTCGCAGCTTCACGAGATGATGCACATCGCCCGCGAGCTGTGCGGCGGCCAGATCTGCGTGACACCGGACAAGGCGGCGTTCGAGGCGCTGGAAACGAAGCATTGGCTCAGCAAATACTACAGCATCAACGAGGAATGGATCGCAGACGATCGGCGCAAGCTGCTCGCCTTCGCGCGCGACATGCTGAACTCGGACTATGCCGGCCATCGCCTCACCTTCCAGCTCTTCGCCCAGTCTCCGCCCTTCGCGCATCTGGCCGCCGTCTACCGCAACTTCGACTGGGACGGCCCGCTCGAATTCGTGCAGAAGGCCGCGGGCCTCTCCCAGCGCGTCCTCGGACCGCAGACAAGGGCACCAGGCGACAGCGCCGTAAGCCGATGGTTCAATACTCAGCCGCCGAAGGCCGCAGCCAAGTAACCATGCGGAGCGATCGGTGACGCTGTCAATCAGGAGAGCTGAGATGATTGAGACGGGATTTGGCGCCGAGGGCGGAAACCTCCGCGACCGCTTCATCGCGGGCATGGGGGTAGCGGCCTGCACGGTCAACATCGTCACGACCGATGGCGCCGCCGGCAGAGCCGGCGTCACCGTCTCGGCCATGGCGTCGGTATCCGCCGACGGAGAAAGGCCGACGCTGCTCGTCTGCATTCATCATCTCAGTCCAGCCGCTCGGGCGATCATCGACAACGAGGTCTTTTGCGTAAACGTCCTGCGCGCAGACCAGTCGCATATCTCCGACAGCTTCGCCGGACGGCTCCATGCCTTCGCGAACGACAAATTCGCCTGCACCGCCTGGACGCCGACCGAAAGCGGCTGTCTGCGGGTCGAGGATGCGCTCGTCGCATTCGACTGCCGCGTCACTTCGAGCGAACGGATCGGAACGCACCATGTCTTCATCGGCGCCGTCACCGGCGTCCATGGCAGCCGCCAGGGGTCGCCGTTGATCTATTCGAACAAGAGCTACGCTAAACCGCAGCCCCTTGCCGTCTCCTGAACCTCATTTGCAATCCAAGGATATATCATGGTCGTCCATAAGCGCATTCGTCAGTTCAACACCAAGGATACCTATCCCGAGCAGAAGCTCGACAACGATCTTTGCCAGACCGTTGTCGCCAAGGGCAGCATGGTTTTCGTACGCGGCCAGATCGGCCAGGATCTCGACACGACCGAAAGCGTGGCGATCGGCGACCCCGAGGGGCAGACCGAAAAGGCCATGGCCAACATCAAGATGCTGCTCGAGGAAGCCGGCTCGAAACTCGAGCATATCTGCAAGATCACCATCTACATCATCGATCCGCGCTATCGCGAACCGGTCTACAGAACCGTCGGCAAGTGGCTGAAGGGCGTCTTCCCTGTGTCCACCGGCATCGTCGTCTCGGCGCTTGCGCGTCCCGAATGGCTTGTCGAGGTCGATGCGATCGCCGTCATCCCGGAAGACGAGAAACACGCCTGAAAACGGCAGGGGACTTGCAATGACATTTTCCATCTCCGCCCGCTGCCCGCAAACCGGCATGCTCGGCATGGCCATCTCGTCGTCCTCTCCGGCCGTCGCCGCCCGATGCGCACATGCCGAATCAGGCGCCGGCGTTGTCGCCAGCCAGAACATCACCGACCCGGCGCTCGGGATTAACGGCCTTGCGCTGATGAAGCAGGGCAAATCCGCATCCCAAGCGCGTGACGAACTCGTCCAATCGACGTCATATGCGAGCTTCCGCCAGCTTGCGCTTGTCGATTCCAAAGGTCGCACGGCGGCATTTTCGGGTTCCGGCGTACTTGGCATTCACGCGATCGCCGAAGGCGAAGGCTGTATTGCAGCAGGAAACCTTCTTTCGAACGATGCCGTGCCGGCTGCGATGGTCGCCGCCTTCGCCGCTTCTCGCGAGGCGTTTCCGTTGCGCCTGCTTGTCGCCCTCGAAGCCGGCCTTGCCGCAGGAGGCGAAGCAGGCCCGGTCTATTCCGCGGGCCTCAAGATTGTGCGCGAGGTGTCATGGCCGGTCGTGGATCTGCGCGTTGACTGGTCGGAAAATCCCATCCAAAAACTGACACAAATATGGGGCGTCTATGCGCCGCAACTTGAAGACTATGTCCGCCGCGCCGTCAATCCGGAGGCAGCCCCATCTTTCGGGGTACCCGGAGACGAATAGTTTCGGCTAGGACCGGCTTGGGTTTTGCAGATACGATGGAGCGATGAGATACACTCTCCGACAGATCGAATATTTTATCGCCACGGCGGAAACGGGAAGCATCACGCTTGCCTCCGAACGGCTGAATATCTCGCAACCATCGATTTCGACGGCGATCACTCATCTTGAGGAAGAGCTCGAAACGCAGCTTTTCGTGCGCCATCATGCCAAGGGCCTGTCGCTCACACCGGCCGGTCGAACCCTGCTTGCCGAGGCCAAACGTCTTGTCGACCAGGCGGAGCAGATGTACGCCGTCGCCTCCGAGCTCAACGAAAAGGTAAGAGGACAGCTTTCGCTCGGTTGCCTTGTGACGCTTGCCTCGATGATCATGCCGGAGCTTTCGCATTCCTTCACGGCGGCCTTCCCGGCCACACGCATCGTTCAGACGGTCAGCGACCACGAGGACCTCCTGGAGCGATTGTCGCGCGCCGAGATCGACGTTGCCTTGAGTTACGATCTTCTGGTGCCGGAAGGGTATGACTTCGTGCCGCTGGCGAGCCTGCCGCCACATGTGCTCGTCGGTGAGTCGCACCCCCTGGCGCGTCATTCTTCCATCAGCCTGACGGAACTGGTGAAGGAACCGCTGATTCTGCTGGACCTGCCGATAAGCCGTGAGTATTTCATGGCCCTGTTCGCCAAGCAGGGACTGGACCCCATGATCGCCACGCGTTCGCGCCATCAGGATGTCATTCGCACGATGGTGGCAAACGGATATGGCTACACGCTCGCCAATGTCAGGCCTCGTTCTCAAGTGGCGATGGATGGCCGGCCAGTGGTCAGAGTTCCGATTTCCGGCGAGCACAAACCCATGGTCATAGGAGTGCTGTCCTATCGCCAGGGCCGCCGGTCGCGGCTGCTCGAGATCTTCGAGCAGCACTGCAAGTCCTTCGTTTCCGACGCCTACATCCCGGGCATGGTCGCGCCCCTGATGGAGCGCCGCAAGATCACCCCCTAGCTCTGCCTCGGTTTTGGCGAAGCGCCGGTTTGGAAATCAGTTCTTTCGCCGATGTGGCGACTGCGACATGGATATCGCAAAGCAAATGTTCCGAAGCTGATCCCTATGCTTGCGACGAAAGCCAAATTCTCGGGCAATCCGAATGCCCTCGCCGTCGCCGGCATGGACGGAATGTGCATCGTCGGCATCGAGGATGTTCTGCCGTCGAGACTGAAGCGAAGCGTTCTTGTGCTGGGCAATTTCGACATGCTCCATAACGGGCATCGCAAGCTCGTCGATACAGCGAGACGGATCGCGCGGGCTCGTAGCGCTCCTCTGGCGATCATGTCCTGCGATCCGCATCCGCGTGAATTCTTCCCGCGATCCGATGCGTTTTTACGGATCGGCACCGCGGAGAGCTCACGGCTTGCCTTTACCCGTGAAGGTTTCGATCTCCTGTTCCGTCCGCGCTTCGACGCAAGTTTCGCCGCCATGAGCGCCGGCAGCTTCATGGAGGACATCCTTGCCGGGCAGCTTGATGTCGGCGCCGTGGTCTGCGGCGCCGACTTCCGGTTCGGCCGGGGGCGGTCCGGAAGTGTCGACGACATCCGCGATTTTGCCGCCCATCGCGACATTGAGGTCGTGGTCTGCGACGAAGTCGCCGATGCCGGCGGCGTGCCGGTTCGATCGAGCCGCATCCGGCAGGCGATTGCGCGCGGCGATATCGAGACCGCCGAGGCCTTGCTCGGCGGTCATTGGCACACGTCCGCCGGCTGCTACCCGGTGGGCACCGTCGAGTTTGGCGACCGGCAAATCCTGCCGCCGGCGGGATCCTATCGCGTACGCCTGCTCGATATGGATGGAGACCATGTCGTCGACTGCGTTCTCCGGTTGGATGGAGAAACAGGCGGACAGCTATCCGATACGCGGCCACTGGCCGCCCGACACTACATCATCGTTTGGCTCGGCCACGTAGGACATTCGGTCTGGCGAGCATGAACCATCTCTTCCTTTTCGGTCCGAACAGCAGAAACCCCAGGAGACAAAAGTGACGAACCCAAAACTAATGGAAGGCGATTTTGCCTCGCTGATCGCCGAGATGACGGTTGAGGAAAAGGTCGCGCTTCTGGCCGGGCATCATATGTGGAAGACGCATGCTATTCCTCGGCTCGACATCCCGAGCATCATCATGACGGACGGCACCTATGGTGTGCGCTATTCCATTCCGCAGATCGATGACGACGAAGCCGGCGGTCAGGACTTTGCGGCCTTTCTGTCCGTGGTCAATCAGCGCGCCGATCATGTCCAGATCGCCTGGGGCAAGATCAAGCTTGCAACCTGCTTCCCGAACGGGTCCAGCGTCGGATGCTCCTGGGATACCGGTCTGGCCCGCGAACTGGGAGAAGCGCTAGCAAAGGAGTGCCAGGAATTCGGCGTCCATCTCCTGCTCGGACCTGGAATCAATATTCGCCGCACGCCACTTGGCGGCCGCAGCTATGAATATTACTCGGAAGACCCCGTCATCAGCGGCGATTTCGCCGCCGGCGTGATCAACGGATTGCAGGAAAACGGCGTGGGCGCGTCGCTGAAGCACTTCGCCTGCAACAACTCCGAAGTCGAGCGCACGTCGATGGACTCCATCGTCGAGGAACGGGCGCTACGCGAGATCTACCTCAAGGGCTTCGAACGCGCGATCCGGCAAAGCAGTCCATGGACGGTGATGAGTTCCTACAACCGCCTGAACGGCGTTCAGGCGGCGGAAGATCCATGGCTTCTCGATGAAGTGCTGCGCAAGGATTGGGGCTATGACGGCCTCGTCGTCTCCGACTGGCACGGCATCAAGGATCGCGCCGCGTCGCTGATCGCCGGCAACGATCTCGACATGCCGGAAAGCGAAACCCGAAAGAAGGATCTGCTCGATGCGATCGAGGCCGGCCGGGTCGAGACCGCCATCGTCGACCGCGCCTGCGCCCGCGTTCTGGAATTGGTCAGGCTTTCCAAGCTCAACGAACGACGCGGCACGGTCTTCGACCGCGCTGCACACCACGCGCTTGCCCGCCGCATGGCAGGCGAATCGATCGTTCTCCTCAAGAATGAGGACGCGCTTCTTCCGATCATCGCTGAAAAAGTCAGGCGGATCGCCATCGTCGGCGAGGGTGCCGGCGAACCGGTCATCCAGGGATCAGGCTGCGCGACCACATTGCCGACCTCCGTCGACAGTCCGATCGAGGAAATCCTGAAGCTCGCCGACGGCAAATTCCAGATCGATCGCTATCGCGGCACCAGTGAGATCGAAACGGAACGGGCGGCACTCCAGGCCGAGGCAGTGGCGGGCGTCAAGGATGCCGATCTCGTCATTGTCTTCGTGAATACGGAGAACGGCTATGACGGCGAAGGCTCGGACCGGCGCACGCTCGACCTGGCGCCCGGCCACGACGATCTGGTCTTCGCTCTTGCGGCTGCAAATCCGAATACCGCCGTGGTCGTCGCCAGCCCCGACGCCGTCGTCATGCCCTGGATCGATGCGGTGAAATCCACCGTCGAGGTCTTCTTCTCCGGTCAGGCGATGGGCGGGGCGCTTGCAGATATCCTCTTCGGCGAGGTCAATCCGTCCGGCAAGCTGACCACAACGTTCCCGAAGCGCATCGAGGATATTCCCGGTCATCTGACCTATCCTGGCGAAAACGGTCGCCATGTCTACAGCGAAGGCATTCATGTCGGCTACCGCTGGTACGACGCACGCGGGATCGAGCCTCTGTTTCCTTTCGGCCATGGCCTCAGCTACACCAGCTTTGCCTATTCCGACATCAAGCTTGACCGCGAGACGCTGCAGACCGGTGAGACGCTCACCGTAAGCTTCACGCTCGAAAACACCGGCAAGGTGGCGGGCAAGGAAATATGCCAGCTCTATGCCGCCTGCCGCCAGCCACGCTTCAAGCGGCCGCCGCGTGAACTGAAGGCCTTCACCAAGGTGGCGCTTGCGCCGGGCGAACGCCGAACCGTAACCTTCACCGTTCCGGCGGAGGATCTTCAGCTCTACGATACCGCACGCGGCACGTTCCTTCTCGACGACGGCGTGGTCGATATGCTGATCGGCGCCTCCTCGCGGGACATCCGCCTTTCAGGCGTGCTTCGCACGCTCTCCGCGGTCCCGCGCCATCGCAAGATCGAATGGGATACGCAGCCTGTTTTCGTGCTCGCCAATCCGGTTGCCCGGGCAAAGTTCAACAGCTTCCTGCAGAAGCAGCTTTCGGTGGACGAGCCGGAAGCCGACAGGATGCTGGAACATTGCGCCAACTCCTTTTTCGGCATCTTCACGACCTTCGACCGCCGCTTCCGTCAGGCGTTTCCGAAGGCGGATATCGAAGCGCTGCTGGCCGATATCGACGAGGCGATGACGAAGGCCGCCTAACGCGCCGTGCAGCCGCGACCAATAGTTGGCCCGCCGTCCGGCGGGCCTTTTGCCGTGCAATCCAAGGATCGACAGCGACATGGATACGATCGAACTTCTGGGAACGCTGGTCGGGTTCGAAACCGTCAGCAAGGACAGCAATCTGCCTCTGCTCGACTTCGTAACGACCTACCTCACCGAGCGGGGTTTTAGCTGCCGGCGCGTTCCGGATGAAACCGGCCTCAAGGCCAATCTCATCGCCAGCATCGGTCCACAGGGAGACGACGGGATCATCCTGTCGGGACATACCGACGTCGTCCCCGTTGCCGGGCAGTCCTGGAGCAGCAGCCCCTTCCGTCTTCGCCGTGACGGCGACCGTCTCTATGGCCGTGGCGCTGCCGACATGAAGGGCTTCCTGGCCGCAACGCTGCGGACTGCCGACGAGGCGAGCCGCACGCATCTGCGGCGGCCGCTGCATCTGACGTTCTCGCATGATGAGGAGATCGGCTGCGTCGGCGTGCGATCCTTGCTGGCGGACCTCAAGAATCGCGGCTTCAAGGCTTCCCTTTGCATCGTCGGCGAGCCGACCTCGATGAACATCGGTCTCGGCCACAAGGGCAAGCTCGCAGCGCGGGCGACATGCAGAGGTGCCGGAGGCCATTCCTCCGTCGCACCGCAGCTTCTGAACGCCATTCATCTCGCCGCCGACTTCGTCTCCGCCCTGCGTGAGGAGCAGGTACGGATAGCAACATCGGGGCCATCGGATCCCGACTTCGATATCGCCTACAGCACCATCCATGCCGGAAAGATCAGCGGCGGCGCCGCGCTGAATGTCGTCGCCGACCAGGCGACGGTCGAATTCGAAATTCGTCATCTGGCCGAGGACGATCCCACGGCCATCCTGGCACGGCTGCAAGCGCGCGCCGAAGAGATCGTTCGACCCCATCGGGAACGATTCGACCATGCAGCGATCGAGATCGATGTCGACAACGCCTATCTCGGCTTTTCGATATCGACTGCTGCGCCAGCCGTCGCTTTGCTTCGGTCCTGGTTGCCGTCAGCGGAAACGACGAAGGTATCATTCGGCACCGAAGCCGGCCTCTATGCGGAGACGCTGGATGTGCCGACCATCGTCGTCGGCCCCGGCTCGATGGAGCAGGGACACAGGCCGGACGAATATATCGATATCGATCAACTTGCAGCCTGCGATGCATTCCTCGAACGCTTGCTTTCCTCGCTTGTGCAAGCCTGAGCGAGCGCGGTTGCGGCTTAGGTCGCACCTAACCAGAAGGCTTGAAATAAATAATTTACTTGGGGCAACCCGAGTGGCTTTCTGAAGTGGTCTCAGCCTCTGAAACGGGAACTAAAATATGAACAACAAGCTAAGCCTCACCCGCCGCAATCTCCTGAAAACAGGAGCCGGCGCCGCAGCCCTGCTAGCGACGCCAGCCCTGATGACCAAGGGTTTCGCCGCAGACACGCTGACTGTTTCCGACTACGGCGGCGTGTTCGAGCAAGGCTTTCGCCTCGCCTTCTACGACTCCTTCGAAAAGGAATTCGGCGTCAAGATCAATGTGACGACCGTCTCGCCCGACCCCGTCCCGCAATACAAGATGAGTGTCGATACGAAGTCCTATCTGGCTGACGTCGTCATGCTGACGCCGGAGCATGTGGACCGGCTGACGAAGATGGGCAACTATCTCGAGGATCTCAATCTGAAGGTTGAGGATCCGGAAAATTACGTCAAGGGCTCGCTCACCGACAAGTTCGGCGGCATCGAGGTCTATGCCCTGGCGCTTGGATACCGCAAGGATGCGGTGGGCGACAATGCGCCCAAGAACTGGCTGGATTTCTGGGACGCGGACAAATTCAAGGGTCGCCGCGGCCTTTGGCGCAGCCCGGTCCTGACGCTGGAGATCGCGCTCCTTGCAGACGGCGTTTCACCGGATAAGGTTTATCCGCTCGATGTCGATCGCGCTTTCAAGAGCCTCGACAAGATCCGTGACCACATCGACATCTGGTGGACGAGCGGCGCCCAGGCGACCCAGCTCATCCAGAGCGGCGAACTCGACATGATGAGCATCTGGAGCACGCGTGCTCAGGCGGCGGCCGACGGCGGCGCGCCGGTCGGTATTTCCTGGGATCAGGGCTTCTACAACATCGATGGCTGGACGATTCCGACGGGCTCGCCGAAGGTGGAACTCGGCCGCAAGTTCATTCAGTATTGCATGAATGCCGAGCGTCAGGCCAAGTTCACCGAAGTTCTCTCCGCCGGCCCGGTCAATACGAAGGCCTATGATTTCATCAAGAAGGAACGCGCGGAACTGCTGCCGACGACCCCGGAACACGTCAAGGGAATGCAGCCGCTGAACGCATCGTTCTGGGGCGAGCACCAGGATGCGCTGACGGAGCGTTTTGAAAAGTGGATGCTCGGCTAAGCCCGATCTGCAAGGCCGGTCCCGCCGAACCTATGATCGACGGGACCGCAATTGCGCTGGCGTTTTTGGATCCGTGCGCCTATTCAGCCGGACAGGACCCGTAGCATCAGCGCGATCATATTGCCTACCTTAAGGGGCTTTGATGACTGTAATTTCCGAACCGACCGCCCTTAGCGCTCCGAAGCCCAAAGACGCGATCTGGCTTGCCGGGCCGGGTGTACTCTACCTCAGCCTCTTCCTGATCCTTCCCGCGGCAGCCTTGATGTGGCTGAGTTTCAACGACAGTGCCGGCCACCTGACGCTGGACGGCTACCGGCAGATGTTCACGGCCGGTATCTACGTCAAGGTTCTGATCAACACGTTCCGGATCGCCGGCGAGACAACGGCCGCCTGCCTTGTCTTCGGCTACCCGGTCGCATTCTGGCTTGCGCACATGCCGGAGCGCCGCCGCCGCTGGATCATCCTGCTCGTGCTCCTGCCGTTCTGGATGAGCGCGCTCTTGAAGAATTTCGCCTGGATGGTGCTCCTGTCGCGCCGTGGCGTCGTCTCGCAGCTTGCCGCCCTGATCGGTTACAAGGGACCGATCGATCTTCTCTACGGTCATGGCGCGGTGATTTTCGCCATGGCGCATACCATGCTGCCTCTGGCCATCATGACCATGCTGCCGACGCTGCTCAATATCGACGGCCGGCTGTCTCGCGCGGCCCATACGCTGGGCGCCACGTCGGGCCAGGCCTTCTGGCGGGTCTATTTTCCGCAGTCGATGCCCGGTGTCGCCGCTGCCGGCCTGCTCGTCTTCATTGGCGCGCTTGGCTTCTTCATAACGCCCGCCTTGCTTGGCAGTCCGCGCGAGACCGTCATCGGCCAGCTCCTGATCACGCAGGTGCAGCAGCTCTTGAACTGGCAGCTCGCCGGCTGCATCGCCGTCATGCTCCTGGTGGTCACGCTTGTGGTCTGTCTCGCCTATGACCGGCTCTTCGGCATCTCGGCGATTTCGGGCGAGCGGGCAGAGCCCAGGCCGAACGCGGTCACCCGTAAAATCGGCTACGCCGTTCTCGCTGTCCTGGCTGCCGTCACCGATGTGATCGACCGGATATTGACGGCTTGCTTCGGGCGCCGCAGGGGCTGGCTTCTCGGCATTTTCGGGAGCCTGGTGGTGATCACCTTGCTGCTGCCGGTGGTGTTTTTCCCGCCGATGGCCTTCAGCAGCGCCACATTCCTGCAATTTCCGCCGCCGGGATTCTCGCTGCGCTGGATGCAGACCTACTTCACCTCGGACATTTGGACCGGCGCGACCATCCGATCCTTCGCTATCGCATTGGTGACGGCGGCATTGGCGACCACGTTTGCGGGCGTTGCCGCATTCGGCGTTGCCAGAACCAGGAGCCGGATGGGCAGCGGCGCGTTTCTGATCTTCCTTTTGCCGATGATCATTCCGAACATCGTCACGGCCGTCGCGCTCTTCTATCTTTTCGCTCACGTCGGCCTCATTGCGACCGATATCGGCATTGCCCTCGGCCACACGGTCACCGCCATGCCCGTCGTTTTCATCATCATCCTGACGGCCTTCAAGAACTACGACTGGCGCCTCGACCAGGCGGCCGGCACCCTCGGCGCCAGCCGGCGGCAAACCGTGCAAAAAGTGACGGTGCCCATGGTGATCGGCAGCATCGTCGCCGCCTTTCTCTTCGCCTTCCTGCATTCCTTCGAAGAGCTGACCATATCGCTCTTCGTCGGCGGCGGGGTGAAGCAGACCCTGCCGAAACAAATGTGGGACGATATCCTGCTTCAGGTCACGCCGACCCTGGCCGCCGCTTCCGTAGTGGTGCTCAGCGTCGTTGTCGTCGTATTCCTCATCGCGGAGAGCACGCGGCGACGCTGATGCGTGTCGCTGCGCGAGACCTATCAAGGAAAGCTTTATGAATATGCAGATATCCATTCCCGACGCAGAGGCGAAACGTGATCAGAAGATCAAGCTCAGCATCAAGGGCATAAGCAAGAGCTACGGGTCGGCGACCGTCTTGCAGTCGCTGGATCTGGATGTCCGGGACGGCGAACTCCTGACATTGCTGGGGCCGTCCGGCTCCGGCAAGACGACACTCCTTCAGATCATCTGCGGCCTGACCGAACCGACATCGGGTAGTCTGGTGATAGACGGGCGTGACCAGACGCGCTTGCCGGTCAATCAGCGCGATATCGGCGTCGTCTTCCAGCACTATGCTTTGTTTCCGCATTTGACGGTGGCCGAGAATGTCGCCTTTCCTCTGCAGATGCGCCATGTCGCGCGTGAAGAGATCAAGCAGCGTGTGGAAGAGGCGCTGGCAATGGTCAACCTTTCGCACGTCGGGGAGCGGTTTCCCAAGGCACTGTCCGGCGGCCAACAACAACGTGTCGCTCTCGCACGCTGCCTGGTCTATCGGCCGGGCGTGATCCTCATGGATGAGCCGCTTGGCGCTCTTGACCGCAAGCTCCGCGAAACGATGCAGATGGAGATCAAGCGCATCCACCGGGAGACGGGCGCGACGATTATCTTCGTCACCCACGATCAGGAGGAAGCCTTGGCATTGTCCGATCGTATTTGCCTGATGAACGACGGCAGGATCGCGCAAATCGATACGCCACAGGTCATCTACGATCGGCCAGCCAATCGCTTCGCCGCCGAATTCATCGGCCTTTCGAACATCTTTGAAGGTGAACTGGCTGCCAACGGCCTCTTAACGCCCGACGGGCTTATACCTTTCCGCCAAGATGCTCCTGCGTCACGATGCATGATGGTGAGGCCGGAGCATGTCGAATTCGTCAAGGAACACGGCGGGCATTTCAACGCCACGATCGTCGAGAGCATCTATGCCGGCTCGAGTACCCTCGTCATGGCACAGCTAGCGTCCGGTTTGACGGTTCTTTCGCAACGTCCCGCAAACGGCTCCAACATTGCGATCGGTTCTGTCGTCGGGGTTTCCTGGGCACACGATGATGTTCGATTTTTGCCGTGAAGCGCAAGCAGCGCGGTGAAAGAACGCGCCGCTTGCGACCGGCAGAGTTGACAGCCGCAGGGCCGATCGGTTCCACTTCCCCACGGCCCGAAACGCAGCTGATCGATAATCTCATCAAAAGTCGTCTTCGTCCCCTTCGGGAAGGATAGGCCCAATGACACGGTTGAGAATGACGACGATGACGAAAAGCAAAGAAATGCAGCCTATAAGAGCCATGCTATACCCTCAGAGTGCCACCAGAACCCCAGCCGACTGCGCCCAAGGTGGCTTGCTATCCATTGCCAAGGAAGTGTGAGGACGAAGGCACAATCGTGCAGTGCAACACAGGCGGCAATTCGGCTTGGACATTTCCGGAAATTACGAATTGTTGAACTTTGTATTCGGTCGATGGCCTGCCGCGATGTCGCCTCCTCTCACTGTTAGACGTCGATCAGACGCTGAAGCGGAGGATGCAGGAATGCGGGCATCGACATATGATCATCGGCGCTTGCGGATAGATAAAGCCGGGCCGTATCCAGCGCCTCGCGAATCGTCACGTCCATGTCGAGATAACGGTATGTCCCAAGCCGGCCGACGAAGGTGACGGAAGTCTCCCGCAAGGCCCGCGCGGCATAGTGGGCAAGCTGCTCCTTTTCCTCTATCAGGCGGATCGGATAGCAGGGGACGTCGTCCGGGCCGCAGGCCCTGGAAAACTCGCGATAACAGACTGAACCGGCATGGTCTTCCCACGGGGAAAAATGCTTGTGCTCCGTCACGCGCGTATGGGGCACGGAGACATCGCCGTAGTTCATGACCGCGCACCCCTGGTAATCGCCTTCATGGGTAAAGCGCTCGAAATCCAGCGTACGATATCCCAAACGGCCATATTCGTAGTCGAAGTAGCCGTCGAGCGGACCGGAATAGAATATGTGGTCGAAGTCCTTGCCGAGATCGCTGCGAAACCTGGTCTCCAGATGGACAGCTATATTCGCGTGATCGAGAATTCGCCCGACCATGTCGGTGTAGCCGTTTTCCGGCATGCCCTGATATTTATGGAAGAAATAGTTGTCGTCGTAGTTGAAGCGGACTGGGAGCCGTTTCAGGATGGAGGCCGGAAGATCGGCCGGAGAACATCCCCATTGCTTCTGTGTGTATCCCTTGAGGAACGCTTCATACAGATCCTTGCCGACGAAGCGCAGCGCCTGTTCCTCGAAGGTCTTCGGATCCTTGATGGTCTTGTCCGCCCGTTCCTCGATAAACGCGCGCGCCTCCTCGGGCCGGAAGGCTTTGCCGAAAAACTGATTGATCGTGTGAAGATTGATGGGCAGGGAATAGACCTGCCCCGAACTCGTCGTCTTGACCCGGTTCCGATAGGGCATGAACGTCTGAAAGCCGTTCACATAGTCCCATATTTCCCTGTCATCCGTGTGAAAAATGTGCGGTCCGTAGACATGCACCATCACTCCTGTCGCCGGGTCGCGCTCGGTATGGCAATTGCCGGCAATATGGCTGCGCGTGTCGAAGACATCGACCTCGTGGCCTGCCTCGGCGAGTTCGCGCCCGATGACCGCGCCGGAAAGACCGGCGCCGACCACGGCAATTTTCTTGATCCGCGGCATCCCGATCAGTTCTTTCCGGTTGCGCGCATCGTTGAGACCGTGGCTTCCTGCGTCCACAGCCGGCCATCGTACGGAACTGGCGCATAATCGTGCCATTCGGCCAGTTTGTTGCGGTAGGTCTGCCTGTAGCCCCGATCGTCCGAAAACCCGATATTGTCCTGAACGAGGTCCAGCCCGATGTCGTAATAGATGTCGAGGTTGCTCAAGTCCGGCACCGGCGTTTCGCCGCGTTCGGATTCCGCCTGCATTTGCCAGAACAGATCTTCGAGGCGGCGGGCGAGAGCCGGAATGTCGCGCAAGACGCAGGTCTCCCGTTTTGCCTGCAAGGATTCCCTGATCCTTCCCAGGCTCTTCGGATCGTTCGCAAAGCCGATCGCCTTTTCGATGTAGGTCTGCGGCCCCGAGCAAATCAGCTCCGGCACGCCGGCGGCGGCAACGATGCTGTGGCAGAAGCGTGCGGCAAAGCTCTTGCCGGGGAATGTGAGGATGGGCAGTCCCATGGTCAGGGCATCGGCCGCGGTTGAATGCGCTCCATAGGGAAACGTGTCGAGGAAAAGATCGGCAAGCGCGATCCGGGCGAGATGCTTGGCGTTCGGCGCCTTAGGCGCGAAAATGAGGCGTTCCGGCGCAATACCGGCATTCTCCGCCCCCTGACGCAGGCGCTGATCCACGTCGTCGCCTCCGGTGAGCAGCCAAAGCACGCTGCCGGGCGTCCCGACGAGAATTTTCATCCAATGGGCAAAGGTTTCCTGCGTGATCTTCTGCATGCCGTTGAAGCAGGCAAAGACAAAAGCACCTTCGGGCAGCCCGGCTTCCGCGCGTGATGGCCTTTCGGCAATCGTCCTCTTGCGGTCGAGGGGCTGATTGCAGGCAATCCGGAGCACTTTTTCCGAATAATAGATCTCGTTTTCGGGTGGGATGATGTGCTCGTCCGCGATGACGTAATGATGGAACGGGCTGCCCATCGTACCCGGATAGCCGCAAAAGTTGACGATGACCGGCGCCGGTCGATAGGCGAAGATCTTCGTTCGCGCATGCTTGGTATAACCGTTCACATCGACAAGAATGTCGATGTCGTCGTCGGCGATCCGCCTTGCAGCTTCCGCATCGCTGAGCGCGGCGATATCGCGCCAGCAATCGACAGCGGCCTTCATGCGCGCCTGCGTCGCATCCCTGTCCACGGGCTCGCCACAATAATAGGCATAGATTTCAACGCTCCGCTTGTCGTGCAGTTCCAGCACTTCCCTGAGGGCAAAGCCGACCGCGTGATCGCGCAGATCCGAGGAAACATAGCCGACCCGAAGGCGCTGACCGGTTCCCGTCTTCCGCCTTGGCACCTTGCGCGAGAAGCCGCTGGTATCCGGGCGCCCGACGAAAGACTTGTTGTAGCGGTAGGCCTTGGCGAGCTGGAACAGGGGATCGTCGGAATAGCAGGCGAGCGCCAGCGGCGACATGGCATCGAGCAACTGGCGCATGGAGACATGATCCGACGACACCAGTGTCGGCCACTCGCATTGGCGTTGGCGCAGGGCGCTCCAATGCTGACCGGCCTCCGTCTTGTCGGGCCGCAGTTCCATTGCCTGCCACAAGGCGGTTTCCGCATCTTCCAGAAGGCCCGCATTTTCCATGACGCGGCCGATATGCTGAAGCGCCATCAGGCGATGTGCCAGCCGGTCAGGCGTGCTCTCCGCGGTTATCTCGACGAAACTCCGCCATTGCTGAATGGCCTGTGTGGCTATGCCGCTATCTTCGAACGCTCGTCCAAGATTGATGTGCGCCGGCCCAAAGCGCGGGTCCAATTTCAGGCATGCACGCAATGCATGGATCGATCCCGCAACATCGCCCGACTGCCGCAGGACAACGGAATAATTGAAATAGACGAGATGCAGAAAGGGATGAGTCTCGTTGAACGCGATCCAGACCTTGTAGACCTCTGCCGCTTCAAGCCTTTGTCCGGCGGCACTCCGGCTTTCGGCGAACTGGAACAAATCCGTGAAGGAAAGGCGCTGAGTGCGCGCGAGCTCCAAAATTCCGGCAAGAGACGGAACGGGAACTGGAGCTGGAGCTGGAGCTGGAGCTGGAGCTGATGCATCATTGGTGACCATGGACATCCCACGAATTGACGGCCGGCGTTGCAACCCTTTGCGAAAGGTTACCCATAGTTAACTGCGCTAGCTTGCTTTAAACATGCCAAGCAGACGCCGCTTCAGCGAAACCTCCGATTTCAGATTGAAGATCTGGATCTCCGGGAGCATCGGATCGGCCTCGCCGCGGCGAGCCGCGTATCGGCTCGAGGTGAAAACCCGCTGCCCTTGAGTTTCCAACGGGTCACGACCAGCAGCAAGCAGTCCGCTTCGTTTCGCAAGCATCGTCGAGATCGCAACCTGGTCAAAACAGGGATCAGGCATTCAGATAAAGCGAAATGACCGCGGCTATCTGATCCGAGTTCAGATGGCCCATCTGGGATTTCATCAGTGTATCCAATTGCTCGCTCGACAGGCTCGCAATGTCCTGCGTCGACAATCCCGCCACGCCGGTTGAGCTGAACGACGCGATGTCGGCGGTTGAGAAGGTTGCGAGCTCCTGCGTGGTCAAGGCCGCAACCTGCGCCGAAGTCAGGCCGCTCACCTGGCTTGAGGTCAAGGCTTCTGCCTGCTCCGTCGTCAGGCTGGCGATGACGCTGGTGGTTAACCCCGCGATCGCGCTGGAATTCAGGAGGATGATTTGATCGGTGGAGAAGAGAGCGAGATCCTCCGCGTCCAGCGCGGCAAGCTGTACTGCGTTCAGGGCACTGATCTGCGACGTGGACAGGGCCGCGATTTGATCGGTGCTCATGGCCGCCACCTGCTTGTAACTCAGCGAAGCGACCTGGTTTGCGGTCAGGACGGCGATCTGCTCGCTGGACAAGGCGGTGATAAAGTCCGTGGACAATCCCGATATGGAGTTCGAGCTGATCGCCACGAGTTCTTCGGTTGAGAAGGTTCCCAGATCTTCCGTGGACAAGCCCGCGACACCGGCCGAACTCAAGGCGGCAATCTGGGTGGTGGAGAGCGCTTCAATCTGCTCGATGCTCAGGACTGCGACCTGGGCGCTGCTCAAACCGGCGATGCTGGCCGTGCCCAAAGCGGCAATTTCAGCCGTGGAAAGCGTCGCGATAAAACCCGTGGACAATCCCGATACGGCACTGGAGCTGATCGCCGCGATATCGGCGGCTGAGAATGTCTCCAGATCGTCCGTGGTGAGGCCCGCGATGCCGGACGAACTCAAGGCGGCAATCTGGCCGGTGGAAAGCGCTTCAATCTGCTCGATGCTCAGGGCACCGACCTGAACGCTGCTCAGGCCCGCGATGCCGGCCGTGCTCAGGGCCGCGACCTGTGCGGTCGACAAGGTTGCGATATCGGCGGTGCTCAGGACCGCAACCTGCTTCGAACCGAGGGCCCCGACCTGAGCCGTCGTCAAGGCCTCGACCTGGTCCGTGCTCAACGTGACGATCTGCGTGGTGGTCAATCCGGCAATGCCAGCCGTGCCCAGAGCGGCAATCTGCGCAGTCGAGAAGGCTGCTATCGTGGCGGTGGACAATCCGGGTATGGCGCTCGAACTGATCGCCGCGATGTCGGCGGTCGAGAACGTCTCAAGAGCGTCCGTCCCCAGGATCGCAATCTGCTTGGAACTGAGAGCGCCTACCTGGGTCGCCGTCAGGGCCTCGGCCTGGTCGGTACTCAACGCGACGATCTGCGCGGTGGTCAATCCTGCAATGCCAGCCGTGCTCAGGGCAGCAATCTGCTCGGTCGAGAGGGCGGCTATCGTGTCCGTGGACAATCCGGGTATGGCGTTCGAGCTGATCGCCGCGATATCGGCGGTCGAGAACATCTCAAGATCGTCCGTTCCCAGAGCCGCAATCTGGTTGGAACTGAGGGCGCCTATCTGGGCCGTCGTCAGGGCCTCAGTCTGGTCGGTGCTCAATGCGGCAATCTGCGCAGTGGTCAGACCCGCGATGCCGGCCGTGCTCAAAGCAGCAATCTGCACGGTGGAGAACGCCGCGATATCGGCTGCACTCAGGACCGCAATCTGCTTGGAACCAAGCGCGCCGATCTGGGCGGCGGTCAAGGCTTCGACCTGGCTTGTGCTTAGGGCGGCGATCTGCGTGGTGGTCAGGCCGGCAAGGCCGGCCGTGCCCAAAGCGGCGATCTGCTCGCTCGACAGGGCGGCTATCGTGTCCGTGGACAATCCCGACATTGCGCTCGAACTGATCGCCGCGATGTCGGCGGTCGAGAACGTCTCCAGATCGTCCATCCCCAGGGCCGCGATCTGGGTTGAGTTCAGCGCCGCCACCTGGGTCGTCGTCAGAGCTTCGGCCTGGTCGGTGCTCAATGCCGTAATCTGCGTGGTGGAAAGACCCGCGATGCCGGCCGTGCTCAGGGCCGCGATCTGCGCAGTCGAGAGAGCCGCGATATCGGCGGTGCTCAGGGCCGCAATCTGCTTGGAACCAAGCGCGCCGATCTGAGCAGTGGTCAAGGCTTCGACCTGGCTTGTGCCCAGAGCGGCGATCTGCGTGGTGGTCAGGCCGGCAAGGCCGGCCGTGCCCAAGGCGGCAATCTGGTCCGTCGACAGGGCGGCTATCGTGTCCGTGGACAATCCCGACATGGCGCTCGAACTGATCGCCGCGATATCGGCGGTCGAGAACGTCTCCAGATCGTCCATCCGCAGGGCCGCGATCTGGGTTGAGTTCAGTGCTGCCACCTGGGTCGTCGTCAGGGC
>DASWOH010000102.1:0-3101 GCA_036398815.1 Rhizobium sp. | reverse complement strand
CGGCATCGAGGATATCGACGACCAGAAGATCACCCGGTTTGGCTCCCTTAATGCCGATGGGACCCGACAGGTAATGCACGGTGGACAGATCGACGTCGCGGATGTCATCGGCCGATTCATTATTAGCGATGGCGCCACCGGTCCAATCCACAGTTTCGACAAGGAAGTCGGCACCGGGCTCTACCCAAGTGGCGATCGGAATATCCGGGTGCCAGCGATTATGAAGGTATTCATTCTCCGTGGCCGGCTTGGACAGATCGACCGAGATCAGCGTATCGGGCATTAGTGATGCTCCCCTTGGTTACAAACGACAGTTTCTGGATAGTTCAGACCGAAAGATATTTTGCGACCTGTGCGGCATCGATCCCTTCGCGTTTTTCGTCGCGCACGATCTCGCCGTTCTCGATCACAATGACGCGGTCCGCCACATCGAGCGCGAAATTCAAAACCTGCTCGGATACAATGATGGACAGACCGCGCTCGTCGCGAATGCGCTTTAGCGTGCGGGCCATTTCGCGAATGATCGAAGGCTGGATACCCTCAGTCGGCTCATCGAGCAGAAGAACCTTCGGCTTGGTGGCAAGCGCGCGTGCAATCGCGAGCTGCTGCTGTTGACCGCCGGAAAGATTGCCGCCGCGCCGTTTTTTCATTTCGAGAAGCACAGGAAACAGTTCGTAGATGTCGCCCGGTACCTCCTTGTCGCCGGAGGTAACCAGTCCAGTCTCGATATTCTCCTCTACCGTCATGGTCGAGAAGATCATGCGGCCCTGCGGCACATAAGCCAAACCCTTGGCGACGCGCTCATAGCTCTTGAGCTTAGTGAGCACCGCGCCGTCCATCTCGACCGAACCGCTTTTGGTCGGCACGATTCCCATCAGCGATTTCATCAGCGTGGTTTTGCCCATGCCGTTGCGGCCCATGATGGCCACAATTTCATTGGCTGCAACCGACACATTGAGGCCGTGCAGAACCTCGCTTTGACCATAAGCGACATGAAGATCCGAGATCGCCAGCATTCGCGGTATTCCTTGTCCGAGCCTTGAGTTTCAATGGCCGAGATAGACTTCGATCACTTTTGGATCGTTCTTGACGGTTTCCATTGAACCTTCCGAAAGGATTTGTCCCTGATGCAGCACGGTAACCTTGTGTGCGATGTCCTCGACGAACTTCATGTCGTGTTCGATCACCAGCACCGAACGGTCCTTGATGATGCGGTTAAGAAGTTCGGCGGTTTTGGTGCGTTCGCTGACACTCATGCCTGCTACCGGTTCGTCCAGCATCAGGAGGTCCGGATCCTGTATCAGAAGCATCCCGATTTCCAACCACTGCTTCTGGCCGTGGCTGAGCAGCTCCGCCTTCATGTCGAGACGATCCTTCAGAAAGATCATCTCCGCCACCTCTTCAACGCGCTCACGCACGGGAGCGTCACGCTTGAATGTCAACGCGCCGAACACTGTTCGACCCCGCGGAAAGGAAATTTCGAGATTCTCGAAAACTGTCAGATCATCATAGATCGACGGAGTCTGGAATTTGCGTCCGACTCCCGCCTGAACGATCTCGTTCTCCTTCAGCTTGGTCAACTCCTGTCCGCGGAACTGAATGGAGCCGGACGTTGCCTTCGTCTTTCCGCAGATCAAGTCGAGAACCGTGGTTTTACCTGCCCCGTTCGGACCGATGATGACGCGAATTTCGTTCTCGTCCACGTAAAAGGACAAATCATTCACCGCCTTGAAGCCATCGAAAGACACCGTGAGCCCTTCGACGGCGAGCAGAAACTCGGGGGGCTGATGACCGATAAGCATCGTCTTTCTCCTATTCCGCCGGCGTGGTGTCGGCGACTCCGTCACTCCAGCCGGCCTTTGGTTTGCGGCCAAAAATCAGACGGTCGATAGGAGGCTGCACATAGTCATTCCAGATCCCGGCCAAACCATTCGGGAAAGCCAGCACAACAGCGATGAACAAACCGCCGAGACCGAAGAGCCACAACTCCGGGAAGGATTCCGAAAGGCTCGTCTTGGCGTAATTCACCAGAAGCGTGCCGTAGACGGCACCCAGAATAGACATCCGTCCGCCGACAGCCGCGTAGATAACCATTTCGATCGATGGAACGATGCCGACAAAGGACGGCGACATGAAACCGATTTCGAGCGTGAACATCGCGCCGCCTATCGCTGCGAACACGGCTGCAATGCAGAATGCAAAGATCTTGAAATTGGCGACGCTATAGCCAGAGAACCGAACACGATCTTCTTTGTCCCTCATCGCGACCAGGATGCGTCCGAGCTTTGAATGACGGATATACTGGGCGATGAAGATACAGACGAATAGAATGCCGACCTCGAAGAAATACAGAATGACCTTGGCGTGATCGGGCCGGATGTCCCATCCTTTCAGGGTCCGCAGGTCGGTCATACCGTTGATGCCGCCTGTGTAGCCCTGCTGACCAACGATCAGAATGGTCATAATCGCGGCGATCGCCTGGGTGATGATCGCGAAATAGGTACCGCCGACGCGGCGCTTGAACATCGCCGCGCCAATGATGAAGGCAAATATCGCGGGAACGACGATGATTGCGATGATCGTGAACGTTAGACTGTGAAACGGCCGCCAAAAGTACGGCAGCTGGGTGATCTGATTCCAATCCATGAAGTCGGGGATACCCGGCGTCGATTGAATCTTGGTGTTTTCGACGCTTGATGCTTCAAGTTTGAGAAACATCGCCATGCAGTAACCGCCGAGACCAAAAAATACGCCCTGCCCAAGGCTGAGAATTCCGCCGTAACCCCAGCAGACCACCAGACCCAGCGCCACGAAGGCATAGGTCAGGTATTTCGCGACCAGATTCAGTCTGAACACGTCCAGCGTCAGCGGGAGAATCACAACCAGCAGCGCGGCCAGCACAAGGATCCCAAGCAATTCGGATCGATTTACAAAACGCTGGGTTTCGTTGGTAACTTTCGCGGTCATAAGTTTGGCCTTTTCACTTCCGGACCTTGAGGGCGAAGAGCCCCTGCGGGCGCAGCATCAGAATTCCGACGACCGCAAGTAGCGTAATGACCTTCGCCATAGATCCGGACAGAAAGAATTCCAGCGTCGACTGC